>JAFGGO010000085.1 GCA_016930515.1 Promethearchaeota archaeon | reverse complement strand
TATTATATAAATTTGATAAACCTTGGATTTTATCTATAGCATTATCTTCAAAAGAGAGATTTTCCAACTTCTGAAGATTAGACAGGTTTTTTATTTCTCTTATTTTATTTTCAGAAAGAAAAAGGGTTTTTAGATTGATTAAATTCTCTAGGCCAGAAATTTCTCTTATTCGATTTCCATAGAGATTTAATTGTTCAAGATGATATAATGAATCTAAGTTTGAAATTGAAGAAATACGATTATTAAATAGACTTAGGCGTTTAAGTTCTGTTAAATCTTCTAACCCCTTAATTTGAGAAAAGCTATCAATTTCCATGTTACTGAGTCGCAACATATTATCTTTAACTTCTATTTTCTTCGTAAAAATTTCTACATACATTTCAAAATACCATCATAGTCTTTCAATCAGATTCCAAAAAATAACAAACAAATACTTAATTTTTAACAAACGTTATTAAAAACATTTTTTCTTTAATTATCATTTTTTCAAATCCTTCTCCCCTTTTAAATTAATATCTCATTAAAAGAATTTTAAAAAATCCAATGAAAGTTAAAGAGATCATGGGCAGGATCATTGTAACCTCTTTAGGGATGTTTGGAAAGGTTCATAGATGGTAACCTCCAAAAACTTCAATTTTTAAATATTAGCATGATACCTTTTATCAGCCTGAAATCTGGAGAATCTACTCCTGGCTTCTTATCAAGAACTTAGAAATTATTAGTTGAAAGTATTTTAGAAATTTCCTTTTCCACTATCTCTGGTTCCAAATCGCAATCGAGTTCTATTTCCTTTTTGTTCATAAATGCTATATTTTCGTCAAATTTACTTTCCGTTATGGGTTTAGGAACCAGCAAGTTGCACACATATACAATTTCAAACGGTTTTATGGTTAGGGCATGCATGGTTCCCTTGTAGGCCCTGAATGTTGCCACGCTATTACTTATTAAATCTTACTCATTTGTCCAATTTCTTATTTAGAGCATGTCAATTTATACTATTTCTTCTAAAAGAAAAGAGAGAGAGATCAATTTGAATAAAATTCACGAATAAGATTTATGGTTTTATGTATTCATTGTTGAAAAGAATTGTTCTTCTTGTTGATAATCGCTTTACACCAATTTAAGAATTCTTAACCGAGGTAATCTTGCACCTCGAATGCTCAAAATAGAGCTGTTTGCCGTGCGCACCAGTGCTGTATCCTCCGTTTTCGTCAACAACTGGATCGGGAATTATTTTACCTTTCTTCAACACGCCCTTAATGTATATCTCCTTGTTTATCAAGTCTGAAGACCAAGAGGGTAGCCCTCTCATGTATATTACGGATCCTTCAGGAGTCACTAACACGCCCATGGCTTTTGCGTCTTTAGCGTGACCTCTTAAGGTTACTTCTCTTCCAACTATACTATCTAACGACACGATTATTCAACTTGCAAGGGTAAAACTTTTTTTCGTTTTTACTAGAATAGATGTTTGATAATAAAAAGATTCTTTAAATCGAGGATTTTAGTAGTTACTTCTAGTCTGTAATATTTATTTTACCTTAAGCTAATATTATCATTCATCATTATTCATTTTATAGCCATTTTAACAAAAATAATGCTAAATTAAGAGTCTACAGTGGATTCCAGCATCGCATATCCTATAATAATAATGTGTTTCAAATTTTTGTGCATTGTAAGTCATTAAAAGAAGTTTTTTTGCATTCTCGTTATCAATTGTTAACTGGATGTTAATGCATTCTATTCTATCATATAATTTATGAAAAAAAGGTCTATCTGTGTCCAATTCTGGGACATAAGAGATTTCGTGAACGAGTAAGAGGGCGATTCCCTCTCTTTGACAAGTCATGATGATTGGGAGGAGCTGGAAGTCGAAAAATTCGTTCATTATTTTCATGCTTGCAAAGGCATCTTTACCATTCGATACCGCGTACCGTAAATGATGGGAGATATTATCGATTACAACAATTTTAAGGTCGGGTGGAAGCATGGTTGATGGACTTGAGACTTTTTCGAGAGTGACTTGCTGCTCAAGCAAGTTGCGACACTGCAACGATCCTGGAAGGACGAAAATACGACTTAAAAGACTGCAGGCTTTTGGTTTTGAAGCCTTAATCATCGTTTCGAACCTATTTCTAGAAAAGCGCTCGCTTGCTTGAACCCACACGCACGAAGGTTCTGATTTTCCTTGTTGATCAAGAAGAGATGCAACAATCTGCATTGCCAAGGTTGTTTTTCCAGATCCCGAGGGTCCAAATATCGACACGATTTTACATTTTATTAATAGATCTTCCAGATTATCCACGAAGTGGGATTGAATAAGAGTCAAGATTTATCCCTCGAATAATCGTAAGATATCGTTTTTTGCCATTTCATGAAAGTCTTTATTCTCATCTCGGCTTTCATTAGCGGTATTGGAGATAAGATCGATGTCTACTTTAGTACTGTCGTTCAGGAGTTTTGATAAGGCAAGAAAAGTCAAGATTCTGAGTTCTTCTTCCTGATAATCGTGTCCACGCCCTCCGAATAAGCCATTACCAGTACTCCTTCTTGCGTGACTTTTTGATTTGTACAAGAAGTAAGCCCCACCCAGCACACCTAAAATGACGACGGCCCCGAGCGGATTTTCGCGGAAAAACACAATAAAT
Source organism: Promethearchaeota archaeon (assembly GCA_016930515.1). Taxonomy (GTDB): domain Archaea; phylum Asgardarchaeota; class Lokiarchaeia; order Sigyniarchaeales; family SOKP01; genus FT1-020. The sequence continues at coordinate 70,091 of JAFGGO010000085.1, read as the reverse complement.
GCCACTCCAACAATTAGTATGATATACGCCTTCATTACCAATGAGCCTCCTTCACGCCTAATTGTCTTGCTTTTATTGCTTTATGCGTTTTTCGATTTAGGATACTCAAGTCCTGCCATTGTTTCCAATTCGAACGCTTCGATTGCAACAAGGCACTTACACCCTTAATCGAGTATTTTAAAATATAATAGAAAACACCAACGAGAATGTAATATAGGATATTGAAGAAACTTGGGGAATATGCCCAAGAAAGCACCAGCACGATTGTTAAGGAGGCAGAGATTAGTCCAATTTGGTAAAGAGAATACATCACATCTTTTTTGAAGTATCTTCCTATTAAAACGAAATCCTGATATGAAGGACTGGCACTAAATAGCACCGAAACACAGGCAAATCCAGCCAATAAGTTTATCACGTCCGCAAATTGAGCCTTCAAGGCAAGGTCTAAGAACAAGAAAAACAACCAAGTTGACACAAGCAGGGGTGCAATAGATACAACGAGTTGTTGAAGAAAACTTCGCCTGACATCTGTTCCCACGCTTCCATGAGGTGAAATATTACCAGTTCTGGCGCTTCTCCATTTTACCTCGAAGTGATTAACCTTCAAACCAACTAAAAACGCGGCGATTGCGTGAGAGATCTCGTGAATGAACACTCCAACGAAAAAGAACGCCATCAAGACGGTTCTCAAGCGATCGGGCATTTTTAACGAGAAAACGACGCTCGAAAGGATACTTGATGATATCAATACGATAATAACCCAAAAAGCATCTATAAACATGTTGTCAATATTTATTAACGAATATATTTAAAAGAAAAATCGAGAACTATAGGTGTTTAATAATTCATTGAACACTATAATTTTATAAAAATAACTTTCTTGATTTATATAAAATAATATTGATTGATATGGATAAAATAAAAAGCATTCAGGAATTATCCAAAATACCAGGCGTTGGAAAGAAAATAGCCGAAAGTTTTTGGAATGTCAACATCACCTCGATAAACCACTTAAAGGGTGAAAATCCCGAGCTTTTATACGAGAAAATTTGCAACCATCAAGAAAAGTCCATTGATAAGTGCCTATTATATGTTTGCAGGTGTGCGGTTTATTTTGCATCTAATCAGGTTCACGATCCATTGTTGTTAAAATGGTGGAACTGGAAGAAATAGATAGAAATACCTATTTCTACTTTATTAAGGTCCTTAGCGAGGTTTTCAATGAAAATAGAGATTCTTTACAATTTTAAATTAATAAATTTAGAAAGGATGTATTTTTCTATTTTTTAATTGGTTCTTGAATCATCCTGAATGTTATAATTGCTGTAAATATCATTAAATATATTTTAATTAATTTTATCATGTCTTTTGTGTTTATTATTTTTTTAGATATAGCGTGGGAAAATTTAGACTTCCCATTTGCTTGAAGATTTAAAAATATTTATTTAAAACCTTGCTACTTTCATAAAATTGTGTAAAAAAAAAAGTTTTTTATACTATTTGATAATCCATTTCACTTTTGCAACTATTGATCAACTTTTCCCAAAGAGTAGTAAATTTGCCTCTTCCATTGATACGTTTATTAAGTAGAATCCATAGCTAATCTGGTTACTTCTACTAGCGGCAAGAGCCTGATCTACTACATTTCTGGGGTCACTTTTCAACAAGTGATCAGAAAAATGCACTTTTCTTCTTTTTTTACGAATTTACAAAATTGAAAAAACGGAATAGGGCCGTTTTAAGTAAGGATTTCGATCCTAATCATAAACTTTAAAAGGCGTACACCCCCAATTATTTCTCTTATTAGAATTTGTAAAAATAATTGTGATTGAAATGGCAACATGCAAGAATGTAAATAAAAGCACAAATTCGAACGATCTCAAGATCAAGTGTGATAATTGTTCTTCTAATAATATAAAAGATCACGAACAGGGATATGTGTGTGTGGATTGTGGAATCGTCATCGAATCGAAGATTTTCGAATATCACAAGCCTTACGAAGATAAACGAGTACAACACGCAGTTTTGGGCGGAACCACAATTGGAACGAGAAGAGAAAGGCTTAGAACCGTTGCGTCGTCTCGTTTAGACAAGCTTAACAAGCTCCATTGCATACAAGACAGCAAGAAACTTGTTAACATTAAGGCTCGAAGTGAAATCAAGAGAATTTTCGAGCACCTTCACTTACCAAAATCTCAATCAAATCTAGTACTCGCACGATTCAAGAAATTCAGGGCTTGTTTACGACCTGGTACAAAATATCGCAGTCCGGAAAAGCTCGTACCCTTAACCATCTACTTCTGCCTGAAAATCAGAAACATGTCCATCAACGAGCAGGAATTGCTTGAGGTTTCAAAAATCACGAAGAAAGAGTTTAACGCTTTCAAGCTCCAAATATCCCGGTTTATGCCAGAATACGCCGAACGAAACAGGAAGGAATACGTGCTTCAGAAAATAATGGAATTGCGCGAGCATTTCAAGCTGAACATGGAATTCTACTATCAATCTAAGACTATAATGTATCGGTTGTGGAATGTGATAAATTGCACGAAGGACGACGTGATTGCGGGAGTGGTCTCTTCGATGGTCCTGCTTTGTTTCTATAAAGAAAGAGAAGATCTTACCGTAAACGCGCTCTGTTCGAAACTTGGAATACGAATGAGCACCATTCAGTCCCAAGTAAAAAAACGAATATTCGATCGATTTAAGATTCCAAATTTCGAAAGCTTAGTAAAGTCTACTGATGATTTGAGGAAGGTTCTCCTCAAGTTAAACAATTGATAAATATTAAGAATTTGATCCTGAAATCGTTTACATTAAATAATTGAATTTATTAGAATAAAAAATTCCTAAATTATCTAAAATAGAATATTGCGAATGAATTTAAATAAATACTAGCAATAGCATCATCCTATTTTATCGTAATCATCATTAATCAGTAACGATTAAGTCATTGTTTAAAGTCCAATTTATCACCTTTTTTCTTCTTTTTCGAAGTTAAATTGAAAATCTATCCTTATTATTCAAAAGAAGCGCATTTTTACGAGCATCCTAATAATGAGTATAATTTTGGTCCTTATTGATTTATAAACAGGTGTCTTCTATTTTAAATCGAGACCATGATGGTCCGAAATCTAATAAAAAAATTAAAAGTGAAAAATTAAATGAGGTTTTCAAATAGAAAAAAAGCAGGAATAATTTCCATCTCTATCCTCTGTTTAATGTTTTCGGGAAACATCTTAATTAAAAATGTAGTAGCAGATTATCACGTGATTGTAGGCGACTCCTGGACCTATCAGTACGAAGGATATTTAGGGCAAGGGAACTTAACTGCCCAAGTGACATCTGTTTCCGAGCCATACGGGTCGGTTATGGGAGCATTATATTTAAATTCCTCGCTCATACAATCGGATGAGCATTTTTGTAACTGGATTGTATTTAACGATGAAGTAATGGAGCAAATACGGGATAACGGCACTACTGGTACTGAGATTTATGGTGGACTCACTCGTGAATGTATCCTTGCCTGGTATGATGGAAGTTTCTATGTTATTGATATTGAAACAGGTATTCTGTTAGAAAAACATTCAATTGATGAAGAGTATATCCTCATAGACTGGAATCCAACAATCGAACCTGGAGAGTGGCTCCTTTCGGGAGACGAAGAATGGACATATGAAGTATTTCAAGACGAGACTTTCTTGAATACAATGGGCATCGAAGTCATGGAGGTTCCAGAATATCCCAGCACTCCTATTGGTATGATGTATAGGAATAACTCGAGTCCTTATAATATTAGTCTCTTCAATCTTTATGTGTTTGATAACATAACGATTGCGCAGGCGGCTGAGACCAGCGGTATTTCTTCAGGGTATTATGGAGGTAGGGAATGTCATTATGTTGTTCTCGACAATTTCATGGAAAGCATATTCTATATTGACAACGTCACGGGCATCGTCTTGAACATAACAACGGATTGGGGGGAGCAATTAATTCTCGTTGATTGGTCGTTAGCAAGCGTGGCAAGAGAGCCTACAAAGTGGCTCGTTTCTGAGGGCGATGAATGGATATATGATGTTTTAGAATACGGTTATGAACGAGAATTTGGGTTCAAGGTTACTGATGTTCAAGAATACCCGAGGTCTCCTATTGGTGATAGGTATGAATTAGGGAATATGCCTCAACTTGGAGTTCTCCTTTCTTACGAATATGTTTTTGACAATGCGACCATTGGGCAGGCTGCGGAAACTAATGGTATTTTTTCTGGATATTACGGAGGTAAGGAATGTTATTATGTTGTTCTCGATAACGGGATGGGAAAGACATTCTATATCGACAATGCTACGGGTATCGCCTTGAATATAACAACGGAGTGGGGAGATGAATATATCCTCGTTAATTGGTCGGTTTGGGGGCCGCCAACCTGGCTTGTAGAGGTGGGCGAAGAATGGACATACAATATAATACTTAACGGAGATATCTTAAGTTCTATGGGAATTGAGGTGACATCCGTTCCGGATTACCCTGATCCTCCAATTGGAACAATCTATTACGAAGGAGGTCCGCCAGAACCTGATCAAGATCTTTTCATGTATGTGTATGACAATGGTACGATAGAATCCATCGCATCAATTGCGGGAACGAGTTCGGCATCCTACGGGGGAAGGCAGTGTGAATATGTTGTCTTGTCTTACGGTTCAGATTATTTCATAAACATCGACAGGGCGACAGGAATCGCTCTTAGTCTAACATCTATATCCGGAACCGATATCATGCAATATATCCTCGTTAATTGGTCTATAACGAGTGCCTCCTCAGAAGAATGGGTTATAGAGACCGGCGACGAATGGACATATGAGACTCAAGTTGGTGGAATGCATCAAAATTTTACGGGAATTGTCGTGACTGAAGTACCATCAGGCTTGTTTTATCCTCCTATTGGAACAATCTATAGCGAGAATTCCCCGCCACTAGAAAATCAATATTTAATCCTTTTAGGGGGAATTCCTATGGTCATTGCAAAAACCAGTATAGAAATGTTAATTGGCATGTACGGAACGCAGTCTGGAACTTACGGAGGGAGAACCTGCGAGTATGTTACGGTAAATCCTTTGGAGGGAATTATTGTAAAATTTGATACGGCAACGGGAGTCTTGCTTCAATTGACAAATAGTACTTCTTCGCTCGATATTATTCTCGTGGCGTGGTCCCAATTGATTGGTCCGAATATCACGATCAATTCACCCTTGGAAACCGAGGCATTTAATGCAACTGCGCCCGCATATGACATCTGGATCGAGGAAAGCGAGTTAAGCGCCATTTGGTACGTTTTAAACGGCGGAGATCCAATATACATCCCGGCAATAAACGAATCGAGTACGGGTGAGATCAATGAAACAGCATGGAACGATTTAGGAGATGGTTTGGTGGAAATTATTTTCTACGCCAACGATTCGATTGGAAATGTGCGAAACGCAAGGGTTACGGTATTGAAGGACACCCAAGCACCAATGATCTCGATCAAAATGCCCTTAACTGGACAGGAGTTTAAATCACCTCCCGACTTCGAGCTTCAGATCACGGAAACGAATGTTGAAAAGATCTGGTATACATTAAACGATGGAGAGCCGATAGAAATATTTAGCGAAAGCGGCACGATTAATGAAACCGCTTGGAATGAATTAGAAAGCGGCAGCGTTGTTATTAAATTTTACGTTAGGGATGTTGTAGGAAGCGAATCCTTTGTAGAAGTAGAAGTAGTAAAGCTTGCTAGTACAAGTCCCGCCCCCGATACAACAGTAATCGTCATTATTGTTGTCATCGGAATCGTGATTGGTGCAGCAGCTACCGTCTTATTGGTAGGGGTTGTTGTAAACAAACGAAGACATTAATCCTGTTATAAATTTTAACCTTTTTTTTTCATTATAATTTTCGTTTTTTCTTTAAACAATATGATTCTATTCTTCAAGAAGAAATGAAATAGGTTTCAAGTTTTTTCTTTAAATGGATCGAGGATATTCAAGCGTTAAATTAAAAATTGTGTTAATAATGAGAACAAGGAATGTAAATATAACACGAAAATTAAAATTAACTGGTTTAGTGCTGGTTATAACGGGCATTATTGCTTCGTTTTGGAACATGTCCCCGATTAACGCTTATAAAAGCGACCCAAACCAAGATCTGCATTATATCAAACATAGTCTTAGTACCCAGCAAATAATGGAACAAGTACTTGACGCCAAGATTGAAGAATTCCGTCAGGACGGATATTTTTCGGAATATTACCATCCATCCATCCACGCCACTTACTACGCCGTTCAGAGTTTGATGTATTTGGGTAAAGAAATAGCAATCGACAAGGACAATGTCGTGAACTTTATCATGGCGCATTACAATGCAACTACTCACCTCTTTAGCGACATTTATTCCGATCGATATTTAGACACCGATTTTCTCAGCATCTACTACCCACTTACGTCTCTTCTGGAAGTTAATTGTTACGCAACGATAATCCTTTACTTATTGGGAAATTTATCTCTAATCGACACGCAAGACACTATTAATTTCATTTGGAGCTGTTACAATCCCCTGGAACACGGATTCATGGGCAGGCCTTACGATCCTTCGTTAGCCAGCGAATTTCTAATTCCAACGGCAGAAAATACATTCCACGCAGTCATGACCTTGGATCTTCTCTTAAGCGATTGGTTAACCTATGGGGATGAAGTGGACGATATCATCTTATTCATAAATTCTCTTCACGGGAGTAACGGTTGTTTTAAAAACGATAAATTTTCATCGATTTATACAACTTGTCCAAGCGATAAAAGCACGATTTCTTCTTATTATTGCGTTAAAGTCTTAGAAATATTTGGAAGCGTGGCAAGCATGGGATTAAGCGATTTTTGGGAATATATGGATAGTACTTATCAGACGAGTGAGCATTTTTTCGCCATGAGAGAGTTCATTGGATTAGAAGAGGAAATGAACTTGGTTGCGAGCGCAATGGCCGTGGAATTATCAGATTTGACTTGGTTTTCTAGCTACGACAGGACAGCGACTATTCAATATGTGATATCTCATAGGAACGAGCGCGGTAATTGGGACGACGGAACCACCAGAAACAACCACGACATTTGGTTCACTTACGCGATCTTAAGATCTTTGTATAACACGGGATCTCTATCAATGATTCCAACTTTAGAGCTAGATGAAATTGCTAACTCGTTCAATCTTTACAAGAACCCAATAGGAGGCTATTCTATTGTTTCGAAAGATTACACCTCCATAAAATCTCTCAATTCCATTGTTAAAAGCCTTAAAATGGAGAACAAGTACAACAATCTTGCTTTATTAGAAAAAGAGGCTATTTTCAACCAAATCACCAACGCTTGTATGTTAAATTACTTCCCAGAGTCGATGTTCGGTTCTCAAGTGAATATAGCTCTCGATTGCATGTATTTCAAAACATTTCCTACCGAAACAAATAGTTATGGTAATAGAAAAATTTTTCAAGCAATAGGTATGCCTTATTCACATAAAGCCACATATTTCGCCTTGGAGATCCTGAAAAACACATTCAAGTTGGATGACTTAGACAATTTGTATTCTTTGCTAGGGTTCCTTCAATCGATCGTTGATTGTCAATTCTTAGAGCCAGGATATGATGGAAACGGGGGATTTCTTCCTAACGGAGGCTTAATATGGGCCCCCGCAGATGTGAGAGACGAGAATGTTTTTCTCGAATACACCTATTACGGAATCAAGTCGTTAATCTTAATTTATAATTACCTGAATCTGGGTTCTTTAAGCGACTCGGGTATCGATTGTGATTCGCTCACGGAGTTCTTATATAGAAACATTGTTGAAGAAGGGGGAATTGCGTATTTCCAACCTCGCTACACGGATGATAAGATCGAGGTGTTAAAAAATACTTATTTTGCATTGGAATTGTTAAAAATATTGGAGACATACACCTTGGACGACCAAAAGATATTATCTTTCGCCATTCAAAGCCTTGATTATTCGAGCATTGCTAGTGTCTATTATTGCTTCAAGATATTTGATCTCCTTGGTAAAGATTACGATTTTGACACTTCTTTAATTCAGGATTTAGTCCAACAAATATATTTCGAAGACATCAATGATTTTTACTTGTCCACGGAAAAAATGGAAATCGAACAAGAAGCACTCTTCTGGATTTGTGAAATGGCTAATTCAGAATGGATACGCGGAGAAGTGTCGTGCGAAGCCACCATAGCCTTGGGTAATACCGTTAATGTGAGCGTGTCATTAAGTGAATTAATTTACGATGTAATAGCCACGGACTATACGGCTATCTTCGAAAGCGAGCAATTAGGATCGTTTTCATTAAGTGCAAGTGAAAATTATTTCTGGCAACAAATCGTCGTTCCAATCACAATCGATAATTATCCGAGCGTGGAGGGCAAGATCGAAGTTTACGAAGGTGGGACGGTTATCTTGAGCTTTCCGATCTCCTTTACAACATTTTGCGAGTCGATTGAGTCCTTCAACGCCCTGACGATATCCGACGGAAGTGTGGAATTTAGAGCATCGTCAAAAATAATTGTTGAGAACGGAAGCTTGGCATCGGGGCCTTATGGATACCGATTTTTTGTGGATGTGTATTTAAACGACGATTTTATCGAACGCATTTACTTAAACGAGACTAAAACAGAGAATGCTAATCAGACAAATTATTTCCTGAAATATATTCCAACTGAATACGGAGATTATTACTATGAAATGTTCTATGAGGACCCATTTTTAGACCATCCGGAATTAGTCCATACATGGACTTCTTCATTGTATTCTGAACCATCGGGAGCATTGAAGGGACAGGAAGAAGAGAAAAAACAAGTGGTCTTAGCCTCAACGCTTTCACTGGGTTTTCTTATCGCTCCTTTCGTCATTGGAGGCATATTTCTTAAGGTTAAGGGAGATTTACGAAAAAGATTTCCTCATAAATTCAAAAAATCCTTTAAATCCAAGATTAAAACCTAATTTTTTTTTTGTATCTTTATTTTGTATTTTATAAATAGATTAATGCAGTTATTTGAACCCCACTTTATAAGTGATATTTTTTTCTATTCAAAAATCTTCTGAAATTTTTCTATAGATGACCATTCAATAAGTTTTTTTCTTTAAATAATTTCAAGCAATAACGAATGTGACAATGAGATCAGATCTAAATTACTCGCTTATTGAAAAGATTAAAGATATCGTAAAAATTTTGAACTCTTTTGAGGGAAAATACGAAAAAAAATTTAATTTCACGGAACTTGCAAGGTACTTCGGTTTAAATCCTCAAGAAACGCATTTAGCAATTGATTTGATCTTAGAAACGCAAAAAACAATGCGTTCGACTTTTAAAAACCATATTTTAGAAAAGAGCGTGGAAAACGGTATTATATATTTGAGGACCGAAAGTTTTCTAGATAAAATTCCGGATATCATCACGCTTGAAAAAGATCACGCTGAAAAGCTGGGAGATTTGACTTATGCTTTTTTAGAGATTAAACGAGGAAAAGGTTTTGACCTTAAAGATACCTCATCAAAATTATCAGCCATGGTCCAAGCAGTAAAGAACCATCATCCATATTTTTTTTACAAGAACGGAAACGATCTTATATATCCCTCAAGGCTTGGATTAGAACTAGGTCGCATCATTCTCTCTTATAAAAGACTTAACAAACCCGTGTTTAACTTAAAAGTCGATCGCTATGAGGTAAAAGTTGAGCAATAATGAGTGATATTAAAAACGATATTCAAGAAGAAAAAACTCTCGAAAAAAAAAACACTAAAAATCAATTAATAGAATATAGAAAATACCAAGTTGAAATCGCAGACAAGTGTGCGGGTAAAAATTCTTTAGTAGTGTTGCCCACAGGACTTGGAAAAACCGTTATTGCCGTGTTAGTAGCGTTAAAAACATTAACAATGGTGCCTGCGGGAAGTAAAATTATAATATTGGCCCCTACTCGGCCGTTAATCAATCAGCATTACGAATCTTTCTCATATAAGCTTCAAGTTCCCGAAGATAGGTTTGGAATCCTCACGGGAAAAATTCCTCCTGAAAAAAGGTTAGAAATATTTAAGAACCGACAGGTGTTGTTTTACACCCCCCAAACCCTAAGAAACGATCTGGTTAGCAATAGATACGCTTTAAAGAAAGTTTGCTTGTTAGTAATAGACGAGGCACACCACGCCTCTGGAGATTATCCGTACATCTTGATTGCGGATAAATTTCTTGAGCAGAATTCAGACGGATTTATTTTAGCCTTAACTGCATCTCCTGGATCCACGAAAGAGAAGATTTTAACTTTATGCGAGAGCTTGCATGTGCCCGTGGAAAACATTCACATCCGTTCGAGAAAAGATAATGATGTGAAGTCGTATCTCAAACCAATGGATATATTCAAGATCGGAGTAGAAAGAACTCAGTTGATGGAAGATTCCGTTGAGGCAATAGAACAGATCCTAGAAGAAAGGTTGATTTATCTCGCCCAAAATGGATTTATATCGAAGGAATCCAGCCCATTAACAAAGAAAGTCTTAAGGAAGGACCTTGTAAAGCTTAACTCTGACTTAATTGATATACTCAGGGGTGAAGGTGAAAAGACGGGCTCTTATGGAGCAATATCCGTTAACGCTCAAGCGTTGATTTTATATCACATGATAGAACTTGTCGAGCAACAGGGGCTTGATGTGTTATTAGAATACCTTGAAAAGTTACGGAGTGACGCTCGGAAAAAAAATAGTTCCAAGGCAGTAAAAATCCTGGCTTCTAACCAGCAGATAAGAAGAATTTTCATTGATCTTCAAAAATGTGAGGATTTCACACCAGAAAAGTTAATACATCCTAAATATCACGTGCTTGAAAATTATTTGAGAAAGGAGCTTCAATCAAGCCCTGAATTAAAAATTTTAGTATTCGTTAAGCTCCGAAATTCAGTATTAAATATTGTAGAAAAATTAAACAAGATACAATCTATTAAAGCCGCAAGATTCGTCGGTCAAGCTACTAAATCAAAAAAAGACACGGGTTTATCCCAGAAAACACAAATTCAGATCCTTGATGATTTCAAACGAGGAAAATATAACATTCTAGTAGCTACAAATGTGGCAGAAGAGGGATTGGATATTGTTGAATGCGATCTCGTTATATTCTACGATGTAGTCGCCTCAGAAATTCGGTTGATACAAAGGAAAGGACGCACGGCTCGTCATCGAAAGGGTAGAGTCCTCATACTATATACAAAGAATTCTAAAGACGAAATTTATCTGAACATTGCACTCAATAGACTTAAGAAGATGAATTACAATCTCAAGAACTCGAATCGAATACTTAACGAATCCATTGGTACTAGTAGCCAGAACCAAATTGATTTTAATGCGAGTTCTTTAGTCAATATTTCTGGGGAATCAAACATATCAGAGGGGCAGGGTAATGTGCGGGCTAAAATTCATAAATACTTAGATATTGGGACCAATACTGATATCTCCAAGAATAACATTAAGGGATTAAAAGGATCAAAACAATTTAGCTTAGAAGATTTCACAATCAAAGCCATCAATAAGAATCCTATAATGTTACAAGCTGATTTTACAATAAGCAAGAACCTCCCCATGAGATGGGGTTTGAGGAAAAAATTGGGTGAATGGAACATGACACATATTTTTGTTGAATCTCAGGAACATGTGGTTATTGGCAAAAACGTACTTGTTCAGATCTATCCAGCCGAGGATATTGAACTATTTGATGTCGAAAAATTCAACGAAGTTTCCAACGAAAAATACGAGTTAGTATTAAATATTCTTGATTTTTCTGAATTTAAGGAAAAATATGAGGGGCACAAAAGATCACTCAAGAGAGCCGCTATAGAATTTTCAGAAAAGAGTGATTTAAGAATCATATGCGTTGACGATCACGAAGAACTGTTTTTTATCTTGAGAAATGTGCACGAACAAAAGATTAACGATGAGGAGAAGGATTGATGAAAGAAAGGGGATGGAAAAAAGACGTAACTCCCTATTTCGTATTTTGTTGTTTCAAGTGTAATAATTATTCGCTTGTGAAGACGACTCAAAAACGTAAAAAATGCTTGAGATGCGGGCATTTTCACATAGTTACTCAATTAGAATCGACTTCAGAAGTAATAAAGGGAGCAACTGCCGCAAGAAAAAGATTAATTGAACTGCAAAATAGCTTGTCCTTAAAAGAAACAGGTAGACTTCCAGATTTTTCAGCAGATGGAGATTATAGTATTTCTAATTCGAGTAATTTTGATAATATTTATAGCAACAAAGAACTTACTAAATACGATTTTTTCAAAATGGTTTTAAGAAAACTCGATCAAAGATTTAAACGATTTCCGGAACATGTCATTTACATGCTTGCCGAAGATCACGGAATTTCAAAAGAAAAAGTTAAAAGATTTATAGATATCTGTTTTCGAGAAGGTTTTTTGAAAAAGACGCAAGAAGATTTATTTTATATCCAGAAATAAAGGAACAAAAAAAATAACATTGAGGGATTTTTAGCACAAACAATATCCAATTTCGATTTCATAATCCATATTTTAGCGAAATATACTTTAAATATTGCTTCATAAAATGGCGCTGACCTTTGCAATATTCAAGCTTTTTTTCCTCTGGCATTAAATTCGAAGTAAGTAATAAATCGTTAATTTGAGCGATTATCGATAAGTTTTCGCTCAATTCAATATTTAGTTTTTTAACAAGATTCTTTTTGATCCTTTGAATGCTTGATTCAGAGCATTCTTTTACTAAGTCCTTTCCTTCTGGTAATGACATATTTGGATTATCCGATTTGGCATCTTTTTTTTTTTCAGTTGAATTGCCAATCACGAGAATCGCTTATCTTAGGATAAATTTTTTACAATGATATTACAATTGATACATATAAAGAAAAAAATCTATATTCAAAGTGAGGGTTATCAAAAGAACTAGAGGGGTTTGGAATAAAGAATTTTTTATTCCTTGGCGACTAATTTCTTACAAGTTCGAACGCCTAATCCCGTTTTTCTGTGAAGCAAGTAGTAGTTCTGCTTTCTTACTTGTTCTACTGTGTGGAAGCCAGCGTCGTAAAGAATTCGAGCCCTCGACCTTCCTACATTTGGAAGCCTCAATACCAAGTCAAATAACTCCTCTTTAATTCCGTGCTTTAATCTTATAGTTAAGGTTTCGGCCATTTCAGTTACCTCAACGAGAGAAGGATCGGTTTCGCTCAAATGTCTGGCAATTTCTTTTATGAATACCATGACGCGTTCCATGTTATTCTTAACCGCGTATAAATCCCCGGCAAATATTCCGTGATCTTCAATGATTTGATCCAATGGTACCTCGTCGGCGTATTCTACAACAGGAAGGAGCATCTTGTTGTCTCGAACCTTTTTTTCCGCTTTAAGTATGCCGTAAGCTTCCGTGATGAGGTCCTTATATGTCTTTATTTCGATATTTTCAAGACGATGTCTTATTAACACTCCGGACATGGGATATAAATAAAGAGAAACGATCAAACGACCAAATCTTGAACAACATATGTTTTCTCCTGCAATCTTAAGTAAAAGACCCTTGTCGAACAAGTAATTGAGCACATATTGATTTTTGACGGATTTAGGAACGATATCATTAATGTGTTTTAAGAAATTGCCTTGATCTCGCTTGAGGAGGTGCATTAGAAACAAGGTTATATGGTCGCAAAATTCAAACGAAAATTCTTGTTTTGCAAAATTATCTGAAATCCCATTCTCAAACCCGCAACTACATCGAACACCCGTATTTATGTCGAACTGGCAGGAGAAAACGCCAAATTCCGATTTGACATATCCATTAATCGTCGATTTTGTTAAACCCGTGATTTTTACACCATTGTCTCTTTTCTTTAATTCCTCTACTTTATTTGGATGGGAATGCAATTTAAGCACATTCAATGCTGAGATCTCGCGAATCATCAATAGTTCCTCAATTGGAATTTGACGCATCCTATCATTTTCCTTGGTATTATACCAAAAATAGGTTTTTTCAAAAAAAGAAACAATTCTTTCGAGAGTAACTTTTTCTTCTTCATATACTCTCAATAAGGTTTGTTCCATGAGAGTATTCATATTGTTCAGAGAGGAAAGCAGGTCGTTATATCGAGGTATCAATTCAAGCGATTGAATATCAAGCGATTTAAAGTAATATTCCTCCACCCATTCTTTCTCTTCAAGATCTTTTACTAAGATATATCCTCTTCCTACGCTATCTAAGCCCGGTCTTCCTGCTCTTCCAAGCATTTGAAAGACCTCATTTGATGTAAACGCTTTAAAGTAGGTAAATCCATCACTATTCTCGTGAAAACCCTCGAAATTACCAATCCTTTTTCCAGAGGTTACATATTTTTTAAAGTTCTTTAAAATGACGACTCGAGCAGGTATGTTTACACCTGCCGAAAGCGTGGTTGTACAGCAAAGTACCTTGATTAGCTTTTGTCGATAGTTATCCTCCACGAGCTTTCGTTCCTTTGGTAAGAGCCCTGCGTGATGGAATGCTACACCATTGAGGAGTATCTTCTTTAAATCTTGATTAAAACCCTTCACTTCTTTCAAGTCATTAGCTATCTTAACGAGTTTTTGGCGATCTTCTTCTATGATAAAGCGTTTTACGGTTTCTTTCAAGTTAAAGGCCTGTTCCCTTGTATTTTTTCTCGTGTTTAAAAAAACCACAACTTGACCTCCTTCTTCCAATGTCTTGCTCGTTAATTTCTTGATAGTTGATTCCTTGTTTTGAGTGCGAAGTATGTTGTAATGCAAAGGCACAGGTCGATGATCTGAATAAATAAGAGTAGATATATTTCCGAGTGAAGATAGCCAAGAATTAAACGTTTCTGGATTCGCAATAGTTGCGGAGAGGCCTACGATCTGGGGGTGGTTTAAAAAATCGTTGAGTCTCACGATCAAGGACTCCAAACGAGGGCCGCGATCGCCTTCGCCAATAATATGAATCTCATCGATAATAATACTCGTAATTTCGAAAATCCATTCCTTATAATGGAAGTTTCGGACCAAGGAATCCAATTTTTCGTATGTTGTCACTATCACGTCTGCCCTAGCCAATTCCGAATCTTCAGCGTCGTAATCTCCAATGGAAAGTATCACTTTCAAGCCATATTTTTCATAAGTTTTTTTAAAGTGAACATATTTTTCAGTAGCAAGAGCTTTAAAAGGAACAAGATATACCGCCTTGCCTAAGCATTGAAGTGCCGTGTTCACGGCGCACAACTCTCCAATTAGCGTTTTTCCACTCCCAGACGGAGCACATATTAAAAATGATTTCCCAAAAAAAAGACCTTTTTCTATAGTTTCCTTCTGAATATTCCTCAATCTAAAAATTTTTGATTCGAAGAGGGCCCTTAAAATTCTTTCGTCAGATATATAGGCAAAAATTTCGTCCTTCTTGTCCTTTAAAAGTTGCGATTTTTTCGTCTCGCTTGCAAAATCGATTAAATCCACGGCTTTTCACCGAATTAATACGGATTTGCCCATTTATTCATCAATTGTGCAAATGTTTCTGAATCGCGAGATATTTCAACACTCTTGATGACGCTCACATTTCTTACAGTTAAATTACTATCTATATAGCACACCATTGCATGAAGAGGATTACCGTGTAATACCACGTGAGGGTATGGAAAGCGGTTTTCTTCTTTCAACTTGCTCAACATTTCATATTCAATTCCAATTTCTATCTTTTTCTTACAAAATGGGCATTTATGAGCATTTTTCGTGTTTTGCTTGTACTTTACGATATCTTTAAGATTCTTTTCTGTTATTACCATTTTATAATACCTCGTTTTATTGATAAATACATTGATTTGTATGTGTTATCAGTATATATAAACAAAAAAAAGAAATATTTTTGAACCAATATTGCCATTAGATTTTTAAAGAATTGAACACGCAAATTCGATAGCAATTTCTTTTAAGGGATTATTTAAATATTATTAAGTTCATTAATTTTAAAATTGGGTAAGGATGGATTCCATGGAATTTACGGTCAATGCCTACATAAAGCTAAGACTTGAAGACGATAAAACTTTCATATACATTAACGGAGAAAAGTTCTTACAATGCATGAGACTTGTCCTGAAAATTTTTAAGGATCAAGCATCCGAATACGACCAAATAGATACCATCGATCAAGCATCTGAAATTTTCAAAACCTTACATAATAATCGAATATACGAGGGGGGAATTCACGATATTACACCAATTCAAGAATTCTGGGGACATTGTTCAAACCTTCAAACCTGGAATGAAAATAATTACGACACGCGTTTGCTTCACAGCAATCTTTCTTTTCCCTTGCTTAAAAAACTGTCAGAAGTTGGGGATCCCCTAGCTAAAAAGATCTTTAAAGATGAAATCGCCAAGCGAATATCGAGTGGTTATCCCTCGGTTGTTAAATACCTTTTAGAGCAAGCTTATCTAAGCTATTTCAATGAGGAGGAAATCGAAGTTGTATCAAAATCCATTCAACATTACTTCAAATCAATCCCCACGGTCAAGAACATTTTAGACCTTCGACAAAAGTACATTACCGATCTCAATCTTCTTAAGGGATTAAAAAATCACCTTACCATCAAAAAGTTATGGTTGACACACAATCGATTAAAAACGCTTCCTGAATGGATGGGCAACCTTAAAACGCTCAGAGAATTAAATATAAGGCGTAATAAGTTGATTGAAGTTCCTGATTCTCTCGGTAACCTTGAAAAATTGCGAATCTTGGATCTTAGCGAAAATAATTTAATTTACCTTCCAGAATCTCTTGGCAACTTGTCTTCGTTAAAATCTTTGTCAATAGGTAATAATAAACTCGAATCTTTGCCTAACAATATTGAGAAACTCTATTCGCTTCAAGCGTTGGAGGCTCAATTTAACAGGATTTCTTCGCTCCCAGAAAATATTGGCAAATCAAGCTCTCTTAAAAGGATTTATCTGCAAAATAATTTATTAAAGGAACTTCCAGAGTCTCTTGGTGATCTTTCTTGCTTAGAAAAAATCTATATATCAAATAATTTACTTGAATCATTTCCCGAGACGATCTCTAATCTTACTTCATTACAAGTTATTTTAGCCTCAAATAATCGGTTATTGAGAGTTCCAAAATCTATTGGAAACATCCATAACCTACTCACTTTAGATTTAGAAGCGAACATGCTCAAGGAGCTTCCAGAATCAATTGGATATCTTTTATCCCTTAAAATATTATACCTGCAAAAAAATGAAATAGAATATCTTCCAGAAACTATTGGGAATCTCACTTCACTCCAACAACTGTGGTTATTCACTAATAAATTAAGGGAACTTCCTGAATCAATTGGAAACCTCGCATCACTCAGGTTCCTTTTCCTCCAATCAAATCAATTACATAAACTCCCTGAATCCATGGGAAATCTTGAACTAGTGAGAGAAATATGGATTCATGACAATCAACTCTCCACGCTTCCAACATCAATCGGAAACCTTGTAATGCTCCAAGGGCTTTCTCTGGAAAGAAATATCTTGACTTCTTTACCCGAAACTATAGGTAAACTCAATTCACTTAAAAAGTTACTAATTTACGATAACCGCTTGAGTGAACTTCCTGACTCAATTGGGAATCTTGCAAGCCTTGAAGAGTTAAATCTCTCGTGGAACAGGTTAAAAAAGCTACCAGAAACCATTGGAAACCTCTCATCTCTTGAAATCCTTTCCCTCCAAAATAACGCCCTAGAAACGCTACCCGAATCGATTGGCAACCTTTCATCTCTTCGAAAATTGTACCTGCATAACAACCTTTTGATATCGCTTCCCAATTCGTTTTCTTCCTTAAATTCACTCGAAGAAGTGTGGTTGATAAACAACCCCTTTATCGAACAAGGTGACATTGAATCTTTTAAAATTCTCGACACCTTAAAAGACGCAGGTGTGAAAGTATATATGGAGACAGAAAATTATAATATAGAATTCAATCGTTAAATATTACAGATTAATTAATTTTTCTATCGATGATTTTGTTTATAGTATTATCTTAAGTTCAAAAGAGTATAATTTTATCTAAATTTCAACACCTTACTTCATTTTTCCATTTTTTCCTTTTTTTCTTTAAATATAACGGTTGTATTTGTAAGGCGATCTATACATGACTACAATCGATCAAATTGACGAACAAGACCTCGAAGTAGAATGGGATCTCACGATTCTTGAAGATAGCGTAAATCAAGCCATTGAAACTCTCGATTACGAACAAGCGCTCGTTTTAATTCGAAAAGGAATCGAAATATCCGAAAAAATTCAGAGTAAAAAGTGGATAAATTTATTTCGAAGTATTTTATCGGAAGTTAAAATTATAATTTCAGATACGGACAAGAAGCAAGCTATCGCGGACGTTGCTGATATTATAACACCTAAAGGAGAACAAGAAATGGTCGTCAAAGAAGTTAATTCTAAAGAAGATACTAGTAAGCCTTTCGTGGCGAGCGTAAAGAAAGGAACGACAGATATTAGTCAAATAAACGGAATTGGTGTGACAACTGCCAATTTATTTAGACAAGCAGGAATTCATACCCTTCAAGATTTAGCGTCCAAAAATATCGGTCAATTATGCTCGATAAAAGGAATTGCAGCAAAATCCGCTGAGAAATATATTAGAGCAGCTAAATATCAAATGCAGCAAGAAAGCTTGAAAAACTTCGTTCCTGTAAAGTCTAAATTTGAAGAAAAAGATGCAAAATCAATAGATATAAAATTAACCTTAAATGCTGATAATGCATCGATTAAAAGTTTAGAGCAAATTGAAACTTTGGGAGATATAGATGATTCTCTTAAGAATAGACTAGATATTGAAGAAATATATGATTTGATAGAAACTGAATCTGTAGAGGAGAATCTTCCTGATTTCAACATTGAGGATTTTGAAGAAGATAAAAACCAACAAGTTACTAATTGCACTCTTCAAAAAAAAATTCTAAAAAATTCTATGTTTCAAGAAAACCAGAGCGAAAATAGAGCAGAGCTTGAGGATGAACTATTGGATTGGAAAGAATCTTCTAGTTTGATCAGAAAAATTGAGAATTTTCTTCATTCTGGAGGTTTCTCATTACTTCCTTCAAGAAAAACAATGTATATAGAATTATTCCAACAAGTAGATGCAATTGGGATTAAAAGCGTCCAAGTGTCTGATTTGATGGAGATTGTTCTCATCGTGCCAATTAAGCTCGCCAAAACCACGGGAGATCTGAAAATCGGAGAAGAAGAGATCAAATATCATCCCAAAGCAGGAATAGATTCGTTAAATCCTTACAAGGAACGCTTGCTCGTAGAATCTGGAATTAAGGCTTTAAAAATAACTACTCAGAAATTGTTATCTAACATCGATAAGGCAGGATCCGTTCTTTCTTATCTATCTAAATATTTTCAAGAGGATTTATCCGTTCAAAAACCTTTCTCTGGTAATACAAGGATATTAAAAACAAAAGAACTAGTTATAAAAACTATAATTACACCAATACTCGTTTCAAAAGGAGATGTTAGATTTCTCGAAGCATTGAAAGTTCCTTTTGCCTATCAGAAAAAGAAAAATATGCATGTGGTTAGCGAATCCCAACTCTCTGATTTATTAGATTATTTGGAAAAAAAACACTTCATTACAAATTCGCTTGTAAAGAACGAGACTTTTCTTGAGGAATATATTAATAGCTGCGATAAAACTTTAAAAAAAGCAACAATATTTTCAATTCCATTTTCCTTATTTGGTATTGGATTGCTATTATTTACCGTGGTTAATCGTTCAATGACTTTTCCCATTCTGATGGTGAGTTTTGGAATGATGATTTTGATGATTTCGGGACTATCCTTTATTTCATATTCATTTTTTCAAAGTCAACGAAATTTAAAAAAGCAACAGGATGACGGAGAATATGGACGTGCTTTAGAGATTGACGATTCTGATTTAATTCTAATAGCCGATCGTTTAGAAGGTCCTTTCCTTGATCAATTTGTTTACGAGCACGGTTTGAATCCCGTTAAGTTTAAGTTACTATCTGACTTGGAAATAAAAAATACGCTGAAAGCAAGTGAGGTAAAAGCCGAACAATTAGAATTCACTTCGTATAAAAATCAACTCCTTAACGATTTAAACGAGAATTTGGTCCGAAAATATAGTAAATTCCTGGAGGATTGATTTATCATTGGGAACAAATTCCGAAAGCAGTAATGCAGACTTTTCCAAATGGATGTTCCTAATAGGAACGGCAATCTTATTTGTTTCCTTTTTTTTTGAATGGTATCGATTTCAAGCTTACTCTGCTGATGGATTGCTCATGGTAGACTGGACACTAAACCTATTTATTGGATGGAATACAAGTATTTCAAAAGCCGATCCGCCTAACGAAAGTTATCATCCAAAATCTCTCCAAGAAGGTTTTATAATAAGCGTTATTGTAATAGTACTTATTTTCATTTGTGTTTATGGTGTTGCGTTTAAGACAATCGAAAAAACTAACTCAACAAGACAATCACAACCATTTGCGTATTGTAATTTATTATTAATAATATTGAATGGGTATTTTTTGGTAATATTACCTTATCAATATGTCCTTTCAGATGATTTATATTTTCCTTTCCTCAAAATTGTTGATTTAGAAAACAACCTTAAATTAAACTACACCATTAGCTATGGTTATGGGCTCCAAATCTTGGCCTTTGTTGCATTGTTTCCACATACCGTGTTTACAGTTCAAACTTTAAAAAGATTTGACACGGATGAGGAAACTTTAAAGGCTACAATAGAAAAGGCAATTCTCAAGCATCAAGAAGTCGTTCCAATCGATAAATATATTGTTGAAGAAGAAATAGCTATAGGTGCAACTCAGAAAAACGATTTGGCTACTAATATTCTATATAAATTTAACAAGAGAAGGAGATAATAATGAGCCTGACACCTAAATACGGAGTATTAGACGCCAAATTGAGACACTTGGTACAATTATGTTTAGAAACAAATAACAATAAGAAATTATCGATTGTTTTTATTAATTTGATAATAAATCATGTTAGAGAAACGGGAATTAGAATGGGATTTTCCCAAATCATCGAAGAGCAAGGGAAAAATGCGTGGATTTGCATGGAAATGATTAATGACTCGATCGAAAAGAAGCTTGGAAAGGGTATATTCAAAACAGACATGATAGAAAAAACAAAAAAACTCGAGAAAGTATTCGAAAAAGCTGGTCAGTCGATACCGATTAAAAATATTCCAGAACTTATCGGCCTTTATTACGATTTACGGAAAATAGAAGCGCCAAATTTTTCACATGTAAAAAGTGAGTCTTTTCAAAAAAATAAATCAGATAATATGCTCATATTCAACTCATTAACCCTCCCTCAGAATAGGAATTCTATTTTCTCGTTTAAAAAAGAACGGACGGACATAGTCAAAAATCTCCTCTTGAGGGAAATTAAACAAAAACAAGCAAACCTGGAAAATTCATTGAACAAGCGTTATGATAAAAACCAATTCGAAGAGTTGTACCAACTTAAATCATGTGAAGAAAATCTTAAAAACAACAATAACAATAAAATTAAATGCGCAGGAAATATATCTTCAAATATCTTTTACAAGAGAAGTACCCAAGAAATACCGGGTTATTTTCTCTTAGGGACTTCAATCGCATCGATTTTGTTTTTCATCCTATTATTGATTCAAAACATCTTACATCCCGAAATTAGCGAAGCGTGTTATGGAATGAGCTTGTTATTTTTTGTACTAATATTATTCACTTTGGCAATCTATTGGTTTATTTATCTGAAGGAGGGACACTCTTGAGTTATAGAATTCTTGGGAGAGGTCACGAAACCCTTGGTTCTAACGATGTTTTAAGAAAAAAGTTCAAGGACGAGAGCGTAGTAGAAGAACCAACCAATTTTTATAACATTTGGAAAACTAGTCCCTGTTTTAAGGATTCGAATCTTAGAATAATTTATATAAAAAGTGGATTAGTGATCGCAGTATTAGCGCTTTTAAGCGTTTATATCTGGCTTGAATTTAACGATTTATTACTAACATTAGTACTTGTTTCGTTTAGTCTGATATTGTTTTTAATCGCTTTTAAAGACGAAATATTCAAGCTTGCCTTTTTTTCAACCTTCAGATTACGCAGCGTTACCAAACTTAATCCTTTTAAAAACTTCAGATTTTGGCAACTAAAAACTCGATCTGATGTGGTCTTCTATAGTAATCACAAGGACTTGATTTCCGTTGGATTAAAAATATTTAAGATTTCCATTGTACCAGAAAATGTGAATCCCAACATGAACAGCTTTTTTAAATATCTCAATTCCCAAAATGTGCCTTTTACTTATCAAGTAATTCAAGCACCACTGATTAATTTTCCAGTGGTAAATGCAACGACCTCAAAGAATACTTCGATATCAAGCTCAATTTCTTCAATGAAAACTTCAATTTATTTCTGTTTTTATTACGATTTTAAAGGCATGTTAAACGCTCGCAAGTTAAGATATTTAATGAATACATTAGATGAATACATCTCAACGGCTAAATCGGGATTTAAAGCGAATTTCCATCATTTCAGAATTATCGAATTGAAAGGTCTCGAGCTGATAAACGCCCTTAGGACATTCTTCTTAGGAACTGATGTTCCACCAGCGAAAGATGTGAAACAAGACTATGGACGCTTGATAGTAGAATATAGCTCGAAAATCACGTATTTAATTTTAGTTTTTACAGTTCTAACCTTGTTCATGTGGAAGATTGGAGCGGGATTTCATTTATCTATCGCAACGGGGGCGTTAGTAGCATTTATTCATATCATTTTATTTTGGAAGTCGATTTTTTTCAAAGTTATGCTTTCAAATTTTCAAGATAGTTCCATGACTATCATAAATCCCTTTCAAGATGTGTTTTTTTATTGGTTATCGGGAACGCCCAGCACTCTTTATTCTTTGGTGAACAAAAAACTCCTCATTGGGACGAAATTCTTTAATATGGCTCGCGCCAATCCCCCTTTTTTTGGGTTCCAGAATAGACCCTTAGCGCGTCCAGATAGTTTTTTTCAATCGATCATTCCCTTAAGGATTCCTTTCACATATACAGGAACGGTTGCTCCAATGCTATTTCAGAGCTTCGAAAGCGAGGCACGGAAATTATTAAACCAAAAAACCCAAACAAGCTTAAATTCGTTAAGAACATTGATGGAACGAGAAACATTCATGAACATGAGAGGAGGGATTTGGAGGTGCATTTTTACTTTATCAACGAGCGAATATAAGCACGTAACGGAGATGAACGTGAGAAACGCTCTTGAATTAGAAGTATCTTTAAGCGAAGTTGCGAGAGAGCTTATTAATTCATATCAAACTAGCTTGCCAAATTATAGAATAACTCTTACCCAGCATGAAACCCTATTATCTGCATGCTTGTTAACTCTCTTAAAAAATAAGTTTTTCCGCACGAATGGCTCAAACCTGGTTTATTTATTACAACAGGGTAAAACATTAACAAACCTCATTGATCTGTTTCCACAACTCAAAAAGGGTCTCGAAGTCAAAATTGCTTCCGAGTTTAACACGCCTTTATATCTCGAAAATTTCGTTGTTTTGGGAAATACCATTAACACCGAAGTCTTGGAATCTGAAGTTCAAGCCGGATTTACATTCGAACAAGTACAAAACTTATTATTTCTGAATGGGTTTGACGGCATGAAAGAAAAAGCAATGATGAAAACCGTAATTCAGCTCGTTAAAAATAGCGTGCCGTGTATCGTCTTCGATCACACCGGAGAATGGTCTAAATTGCTAAAGCATTTCAAGAACTCGAGATACGAGGAAAATCTGGCTTTTTTCAAGCTTGGAAAATCCTACACCATCGATTTGATAAGATCTGACTTACCGTACGATACAGAAAATCCTTCGTACTTGGATTTTGTTGCTGATGCATACTCAATATCCTTCCGTAAGGACGAACGAATCATGGAGGCTTTTAAAAGATCCATTTCAAAACTCGAAAAAGATTTTGACATAAATTCGATAAAATTAGATATTGAAACTAATCCCGAATGGAACACTAATCCAGCAACCGATTCCTTGAGGACATTGTTTGAAGATCTTACAGGTCAAGAAATGGCTTTTTTTGTAAGTTCGGAGCAAGGTACAAGTGCAATCACTACCTTAGATTTCATTAACGACGATTCTACGATTATTATTGATTTATCGATTTTGAACGATATAAGAAGAAAAGTTTTTGCTTCTTTTTTAATAGCAGCGAAAATAATTCACATTTCACGTCACTCCGATATCTTGAGTTCAGTTGGACAAAGCGTGCGAGAAAAGATCCTCGTCATCCCTCACATCGATGCTTTTTTTGAAGAATCATACTTGAATAAAATGGGTAATTATGGCAAAATTGATAAATTTTTAGGAAGTCTTTTTAACCTTGGTTTTGGTGTGATTGCTTCGGCTAATAAAGCCAGATATTTACACGAACACGCATTTTCGTTTTTCAAGAATTTAGCAACCTTTCGAATATTTAATAAGTGCGACGCTTCTTATATTGGATATTCAATGAATTTCAGGAAGCTTCATGGATCTGGTATTTACAGTTCCAGCAGGAACGAAACTTTCCAGATTAACTACTTATCTACGATGACACCCGCAGAAATAGTTGTGAAGCGTTCAGATATTGATCAACCTTTTCCAGTTCAGCTAGATCTCGATGAATTAAAAGACCTGCGAGTCCCAAGCCAAAAAGAGATTGTTGCTTTCATGAAGAATCAAGGATACGATATGGAATTTGCAGAAAAGGAAATTGCTCGACAAGCCAATAAAACATTGTTTGAGAAAGATTTTGAAATTTATTCAGGCTTCGTTGAAGACATCGTTAAATTTCTCAATGGACTGAAAACTATTCATAAGGTAGGAAATTTAAGTGAAAGAAGAGTTAAGGAAGAACTCATGAAGTATATATATAATAAAGCGTCAAAAATTGTCAAAAAAAGAAAATTTAAGCACAAAATAAACAAGATTAGGGACGATTTGTTTTCAATATTAGTTCAGCACGATTATTTAGTAGAACAACATCCTTTAGAGGCTAGTGGAGCAGAATCTTTACGTTCTTCCTATTCTGTTGGAGAAAAATTCGAAAGAGCGTTGAAGGATTATTTTGAAGCGAAAGAATCGGCCTTGTTAGAAATCCCAGAGGTTATATCGTTTGAATCTAAGGATAGAGAACCTGAGATTATTTATCCACGAGAACGCGATCAAAATCATGAAAAAAGAGAAAAACGCAATATTTACATGAACCGGGCTAAGAATTCAATATCTTTGTTCTTGCAAGATATTTTTACGATCTATCGTTCAATAAATACTAGAAATTATAAAGATGCTCTTGAGCAAGAAAAAAAAGCAATTCTTAATTTCATGACTAATATTGCACAAGGTGATAAAGAAAAGGATTTCAACAATAAAGCTTTGGAATCGTTATTTGAGTATCTAGGAGTAATTTTAAACATTGATTGGGCGCTTTTAGCGATTGATATATTGAACAAATGTCGCTTAATTGAAACTAAGGAGGACCCAAATAGTGATGATGTTATTTTAATTTACGATAATATTAAAGAATTACATAGTTATTTACAAGTTATTATAGAAAAAAACAAGAGCACTAGTTAAGGAGGAATATGATTTGAACGACGAATTATTTAAAGAAATTCTAGAAAAAACGGTCTTTAAGGAGGAATACATTGCGAAATTGATGAATGCTTTAAATCAGCTCAATTCTGGAAACATCGAAGTTAGGAGAGCCAAAAAACAAGCGATCGAAGTCCTTGCAAGCTTATATAAAGAATTATGCGACCTTTTTCCGTTCTATTTGAACGAGGTTGTAAAATATAACCCAAAAAATGCAACTGAAAAAAGTGAGAAAATGGAACAGCTAATGAGCGAATTAAGGGAAAAAGACGATCTTCTAAAACAGGCGAGTGTTCGATTAAAAAGAATCGAGGAAAGGTTAGGAGCCATTTGAATCATGAAGCAATACGCCCATATTGCATTCTCGTTAGGTTTCGGATCCCTTTTAACCGTCACATATAACATATTCCACCCGCTAGGGTTTTTTTTATTGTTAATTTTAGCAGTGTTATACTTTGCCGGAAAAGCTAACGATTGGCTCGATCATGAAATATATTTCAAGCACGAACGAAGGTTTCTGACCCATTCGCCATTTTCACCCCTTCTATTATTTATTGCTATAATGATCGGATCACCATTTTCGATAGTAACTCCTTCTTTAGGTTTTTTTGTTTTCATTTCTGTTTATCTTATCTTTTTAGGGCACATTTTCTTGGACGCGTTAAATTGCTCGGGAGTACCCGTCTTCCCAAATAAACGAGTGCGAATAGCCAGAATTCCCTACGACGATCTGATGGCAAATTTTTTCTGCGTTATTTTGGGAACGACAATGGCTTTTATTGCTTTATCCATATTCTTATCCCCACTGAATTTCTAAAAAAAAATGCTTTTATTGTTCTTCTTCATTTACGGATAAACTTTTTTATTTATATAAAACAAAATCAATAATAATTAAGTCGTTAATGCAATACTAAAAATAATACGAGATTTAGGATGAGAATACATAATCAAAATCAATTAGTGTTTTTTGCAGCATATTTTTTAGCTCAAATGATTTACATTTACATAAACGCTTTTTTACCCATTTACTTCAACGAGATCTTTTCCATTAGTGGTCTCGACCTTGGACTGGTCTTATACACCTCTTATTCTTTCATGCTTGCTAAACCGCTTTTTTCCATTTACCTTAACAAGGAAGGAAAAGAAACGCATTTTTCAACTCAGAAAAAAGTTCTTATCATTGCTGGTGTTGGAACCGTAATAACATTTGCATTATTTATTTTCAACTTGAGTTTCCTGATCGTATTTAGCGTTTTTCTCGGATTAAATTTTTTATTTATTGCTTTTATGGATGTAATCATTGATAAAATTATCATACAAAGATCAAATACCGATAATATTAGAAAAAAAAATGCGTTCTTCATGCAATTAGGAGGAATGATCGGAGCCATCGTTTCAAACATCTATTTCTTCATTGTAAGACCTACAAATTTAACCTCATGGAATACTTTATTCGTTGTTGGAACCCTTTCACTAGTTTGCATCGTTCCTGTCTTTTTTATTTTGAAAGATACGGGTATCACGCAAAATATTACCCCAGAATCTATCACTCGAGAGCAAGTAAAACCCAATCATGGAATCATTGCAAAAATGTGCTTCTTCCTCTTTTTGGTTTACGGAATTAATATTTACGAGTGGGTCTTAGAACCTTGGGCGATTGAAAAGCTTGCAAGCATATCCACTGAACCTAAGGGTTTATTTCCAACTATCATGATAATATTCATCATTCTCGATGCGATCAGTCTCGTTTTTGCTGGCAAGTATGCTAAAAGATTCGATAAAAAAAAATTATTACTTTTTACCGTTTTATTAAGCGGTGCATTAACAACAATTGCCCCACTTACAGGGATTATTTTGTTTTTCGTTCTCATTTCTATTATTCAACTTACCTCTGGATTTTTTTTGATAGCCTTGCTTGCAATGATGATGGAACTTTCCGAAGGTAAAGTTCTTTTGTTCCAAGTAATGGCTTCGGCGACTATTTTATCCAAGATCGTTCTAGCACCCTTAGGACTTTTTTTATTTAATTCTATTTCAGGAGAGTTTATCGTGCTCTTGGCGGGCGTGCTTGAACTTTTTTCCTTACTTCCGCTTTACGCAATAAAATTGTAGACATCAGTTATAGATCCTATAGATAAGAGCGATGCTATACTTATGGATTTTTTTGTTAAATTCTTTAATAATCCTGCTTTTCTTCCTTCTTTAATCCACTATAGAACTATGGTGTAAAAATTTAAATTCATTAGCGTACTACTACTTCTATCAAACAAATGTTTATACAATTAAACTAGTTTTTATTAATATTTTTCCATATTTTTAATAAACTCGAGAAGGGAGAAAAAATGGAAGAAACAAAAAAAAGCAAGAGCCTCTTGCAATGGGAACAGGAAGAAAAGCCCCGTGCCGACGATGAACTACATTTCGAGAAGCCCACGAACGAAATCGTGAACCAGGTTCTCAAGTATAACCCAATTGATCCTTTAAACAAGCTTTATAGAAATCTTATTAACCTCCTTAATTTTGACGAGCAAGAAAAGGAACTCCAATGGTGGGGTGCTAACATATACATACACGCCGCAACGAGATTTATTTGGAGAATTGATGTACAAAATGTTGAAGGTCATATCTTTCCACAATACGGAAATAACGCTGGAAAGGGAGGGATTTTAATCTCTAATCACGAAAGTCACTTCGATCCTTTTTTCGTTGGCTCTGCGACCGAAAACATCCGAATCCAGTGGATGAGCAAGCGAGATAACTTCCGCACACCACTTGTAAAGACCTTATTTACTAATTTAGGCGCTTACGAGCATAATAAGGATAACTTGGAAGAAACCTGGGAAAAATCAAAAAAAATTCTCGAAAGTGGTCAATGGATCGGAGTTTTTCCCGAAGCAACACGAAATGTGGATGGAACCATCGGTCAATTCAAGACGGGTGCGGTAAGGTTGGCTATAGAATGTGGTGTGCCTATCGTACCCGCAGCAGTGATTGGTTCGAGAAAAGTCCTTCCAAAGGGAAGCATTTGGGTAAAACCAGCGAAAGTCACCGTCCGAGTTGGCAAACCCATCTTTTATAACCAATGCGATCCAGACGAAATTACCTACGACATGATACGAAAGTTATCCGATGAGCTGCGACAAGAGGTTATTGACTTGCTAGAAGGTAAGCACGAGTATGCTTATTCTGTTTCAGAATACGCCAAAAAAGCTAAAAAACAACAAAAGGGTCTTTCTATTGGCTCACCACTTGATGCCGAGGAGACAAAAACTGGCTTCATGCAAATTGCTAAACATTACTGGAAGAGCTATCTTCAATTAATTGACGACACTTGGATGTCTCTGATAAAAACGGCCGATGTGTTTGGTATAAGGAGGCAATTCGAGCTTCTTAGCTGGCAATTTAACGGTAATTTCATCCAGAGAGTCATGTGCGACTCGTTCATGCCCTATGAAAGAATTGATTACGATAAATACCTCCCAAAAACTGGCGCTGCCGTCTTGTGCTCGAACCACAATTCCGAATGGGATGTTATCATTAACGCAGTAGCTTGTCAACAAGAGGGGAGAAGGTTATACCAGATGGCTAAAGAATCTTTATTCCAAATGCCCATAGTAAACGCCTGGATCAGAACCCACTTAGCGTTTCCCCTCATGAGGGGAGAACACGACGAAGGATCCTATTGGTTCGCTCGAGAACGATTGAAGGAGGGCGAACTCGTCATGGTTTATCCAGAAGGAACGACAGTTGGAGGTCCCGAAGTTTTAGAAGGGCACACGGGAGCAATGCGCTTAGCGATCGAGACAAAGGTACCTATTATTCCGGTAGGCATCACGGGCACGGAAAACACATTCCCAAAAAACGCTAAAATGTTAACATTCGGAAAAATGAGCGTGTTCAAGATGGGACCTCCTTTTACAGAACATTTTGAATATTTTGACAAGCCCATACCCGATTACGACGAGCTAAAGAGGCTCACCGATTCCTTGATGGAACGAATCAAGGAGCTTTTAGTCTATGACGACCCCAAAATTTAAACTTTATTTATTACTCATTTTAATATTACTTTAATTTCCAAGAAAATATTAATACACACGAGGAGAACTCGCACTGGAACTGTTCGAAAAAAATCAGCTGCCAAAACCAAAAGTGGGCATCCCAAGAGCACTACATTACTTCCGCTATTTCCCGTTTTGGAAAAGGCTTTTGGAGAAACTCAATGTCGAAATCGTACTTACCACGCCCACGAATAAGAAAATCGTAGAGGAAGGCGTCAGACATGGATTCGGAGAGCTTTGCATTCCCATCAAGATTTACTACGGACACGTGTTTCAGCTCATTCGAGAGCATCCCGACCTCGATTATATATTCGTTCCACGCTATGTAAGCGAAGTAAAAGATACTTATTTCTGTCCGAAATTCTTGTCACTACCAGACATCATAAAAATTCTTCCCGATTGTCCAAAACTTTTAAATTTCGAAGTGAACGTGAAAGAATTTCCGTTATCAACCTCGGTTATCGAACTTGGTAAGCAATTAGGCAAAAGCCAGACGACATCCTTGGAGGCGTACGCTGCGGCAAAAAGTTATTTCGAAGAATACCACAAATTCTTGAGAAAAGGTGCTTCAGTCATACACGCCCTGCGGCTCGTTGTACGAGATAGACCCTTTACGCTTCCAAAAAGAACAAAAAAGAGCGATATCAGATTTTTATTATTAGGACATAGTTATAATGTGTTTGATACATATATCAACCTCGATTTCCAAAAAAAGCTTGAAGACCAAGGAGTTGAGGTCATCACGCTCGAAAATCTACCTGAAAAGCTGTTCAAGATCCCAGTCATCGTGAATAATAAACTCAGGAACTATTGGCGACACGAAGAGGAGATCATGCAAGCTATCAGATATTTTCTAATCGAAGGTCGGGACGAGATCGACGGCGTAATTTTTCTCATTAGTTTTGCGTGCGGTCCGGACAGCATCATTTCCGAGCTTATCATGAGAGACATGAAAGTAGTTGGATTACCGTTCCTTGACATCATCATGGACGAACACTCGGGAGAGGCGGGATTGCTCACGAGAATCGAAAGCTTTACGGAAATGATCAAGCGAAAAAAGAGAAAGCTAGAACTTTCCAAGGGTATCAAGGCAAGATAAAACCAAAAACATTTTTCTATTTAGCTTTAAAACGAATAAAGTTTTCATATATAGTAATACTTTATTATGAAAAAGTAATACTTAAAAGTATTATTAAATTACGAAAGAGTATTATTATAAACATTTTAATGTAAAACAATGAAGAAAAATTTGAAATTAATCTTTACTATGTTGATCTTCGCTTTAATGATTGGATTTGCAAGTCAGGATAATATTATCAACGAAAAACCAACTTTGAGATTCGCCGCAGATCCCGAAGTAAGAGTAGTCGCAACAACGACGATTCTAAGAGATTTTGCCCAACAAATAATTGGGGATAAGGGCACCGTCACTGTAATCATCGAAGGCGGATCGTGTCCTGGACATTACGATTACAGTCCAAGCGATATTAATCTGGTAAACACTGCCGATATCGTGTTTTATCACGGTTTTGAGAACGCTACCTTCCTTTACCAATTATTAAGCGCCGCAGAAAATTTAGATGCCGCTTATTCGTTGAGTTTTGACGCAGGTCTCGGTTATACCCAATGGGGTGCACCAGCAAATGCACTTCTTTTTGTTGATGCTATTTGTGCCCATCTTAACACCACTTATCCAATTTTAAATCAGACCTTTAACGAAAACTGCGCATCGTTTAAGCAACAGATTATGGCTAAAAAAATAGAGTTGGAAACACTCAACCTGAACATCTACAATTTCACGGGTACCAAGGCTTACATTATGAACCATCAAACGGCCTTCTTGACATGGTTAGGATTTAGCATTACTGGTTCTTGGAACGTTGACGATAACAGCATGACGCTATCACAATTTAGTGATATAATAAACGAGGCCGATCAAACTAATGCAGAAGTCATAATAATGAATTACCAATCGGGCACGGAGCAGGGTGCTGAAGCCGCTAAAGAGCTTGGCATTCCAAGCGTTGCCTTGCTCAATTTTCCAGGAGTTTACAGCGTGACTTCGTACTTGGAACAATTGGATTTTAACGCGGCATTGCTACATTGGGCAATGAACGACGGTCCAGACCCGAGACCATCAAGTGGATCAATCGGGTCGGAGTTATCGCTTCCCTTATTTGCCGTTATTTTCATTGGAGTAGCCATATCAATCGTACTCTATCGTAGAAAAGCAAAAAAAGTATAAAATATATTTATTTATTTACATGTAAATTTTTTTTTTTATAAATATCATGTTTGAAAAAAGTTACAATCCAGATTTTCTCGAAGCCCTACAGGTTACAATTGAAAGCAAAAAACCTCTAAAAAAACCTATCAATCGCAAAAAGACACCATTAATTAGGTTGCGAGGGGTAAATACCGTTTACGAAGGAGAAAAATTCCCAACACTTTACGATATCAATTTAGAAATAAACGAGGGAGAATTCATATTTATTATGGGTCCGAACGGTTCTGGAAAAACAACATTGTTAGAAACCATACTGGGATTGCTCCCTGTAGAAAAAGGAATCCTGGAAGTAAAGGGGGTCTCTGCAATCAAAAAAGGGCGTCAATTAAGAAGAGAAATTGGCTATCTCATTCAGGGAGTGGAGTTTGACCCACAAACGCCCTTTTTAGTAAAAAACGCCCTCATGACGGCTCGTTCAGGACGGATGGGTTTGCTCAGGTTTCCATCAAAAGCGGATTGGAAGATCGTGCGGTATTGCTTCGATGCTTTGAGGAACAAAGAAGAAATAGCCGACTATTGGGATCGGCCTATAGGAAAGCTTTCGGGAGGCATGCAACAAAAAGTATTGCTTGCAAGCGTGCTTGCAGCAGAACCTAACATCCTTCTGTTAGATGAACCGTTTTCGAATTTAGACGTGAAATCACGACACGAAATATTCGCAATGCTATCGAGATTGAACAAACTTGCTAATGTAACAGTACTTTGCGTATCTCATGGAACGACAGTTCCAAAAGAAGTAGATAGGGTAATAATGATTCAAAAAGGTAGGATAGTCTTGGACAATAAAACCGAAGAAGCAATTAAATCGGAGAAATTTAAAGCTTATTGCCATTTCATGGTTGATGTTGAATGATTCAAACGAAAAATTAATGATATGGTAAAAAATATTTCAATAAAATAAAAAGTAGAACAATGTAAAAGGAGAAAAAATAATGCTATATTTTGTTATCTTACCAACTAGCATCATGATAAAAATAATCTTGAGCGCCGTATTGGCGGGATTTGCCTTGAGCCTCATTGGCACGTTCGTCGTGCATATGAAAATAACATCGGTAGGATTTACCATGAGTCACACGGCGTTTGCCGGAGCAGCCTTAGGCTTATTGCTAGCGTCTTACGGAAGCCCGATAGATCCCGTACACGTGGCATCTGTTTTTACAATACTCATTGCGTTTCTACTCGGACCGTTATCAAACAAGACCAAGTTAGATTCGAACATCATTCTTGGAATCATGTTTTCTTTAATGATCGCTTTAGGATTTATATTCATTAGTCAAATGCCCGAAGGTGTCACTGGACGAAGTGCCATGAATATCATATGGGGAAGCTTATTTGGTTTAAACGAACAAGAAATGATAGTACTCATTGTACTTAATATCGTCGTAATCGTGATTTTAATTCTTTTTTTCAAGGAATTCATGAGTATCATGTTGAACGAGAAAGTGGCTCAAGCAGCAGGCATACCTGTAAATTTTTTCAAGTTTCTGGTATTACTTGCCACGGCTATAGCCGTTTCGTTTTCTATTAACATCATCGGTGCCTTCTTGGTCTACGCAATGATCGTCAATCCCAGTTCTACTGCGCACCAATACATCTACGATACTAAGAAATTATTCATTGTATCTCCAATAATTGGTGTTTTAACCATCATTGGAGGAATTTTTTTGTCCTTAACGGTGGATTTTCCCATATCTTCTTCGATCATCATATTTTCGTCGGGAACATTTGCCATATCCGTGATTATATCTCCCAAGAGAAAAAAAAGAATTTTAAAAAAACAGGATAAAGAACCAGTAGAGCGAAGCCTCAATAAAGTAAGAATGTATTTTAACGAACACGCTCAGGGATGGGACGAACAAGTATATCACGATCCTAGAAAAGTAAATTCCATTGTTAAGGAATTAAAACTTCAACATAGCGCATGTATTTTAGATGTGGGGACGGGAACGGGTATCACCTTACCATTTATAGGCAAGCACATTACCAATGGCGGTAAAATCGTGGCAATGGATATTTCAGAAACCATGATATCCATAGCCAAAAAAAAATACGGAGAAAAACATTCAAATGTAGAATTTGTCGTTGGAGACGTGAACGACATTTTGTACGAAGGTGAATTCGACGCGATATTGTGTTATTCGTGCTTTCCACATTTTTTAGACCAAGAAAAAACATTAAATATCCTTGTCAAGGCTTTAAAACCAGATGGACACCTCATGGTTGCGCACTCTCAATCGCGCAAGAAAATCAATTCAGTTCACAAGAATGTTGAGTCCATAACTTCAGAAGACCGATTGCCTCCCATGAGAAAGCTCAAAGCATTAATAAAAAAGGCGGGTTTACAAGTTATAAAGAAGCACGATTCTAAAGAAATGTTTTTTATTATCGGAAAGAAAGTAAGTGTTTACAAATTCCAAAAACGAAATATACTTTAAACATATTAGATTTTTCTTTGTTCTTTAGTCCCACCAAAACGATACCATGCCCATTATTGTTCTTTTTATTTTTGAGAATAAAAAATATGCAGATATGCTGCTTTGGATAATTGTCGTCTCAAGGGTTTGTATATAGAGGTCTCTTCTATTAATATAATAAAAATCAGGATATTCGTATTGAATTATAAATCGCATCTTAAATATAATAAATAGTAAACGAATATTCAAGTAGTGAAAAAGATTCCTTCCATAGCAGGTTGGAAAAATCGTTTTTTACACCCATCTGATCAAGAATGACGGCGAGACCACCCATGTGATGCGTTTGATGGTTGAACAAGTGCATCATGAAGCACCAAGTGATATTTTCAACCTTGCCTCGCTTATTTTCGATAGTTAAAGTTTTTTCATATTGTTCCTCAGAAATAGATCCAATCAAACCGTTCTATTTAATTGTGTGATTGTTTTTAATGTTATATCACAATATTGGTTGATTGACATAAAATCCAAAAAATTGAAGATTTCAAGCTGGAGGCTTAATGCCGTAATAAGTACACAATTCTGCGTTGTGTTTCGAGGGCGAGACCGTCTCGAACGCCTTTTCAATCTTCCATTGTTCATCGATCAACCAAGTTCGTCTCTTAACCGTTCCCCCATCTAGCGCTCCAAACGCTTTCGCAGCAATCTTGTCAGGATCGGAAAGTAGAGTGAATGGAAGTGCGTATTTCGTTTGGAAATTCTTGTGTGATTTCACTGAATCAGCACTTACTCCAATAATGACTATATCCTTTCCCTCGTAGTCCTTGATGGAGTCGCGAAAATTTTTAGCTTCGGTAGTACAGCCCGGAGTATTATCTTTAGGATAAAAATACATTATTACCTTCTTGCCCTTGAAATTGGTTAATTTTACGAGGTTTCCGTCTTGATCCTGTAGTTCGATATTTTGTGGTGCCACATCTCCTTCTTTTAACACTTTAATAGACTCCTCTAATGATAATCTTCTTTATGTGAAAAGAACCTAAATTGAATTAAATATCCTGCGTTTATAAAATACAAGTTTTCATCATAGAACATTTAAAATAAAGAATAGTCGCTAATTGTTTTATTTTATAAAAAATAAGAGTTATAGAAGGTCTTTGAATTATAATACTTAACTAGATCGAATCCTTCACGCTTAAGGTTAATTTTAAATTTTCTGCCAATTTTTCCAAACGACGGGCCGTATTCAAGATTTCTTCTAAAGAAATCGATTGTTGTTCGGTAGAAGTGAATATACCCTTCATCGCTTTGTTCGTTTCTTCTATTTTGTTCAAAATATCTTCGACAATCGTGCTAGAACTTTCTACGGCGTTTCCTGATTCTTCTGCTAACTTGCTTACCTCATCTGCAACAATTCCAAACCCCATACCGTGTTTTCCCGCCTTACCAGCTTCTATGCTGGCGTTTAAGGCTAATAGATTCGTTCGACCCGCAATCGTCTTTAGAATTGTCAGGAGTTTTTTAATTTGCATTGAATTTCCCACTACATTGTCGGTCAAATTCAAAACCTTGTGGACTGATCTCGATATTTCTTCTGCTTCAGCGTTCACGCCAGAAGTTGTAGAAGCCAATTCAGAAGCGATGTTTACGGCATGAAGACTTGCACTAGACGCTGCGCCTAAAACCCCCATTAACGTATTTGCAGTCTTCTCCAATGTACTCTTAGTCTTTTTTAAGTTTTTATTAGATTCAATCATTCCTTTTTCCAGGAAAGCTACGATACCCGTGATTAGGATTAAGAGAGAATACATTAAATTAATTCCTATAGCGAATTGATTGGCGTTCACGACATCGAACGATTGGAGGATAATTGAAATTAATACTAACAAGGCTCCACCGAGCGAAAGGCATAAAAATGCTTGAGTAGGAGTTCTCCGCTTGAGATAAAGCTTGAATAATAAGGAAATTGTTATTAAAAGAAGCACGAGCATGAATAGTTCTAAAAAAAAGACGATTGGAATTATACCCACCATTGAAGCAACATATTTAGGAGATTGGTGCATATGTTCTTTTTTCTGTCTTAAAAAAGTATTATAATAATCCCAGAAAACTCCCAAAGATATCGCGACGACGGCAAGGAAATAAAATAAATATACTATTGTCGAAATATCACCAATCTGAGGAAAAAAATTTTCAATTTGATTAAAAATAGAAGCTATTCCATAAAAAATGCTTGCTATAAACCAAGATCTCAAGATAGGAAGTTTTTTAGAAACAAATGCAAATATCACGACAGAACCCATATCGAGAACCGAAGACATTGCACTTAAAACGATAAATTCCGACACGATCTCCTCATTCTTTTCTAATTTTTACCGAGCTTTAATCCTAATTAATACTGTTATAATCAAAACCCCTAAATTTAAACCTTCATATTTTTAATTTTGATAGAATTAGTACTATCTAAGCTCGTTATTAAATATTTAAAATTATCTAATAAGAGTTCTCAATTCTTTTAAATATTATTTATAAAATCAATGGTTTTCCTTTTTCGCAAGGAGCAACATTATCAAACGATTTTTCGAACCAAACTCGATTTTCCGTATGAACCGGAATCAAAACATCTGGATCCACGATTTCAATTGCTTTTAGCAAATCTTCCGTTCCTGCGTGTCCTGAAGCGTGATATCCCTTTGAAAAGCAAGGGACATTCCTCCCTTGACGCTTGATTACATCAAATCCCACGATTTCGAATCCAAAAACACCCCTCATCCACTTATACAGGCGCAAGAAATCGTATTCCGATTCTTCTTCGTAAGCTCGTACCGAGGAATAGATATAAGTACCGTGGCGTACATTAATATCAAGGAGGTTGTTGAGAGCCCAATAGGAAAAGCAAGCGATATATGATTCAGGATTTGCGTGGATTTGATTTTTATCAACTTTTTCAAGGTCATCAAGGTAATTAGCCTCCCAATACGGTGTTTTTGAACGTATGGCATCGTAAACGGCAACACCTCTTGCTCGATCAATATCGTCCGCTTGCTCAAGAGCCTTCAGTAAATATGCTTCCTTTGGTGAAACTACGAGTTGACGGTCAACAGAATTTGCCACTTCACGGAAAATCTCTAATCTTTCAAGGTTATTTGAGGAAAAATTTGCGACGACCAAACCTTTTGATTGTTCGCATTTGTCAAGACAATTGTGAAAGATGTCTTCTTCCGTGTCAGTCCGTTCTGAGCTATTTGCCCTCGTCCCTTCTATTACAAGCACGCTTGCTCTTCGAGCTTCTGAAAAAAAGTCTTCGCTTTTTTTAGCATGTTTTCCATGAACCCTGAAATCTCCCGTATAAGCAACGGTGGTATCTCCTTCGAGGAGGAATGCCGTTGATCCGTATATTGAATGATCCACTTCGTAAGCGCGTACCTCAAAGGGAAGCGAAAAAGAGTCGAGAGAAATTATTCGGCCCTCTTCGATGTTTTTTGAATGCTTGCTTTTCAATGAGAGGAACTCATAGAGTTGAGAGGATCTTTTGGTACATACAAGCGAACGTTGCTTGAAGTTCTTACGAGCACTTATGAGTGATGCGTTTTCTCGTATTGCGCTCCGTTCAGCATAATACACGACATCAGAGCCTAACTGAGGCGTGGAGGCATCCGAAAGACCCTTCAAAAGTGCCAAGGTCTCGGAGGACCCAATGACAGGAATATTTACATCGAGCAATCCCAGATTTCCGTAATGATCCTTATGAGCGTGCGAAATGAAAACGGCTTTTACATTTAATTTTGGGTGCCTGCTAAGGTTAAGATCCCTAGGAATCAAGTCAGACCTGTAATTATCGATTTTAGGAATCAGGTCGAGCATGTAAAGATCGTGTACACCTCTTATTGCCCGTTCGCTTAGGAAATTCTTATAAAACTGATTATAAGCCTTGAAATTGAGCCCAAAATCAAGAAATACTCCTTTACCCTTTTCTTCCAGGTAAATCTTGTTTCCCCCAACACTGTCTAATCCATCATACACGGTTATTTGAGTCGTTTTCCATCACCAACGCTCAAGTTTAAAAATTAATTTGATATATTTGGTTTACTTCTAAAGAAGCGCGTGATTTTTTAATCTTGTGGTTTTCTCCAAGTAAAAATTTCTCTCGTCTAATTCTGAACGCTAAAATTTGGTGCAAACCCATAACTTGATTATTTTTCATCTCTCATGGACTTATTAAAGACCCTCTTGTAATATTCCGGAAATTTAACCAACTCTTTTCGATCTATTGGAATGCCT
Source organism: Promethearchaeota archaeon (assembly GCA_016930515.1). Taxonomy (GTDB): domain Archaea; phylum Asgardarchaeota; class Lokiarchaeia; order Sigyniarchaeales; family SOKP01; genus FT1-020. The sequence goes on along the minus strand of JAFGGO010000085.1, from coordinate 31,282 downwards.
GCTAGATTTTGCGACAAGAGTTTCTTGTAAGCAATATCCATCTTCCTGAAAAGAACTATCCGCTGAGCTTGAGGTGATCCAGCACCATGCATTGATTCTGTAAGATACGCAACGGCGTTCCTTCCAAGAGTCATGTTCTCGATCAAGCGGAAGATTCTTGCCCTATGTTTCACAGGCACGCCTTTCCTGCCTTTAAAGTATTTTTCTAGTAGGGGCCCAGCTACATCGTGATTAAAATCCTTTTCGGAGGGGAGGGTGACCATTAGACCTCCGGCAATATCTTGGGCTAATCGACCCATCTCATATGGAAATCTTGTCACATGTTGCTTGCACACATTTGCTAGCACATCATCACACATCCAAGCTCCCGATTTCAATCGATACGCTTGATTCGAAGAAGAGATCCCCGTGCCATATATCGTTTCGTTAAGATGGGTCATTTCAACGAGTTTATCCTTAATATGGGAAGCGTTCGGCACACCATTATAATCTGCTGCGGTTGCTGTCGCACCAATAAGCACGTCCCCAAGACCGCTTTTACAAACGTAACTTCTTCGGTGATAATTGGTAAATCGTTCTACGAGCGTTCCTGCAAACTCGTATTGACCGTCTAAAAACACACGCTCACAGGGTACGAACACGCGATCGAAGACTATTAAGGCTTCCTGACCAGAATATGAAAAATTCCCCGTATCGATTTCCGAACCGTCTAAGTGGCGCAAATCATTTGATTGGCGACCATATATGTAAGTAATATTTGGATCGTCAACGGGAACGGCGCCTGAAAAGGCAAAATCCTTATCTTGCTCCGTTAAACTTCCATTGGGCATTACGAGAAGCCAATGTGAGTTAAGGCAACCAGTTTGATGTGCTTTTGCTCCAGAAATGAATACTCCCTTCTCGTCTCTATCGACGACATGAACATGCAGATCGGGATCTTCCTGTTCAAATGGTTTCTTACTTCTATCGCCCTTTGGGTCTGTCATCGCACCTCCAATGACGATGTTTAATTCTTGTGCCATTTTTAGAAACGAAAGAAAATTTTTGTGATAATTAGTACCGTATTTCTCATCAATTTCGTAGGTGATGGAATGAAGGGAGTTGATGGCATCCATGCCAACGCATCTCTGGAAACAAGTACCCGTGAGCTGTCCTAGGCGTCTTTGCATCTTATTCTGAAATACCAAATCTTCTGGTTTTTCGGCCACATGCAAAAAACGATTAATTTTTTTATCCGAAATAGACGAATATGCTGTTGCGAGCTCCTCGTCTTCGAAAGCCAACTCGTAAGTCTTAGAAACGGCGTTTATAGAAGGAGCAATTACGGGGTGATCGACGATATTCTTAACTAATTCTCCGAAAAAATACACTTTAAGCTTTCTGTTCCGCAAGCTTTGCTTATAATCTTCTACAGATTGTATTGGTTTTTCAAGCATTTTTTTCAAATGTAATAAAAGGTAATTTTTATATCATTGTTAGAGTTTAGGTATATCTTACTTAAGTATTCCACTATTATAGATCTTAAGAGAGAAATTTCGGGTCCAAGGTAATGATGATAAAGAAGGAGATCAATAGAAAAATCATGAAAAACGATTAGTCGTGCTTTGGGAGCTTTAGACTGTCGAAAATCTTATTTTTAGTCATGATTTCACTTCTTTATTTTTTAAAGTATAACGCTCGTTAGACTTAGAAATTTTCATGCTTAACGATTAAGCGATTCTAAATTATTTGAAGAACTATTAAATACTTCGTTTAAACTATATATGGTGAATATCAAGAAGGTGATGAAAAACGAATCTGAACGCAATAAGAACACTTCGAAAACATATAGAAGAAGTTGAAAACGAAAAACTACTATTTAATAAGGGTAGGTATTATTTCCACGATAAACAAGAGCTAGAGGAATTTTCTGATGTTCTTGACGACGAACCGGAAGACAATGAACATAACGAGCCAGATTAGATTTAAAAATTAATAAATCTTTTTTTCATTTCAATTTTAACCTTTTTATATTATCTTTCCTTAGTTATAATTAGTTAATATAAGGCATTTGTGTTAGCAAATAATTTTGTTCCTCTGCAAATTGGATGAGATCTCAAATACAAATAAGACTGCCGGTGTCGTGTGATATATAAAGCTATGTGAATAAATACGAGACTTGAATTATAACCAAATGGTTTGATATGAAAAACTATCGATTCAAAAATCAGCTTCAAGATGGACGAATGTACTTACACGAAGGAAAGTTATCAGTAATGAATCGTTCCAAGCTTCGGAAACAATGAACCGTATGAGAAGTCTACAGTTCGATTAGGAGCAAAGTAGAATACTTATGGTAAAATAAAGTGAACCTATGTTTAAACCTCATAAACTGCCAAGGGCAAAACATATTGATATGCCTGTCAAAATACGAGCTGGTTGTAGGTGATATTGACATTTATCGTCTTTCCATCCTCAATCCAATCGATTAAAAGGGGGTAACTAAAGGAATTGATGAATGTTATTCACGCGGAATATGGTAAACCCTACAAGAGTCCCACTCTCTTGGAAAGACTCAGAGAGAAGCGTTATCCCAATCTTGAGCAAGGGAGAAGAATTTGAGGGCATGGGCGGTTGGAAAAAGCGAAAACTGGGCGGTAATAGTTAATTAAGTGGCAGAATTATTTTGATAGCAAGAGTTCAGAGGGAGATGGATGGTTTATTAACGACTATAGTGAGTGAGAACTTTCTTTCATAGCAGATTTTAGTAATGAAAAAAAATCTAATGGTCAGGAGCAATAAACGAATTATGAATTAATTAATTTTTAAAAAAGGATTAAATATCAAGATAAAAACTAAAAAATTATAAATTATCTAATCAAATAAAATTGAGTTTACTATCCCTTTGAAACACGGAAAATGAAGTTTTAATGAGTCATATAAATAAGAAAAAGCAAGAGAAACCAATCGAATGGAAACAGAGTTTAGTCAAGAGCGTGATCTATAGATCTATAACAATTGGACTTGGAACAATAACTACATACGCACTTACTGGAAGCATCGCATTAGCTACGGGTATAGCATTATTAACAGAAGCAGTTCAGAGCGTTAATTATTTCATTTATGAATTGGTGTGGAGTAATATTTCAAGAAGGAAATTAGAAAGGAAAATCATAGAAAAAATTAAAATTAAAAAAATAAACCTGAACATGGATTACTCTTCTGTTAGAGAGCTTGCCTACCAACTTTCCCAAATAGACACTTTCGTTCCCAAACTTTACATTACGATAAAAAATATTTTTAATAACATGTTGAAGAACGACGATTTGAAGGAGATTCATCCCGAAATTAATAAATACATGGATCATTTCAAATACGCTCATTCTGGAAGGAGGATGTTTTTTAATCCCGAAGAATAATGTTAATCACTTCGATAAGGGTGATGCATTTATCATAATAAAATAAGCGTGTAAAGCATTGTATATATTAAAATTATTAAGAAATGAAGCGTTGCGAATAAGGATCCCGTCTTTAATAATCTCCGATAGTCCAAGTTCTTCACACCATATTTTTTTGCGAGCGTGAGCGTGAGTAGATCGCAGGCAGAACCCTGCGGGAGGAAGTTTCCTGCCATGTTCACTCCACTCACGAAAGCTATAATAATGGGATTGGGAAAAAAACCACCAGTAACCACGATGGACGATACAATTGGGAGTAAAATGATTGTTACGGGGGTTCCAGCTAAAAATGCGGACAATAGCGTGGAAACACAGAGCGTGATGAGTACGGCCAAGTATATATTGTTGTTGGACAGCTCTACGAGCCCAGAAGAAATCAGTCCCGAAAACCCAAAATAGCTCAAAGAGTTTGAAAGAATAAAAAGGATAGCAAACACGATGATGATTTTCCAGCTGATATTCTCGTTAAGATCGGAATAATCACCGTCTTTATAGTGAACAAGTAGGAGAATGCCCGCAGCGAGAACAGCCACGAGAGCGGGCTCGATTCCAACTAATAAAAGCCCGAAAGTTAAAATCAAGACAACTATGGTTGTTGAGAAATATTTTTTGTCTTGGATTACCATTTTTGGGTCAATCATTGAAAGTAATAACTGTTTGTTGTAATTGGTTGGTTTTTCTTCTTTTTTCAACACGAAAACATCCAAGAGCACGAGCGTGGCAACGAGAGTTATCAGGAACAATAAGCCCATATTTGCAAAATATTCGCCAAAACCCCATCCGAACTCCTCGCCGATTATCAAGTTTTTCAGGCTCGACACTGGTGTCAGGATAGCACCGATGTTAATCGTGATTGTCATACCCATCATGTAAGTACCAGCGGGAATGTCTAATATGCGACAAGCCCGATAGATCAAGGGTATCATTATCAAAGATAAAGTCAAGTCTTCGATAAAAGCAACAATAAAAGCCGTAAAAAGACAGATCACATAAAACATGAGCCGATTATTTCCTTTCGTTACGTGAATCAACTTGATAGTAATGTAATCTAAAACATGATCTTTCGTTGCGTAATAAACAACTATTTGCATCGCAAAAATGAAGATTAAGGTCTTAAAACTAATAAAACCAAGGATATCTTGCTCGCTAACGTCAAGCATGGATAGATATATAATTATCACAGCACCTACGACGAGCGCAATGGGGAAATAATCTACTTTTTTTTGCGAAAAAAACACCATCACGATTGAAAATAAGACCAAAATAACAATTATCGCAATCGGGTTCATGTTATATAGTTGTAGCATCCTTGATTTAAAAAATATTTCGCCAATTAAATGTAAAGCATTACATGTGGATGCAGGTTTTATGATTAGCCATAATTTAAAGTGATTTAAAACCATTCAAATACTAATAGATATCAAGACTTATCGTTATTTTGCGTTATTTTTCACTTCAAGTCTGCTCGATAAGATCATCAGAAATTTACGAGCATCTTTTTAATTAAGGACGATTTTATTAATTGAAATATTAAAAAAATGAACTCAATTTGAGTGGATTTTTTATTAGAGAAAATAATAGCGATTCGGCAATTGCACGGGAAATTATGACCCCTCACGTGATAATGGTTGATACCAATGCGCTACTCAAAGACGTAGTAGCTTTAATCTATGAAAACGATATTTCAGCGGTTTTTATAGCGGAAAGAAACAAGGGACAATATTATATAGTATCACAAGCCGATATCGTACGGTTTCTTTACAAAAAAGGATTGAATCAAGGCAATCTTGCTGATGTTTCGGTTACCGATGTGATGAGAGGTCCTGTTGAAACGATAAATGAGGAGGAAACAGTTGACAATGTTATCAGGTTTATGACAGAACGAAAGTACAAGCGAGTACTCATCGAAAGCAAGGGAAAACCCGCAGGAGTCATATCCACTAGGGACGTAATGATGTGGAACAACACGTATTTCAGAAAAGCAAAACCTCAGATAATATTGTTCATGGACAATTACAACAGCACCATCATTTCACGTCACGTGTTTCGCGAGAATTTAAATGACAAGATCGATCGCGACTTAATTGACATCTACGGAGGAGCTTTAACCACCATCTCAATGATGACTAACGAGGTCATAAAAAGATCCGGTAAAATGCGTAACATCCAAAAAGACAAGCGCTCCATTTTACTCGAGACCTATAAAGGTATCACGGGTATACTCATATGCGATTACAATTCCATCGAGTTACGCAAGAAACTTCGAGATGCTACTTACCAATTTTACCAAGAGCACAAACGAGTCATCGATTCAAGCCACGCTAACAATCAAGCAATTTTCTCCACGCTAAAAATTGACAACATAATTCCCATTTTTACTCAAAATAATAAAAACGAGAGAGAAGACAATACTCCAGTGAACCAACATAAAAAAAATTAGCACCTTTAGAGCAAATAAAAAGCAGTTTCTCCAAGATTTACGAATCTTTTTCTTTTTAATTTCAACCCTTCTTTTCGCATTTCTTCTAAAAATCTTTCCGAGCGAATGTAATTTTTTAATATCTGACCGTGTTGATATCCGTGAATTATTATAACTTCTTTCACGCCCATAACTTGGCATTCTTCAAGCTGAAGAGCAAGTTCTTCTTTTGCTCCAATCAATTCCAATCCGTGTAAGTCGATTTTCAATGGTAACAGGCACCTTAAAGATTTAATTTTGTTCTCCATTCGAAATCTTGCTTTAAATTAAAAATACACGGCGTTCCTTCAAATCCAGCTTGGATCATCTCATCAGGCGTGTTGAGAAAATCGTTATCTTCAGGATCGAGTTGTTCCAGGTAATTGTTTATCAAGGATTCGATCTCACTTAGATCGAACGCTCGCTCCGGATCAAAAGCTTCACGAGGTACGGGAGGACCAAACGGATCTTCCTTTGAGAGAGGAAATGACACCAAAAGGCGATTCATAACAGCATTCCTCCATTCGATAAATATCTTCTTGTTTGGAATCACGTGCTCTGCGAGTTTGAGCATTCTACCCACATAAAAGGATTGGTCTTGATCGTACCAAAGTATATCTCCCTCATCCATTACAATGATTATTGCATCCCATAAGGGACCTCGCACTGGACCTAACATTTCTTTTCTTTCAAACGCATACCATCGAATGGCGTAGTGCTTGTCAACGACTTGTGCCCAATTCACCTCGATCGCGTGGAGCGGCAGGGCGTCGTCGATAATAAGATCGAAGCGATGAAAGATCCATTCTGAGGATGCAAGAAGCAAGGAATAAGCCGCTCTTCTCGAGAGTTTTTGAATTCGTTCGATCAGTTCTTTTTCTACAGGTCCAATGAGATCCTCTAAATCAATATAATCTTCCCAAATGTGATAGATATTAACATCCATGACATTAGCCTTTTCAATATAGCTTGGAATGGTCAAGTTAAAATTATCACATCCTGTTTCTATATCGAAAAGAATTGAACAAAAAAAATGTTTTTCATTCAAGATAAATCATTAAAATATTATTAATCAATAATTTTTGGAATTATTTTTTGCTCTCGGAACGATATTTCTTTTAATCTTGGTATGAAATAAAGCTCTAAATCGAGAAATAAAGTTGTTTAGATAAGTTTCGAGACAAAAACAATCCTTGCATCGATCTTAACGATTAGCATCAACTTGAAAGATTCTCTTAATAAAATTCTTTTTTTTACTCCTTTTACGAAACACTAATATATGCAAAACACAAATTATGATCATAATAACCGAGGGTAAATGCGATATTCACTTAATGGAATGAGATGAGAGAGCTACAAGAAGCCAGAAAGTATTTAGAGGAATGCAACGACTTGATTGATAATGTTGATTACGATCTCTACGAAATCTTATATCTTAGCGTGTTGAAATTCGTCAAAAAATGCGTTTCTGATTTAGCTGTTAAGGCATTATTCGTGTCAAGGTGCGAAGAAATTCACGCCATGAAGAAAATCGAACTCACATTTAGGGGATACACTCAAAACTGGGAAGAATATGGTATTGGAAAGGTGGAAAGCGAAGCAAGGGTTTACAATTGCGGAGGAATTAAAGTTCCAGATTACGGATCGTATACTGTTGATGCTCCTGCAAAGGATAAACTTAAAGCGTTAAAGAAATTAATAGAGGATGCGATGCACTACTTTAACCTTGTTGCTTTAGGAAACGGGAGCGCTTATAACGATTTATATAGTGGCACATGATTGAATTATATTTTTCCATTATTTATCGTTAGTAGAAATATGAGTCAAAATATTAACATTTATCAATGGATGTATATAAAATAAAGTTGATTCCTAAGTTTCAAAACCAGACAATATAGTAATTATTAAGACAGATCCTATTCTTTTAACGAGAGTTATAATTGGAATTATCAGTGTTAGTTTGCTTATATGCATTGGAATTTTACTTGTTTATAGATATAAAAATTATAAGTTTCACCCCTTATTATAGCTGGTTCTTACTCGCAATGCTTTTTTCGTACGCTCCTATAGCTAATACATTCATTTTAGCGGATCATGATATCTGCATTTATGATTACTGGCTTGATATTTTGGGTCAAAGGAAGGCAAACCGAAGATCGAAAAAAACTAGAAATATGAGATTTTGTTCCTCTTGCAATCCATCTTAATTACTCTTGGATCCCTTACGGCCGCAATTTCGAGAAATATCTTTATCGAATTATTATCTTATGTGTTCACTATAGTGGCAGGAATGCTATTTAATTTGATGATTTATTTCGATGTTCTAAAATCATAATTGTATCATAACAATTTCCATCAAAAGTGAGTGATATTACAAAAACTATTTTTGTCGAATTGTATTATTAAATTTTACTCTATTTTATTATTCTCTTCTATATGTTTTATGCTTAATAAACGAGAATATAAATATTAAATATAATGAGAGAATTAAAAAAAAAAAATTCATGTTTCTGCTTTTTCGTACACTTCGTCCACGATGGTTTCCAAACGAAACACGAAACGAGTAAGTCCGTTTTTAATAAATTTGAAGGCGTATTTCCTCGTCCATTTAAAACTTTTTGAGTTCCTGCTGATCGTTCCGCTGGGAAAGGCGAATTTTTTGATGAAATATTTTATATCGTTGTAAAAAGATCGATAGCTCTCTGATAGTAATTCTTGAATTTTTTTTCTCGTTAGATCTGGCGTCTTCATGATTGGTATTGACTCGCCAATCTTTCTATCTGCCCATGTGAAATCCTTTTCCATCCAACCTTTTTCCATGGCTTCTTTCGTTAGGTTAGTTCCGGGAAAAGGCGTAATTGGCATCGTCATGATAAAATCAAAATCAAGCAATTTCATCATTTTAAAAGTTTTTCTGGTATCTTTTTCCGTTTCCCCAATATTCCCGATAATAAACGAGCCGAAGACTAAAATTCCGTTTTTATGGCAGTTATCAACGCAGCTAATAATTTTTTCAAGAGAGTACCCTTTATTCATGCGATCTAACGCCATTTGCTTCAGGCTTTCAACACCCAGAAAAACGCAAACAAACCCGCTTTCGTGCATTTCGCGAGCCATATCCGGGTGATCTGCCAAATCTGCAACCCTTGCTTGACATACAAACAAAAATTTTTTATTGAGGCGGGTTTTTTTAATTAGTTCGCAGATGCGAAATACTCTTTTTTTATTTAAGGTGAAATTATCGTCCGCAAAGAAGATTAATTTAACATCGGAGGGAACTTGATATAATTCTTGAATAACCCGTTCTGGAGTTTTGGTTCGGTAAGTCCAATTGTAAAATTGATTGACGCAACAAAAATCGCATTGGAAAGAACACCCTCTTGATGTCTCGATAACCCACGCCGGAAGCCATAAATAGTGATAGGGTTGCGGATTGATAAGTTCGTTTCGGGAAAGCGGTAATTCGTTTAAATTCTTGAGGAACGGTCGATCGGGGTTGTGATGTACCGTTCCGTTTTCTCGATAAGAAAGTCCTAATATTTCTGGTTTTGGTTTTCCATTTAAGAGTTCTCTAAAGGTTTCTTCGCCTTCTCCCCTGACGATCATGTCAATACAATCGTGATCTTCGATTACTTGTGGATCCAATGAAGGATGAAATCCACCTACGAGAGTGGGAATTCCTTTTTTCTTTGCAATACTACAGATCTGTAAAACTAATCTTAAAGTGGAAGACATGCACGTGACACCAATTAAATCGTAATTTCCGAATTTTTCTTCCATCTTATTGAATCCATATGATTTATTCACATTCAAATCAAGGACATCTACCTCATGTTCGGGAACAGCCCCTGCCAATAATAATAAATTCAATGGAGGGCTACAGATTATCGATCCCATTCCTTTTCCGTAGGGAAAGGGAGGATATATTAACAGTGTTTTCATTTTTGAATGACCATAATTGATCCTATGTGATTTAAAATTAATAAAATAACCTTCCGACTCAATTGGGAAAACTTAACCATGGAACTTGAGAGTTGGATGGTTAGTAGTGTATATAATACCAATAATTATTTAAACTTTTTGTTATCTCTACATAGTATTTGATATTTTCCTTAGAAAACTTTTTTGCTCTTGGCAAATTTAATTTCTCTGGTGAACCATCTTGCGAGTTCTTCCTTACAATTAACTCGCGTTTATTGAACTCATTTAAATCGAGCGATTTGTCATGAAAACCCCTAAAGCTTGGAGCGATATCTTTAATGCAATCAAGACACATGCAACAATTGTACTCGTGGTTTTGGACGCTCGCGATCCCGAGGGAACATATCCCCTTGCGATAGAGGAGTATATTCGTCAGAAATGCCCGAGCAAGAGATTTATCCTCGTTCTCAACAAAGCGGACTTGATAACTCCGGATATTCTTCAATCTTGGCTTCATTATTTCCAAAAGCGTGGTTTCCTCTGTTTTTACGCCTCCGCGCTCAAGAAAGACGGCATTAATTTTCTCAAATCCCAGATCTTACGTTATAGAGATCCAGAATCAGTTAATAAAATCCTTGTAGTAGGATATCCAAATACAGGCAAGAGTAGCATCATTACAGCGCTTCTCAAGCAGAAAAAAACCGCCCAAAAATCATCCGAAGCGGGTTCCACGCGAGGACTCCAACTTTTAAAACTTCCTGGATGGAGCAACACCTACCTTCTTGACACACCAGGTGTCGTGCCCTACGACGAGACAGAAGACGAAATAAGCTTAGCGCTCAAGGGAGCCATCAAGGTCAGCAAGATCAAGAACTCACAAGCAGTCTTTGAGGAGATTTATAACCGAGCAACCCCTGAAAAACTGAAAGAAGCATATGATGTATCTTTTACGAACATCGACGAATTCACGGAGGCTCTAGGGAGAAAACGAGGGCGACTGAAAAAGGGGAATGAAGTGAATGAGCCCGAAATCTGGGCACTGGTCATTCGGGATTGGCAGCGAAATGTCATACTTTATCATACTGTACCACCTGATTAAATCATTTAAGTTAATTATTTTAGCCAAAATGATAAATAGCGCTTTAATATTCAAATAAATTTTTAAATGTTCTCATAATTCAGGATAATAAATCATTCCTTAGAACCATATTATGCAAAGTTAACACTGTTAAAAAAATTTTAAAACAATTGGGATTTATACTATCCAGAGGTTAATATTATGCAAGTGCAAAATCTAGCGCCCAAAGAGCTTCGGAAAAAGGTCGTTAGCCGCGCCATTCGCAACATTAAGCGAGGTAATGTTGACGATGATTCTAAGCGCGGAATGTTTCGACCTGAGATTCGTCTGGATTTACAGAGATCAAGGTTGATGACAGAATCTTACAAGGAAACAGAAGGAGAGTCAATGGTTCTACGACGAGCTAAGGCCTTGGCCAATATCCTAAACAACATGGACATCTTCATCCGAGAATACGAAAGAATCGTTGGATATCAGACAGCGGACCCAAACGGGATTTTTCATCCAATCGAACAGAATTGGAAATCACCACAACGCTTGGTAAACAGCGAAGCTGGACAGTCATTACTTGACGAAGAGGGAAGAAAAGAATTAGACGAGCTTTGCGCGTATTGGAAAGATAAAGCAATAAGCGACCGCCATAAAGCAATAATACCTGAGGATTTGAAAAAATATTGGATCTACGAGGGAACCTTTCTCTGGAGTCAACTTTCCGAGTTGGGCATTCCAAATTACGAAAAATTATTCAAGTTGGGATTAAATGGTTTAATTTCAAAAATTAAAGACAAGATATCCGAATTGGACCAAGAAATCCCTGGGGATTACATGGAACAGAAAGATTTTCTCCAAGCAGCGATCATATCATTGGAAGCAGTAATCTATTTTGCAAATCGCTACGCTGTTTTAGCTAAAAAGACTTCTGAACAGCAGGAAAATGGCCCACGCAAAAGGGTTCTCGAAGAGATTGCCGAGACTTGCCAAAGGGTTCCTGCCAACCCACCAAGGACGTTTATCGAAGCTGTCCAATTTTTTTATTTCATTCACCTCGTGCGTTATCTTGAATATTCCACATTGGGGATCGGTATCCGAATCGATAAAATTTTTGGACCTTATTACGAAATGGATTTGAAAGAAGGGCGCATCACTAAGGAAGAGACACTAGGAATTCTGCAATTGCTTTGGATCAAACTCAATGAACTCGGTTTGGTGTATTCTCCAACTGTAAGTTCCGTATATGGAGGCGTGGCGTCTTTGCAGGCAGTTACCATTGGTGGAACGGATGAAAATGGCAACGATGTGACGAACGACCTGACTTATTTGACCATGGAAGCGGCTAAATCGTTAAAAATTATAGAACCGAGCATTGCATTGAGGATCCACGAAGGAACTCCCGACGATGTATATTCCAAGGCGATCGAGGTCATTAAAACTGGTATTGGTTATCCCTCTTTATTTAACGACGAGGCGTTGATTCCCCTTTACGAACGATGGGGCGTTCCAACGCACGATGCCAAGCAATACGCAGTATCTGGGTGCGTTTACATCGAGATTCCCGGAAAGAATATCGTTCGCCGATCGGTAGGGTATTTTGTATTGCCGAAATGCTTGTGGTGGGCGCTTCATCAAGGAATTAATCCAGAAACAGGCGAGCAACACGGAGCCAAAACTCGAGATCCCGCAACTTTCGAAAGGTGGGAAGACGTGCTTGATGCCTACGCCGAGCAGGTGAACTTCTTTATGGGCAAGATAGAACACCTCGAGCGAATCAACAACGAGCTCTTAGCAAAATACGCCCCCCGGCCCTTTTATTCGGCAATTTTAGACGGTTGCATCGAGCAAGGGAAGGAATGTCGTAAGTGGGTTTACGACTCGATGATCCACCATTTCTCACAGGTTATTGGAGGCACGAACGTGGCAGACGCCATCACTGCTATTAGAAAAGTTGTTTTTGAAGATAAGAAAGTCACCCTTCCTGAGTTAATAAAGATCATAGACAACAATTGGGAAGGCCGTGAAGAGGTGCGACAAGCTTGTCTTGATGCTCCAAAATTCGGTAACGACGACGATTACGCCGATTTAATCGCTCGAGAAGTGCAAGCTCGAGGCGAAGCAGCCATGGAATTAGTTAAAGATCCATTCGGACATTCGCATAGAGGCGACGGGAGCGCTGTATCTGCCACATACGGATTGGCCAACGACACTCCAGCTACCCCCGATGGTCGATACGATGGCGAGCCGTTTGCAGATTCTACTTTAGCACCAGCACCAGGAAGAGACAAGAAAGGCCCCACAGCAGTATTAAAGTCAGTTTCCAAGATTAGCACCGTGGACACATATAATCACTTGCTCAATCAAAAGTTCCTCCCCAAGTTCTTGGAAGATGATTTGAAGCCAATGTTTCTCAGCTACCTAAAAACATGGAAAGCGCTAAACATCCCACACATCCAGTTTAATATCGTCGATAAAGAAACCCTATTACAAGCAAAGGCCCAACCAGAACAGTACAGCGACCTCATCGTGCGAGTTGCAGGATTTAGCGCTTATTTCGTAGACTTATCGTCAGGTTTACAGGATCACATCATAGCCCGGACAGAACAAAGTCTAAGGTAATACACGATTAAAAAGCTTAGCATTTTTGAATAACAGTCGAATTGCACGAAAACAGGAGACTAAATCTATCAATGCAGGATTCAAAGACGGAGATAGAACCAAAAGGGTTAATTTTTAACATTCAAAAGTTCTGCGTGCACGATGGTCCAGGAATTAGAACAACCGTATTTTTAAAAGGGTGCCCTTTACGGTGTCCATGGTGTTCAAATCCCGAATCACAGGATTTTTCCATCAATCTTATGGTTCGGGACATCAACTGTAAGAGTTGCGGTGCTTGCGTAAAGGTTTGTCCACAAGGAGCGATCTCTATATCAGGACAGGACAAGAGAACAATCGATTGGAATAAATGCAACTCGTGCTTGATATGCGTCGATAGTTGCCTTTATCACTCGTTAAATAAATGCGGGTGGCAAGCAACAGTTCGGGATGTCTTGGAAGAATTCGTACAAGACTTACCCTTTTACGAGAATTCGGGCGGCGGCGTTACGATATCAGGAGGAGAACCACTGTCCCAGAACATATTCGCAAAGGAAATTTTAACCGAATGCAAAAAAGTAGGACTTCACACGGCATTGGAAACAACGGGATACGCACCGTGGAGAAAATTACAAGAGGTATTGATACATGTCGATCTAGTTCTCTTTGACATCAAACACTTAGACCCTGTAAAACACCAAAAAACAACTGGCGTTAACAACGACCTTATATTGGAGAACCTACGGAAAACAGCAAAAAGCAATCAGGTCTGGTTGAGGATCCCATTAATCTCTGGATTCAACGATTCTGAATCTCATATAAAGGAGATTGCAATATTGGGTAAGAATATAGGTGTGAAAAAAGTTTCCCTGCTACCTTATCACGAAGGAGGAAAAACGAAATGCGAACAATTGGGTAGATCTTATTGTTGTCCTGACGAAAGAGCGCCTGATGAAGAACACATTCTTAAATTAAAGAAAATTATTGAAGGTATTGGCTTAGTGGTATCTATTGGTAATTAATCTAAAGTTGCGACGAGAAATTTTTAAACGATTCAATTTGATGCTGATAAACTCTCAACATTTGGGAAAAAAAGTGCTAAACAAGTCTTAGATCTCCTTATTGCATTTCTTTCCACGATTATATCGTGCCCTAAATGCGGAAAAACACTCATCTCAGATGGAAAAAAATTTTGCGGTAATTGTGGCGAACAAATTACCCTTTAATTTGTCTATCTGATGTTTTCTTTTCTGAAGTCTCTTAATCGTTAAATGATTGATGCACTCGATAAAAGGGAAAAAAAAATATCGATAATAAAATTGACTTTTGAAGATTGATTATATTCATAATTAATGAGATTAATATTTCACTATAATTAAAAATGCTTCAATATTACACTCTTAGACTACATTTTATTCCATGAAACAATAACTATTTGAATTTCAAGAAATTTAATAAAATGGAGTGCTTTATGAAAAAGGAGTATCAATCCATCTGGAAGGAATCAAAGTGGAGCTTTCAAGCGAGAGAGCTTATCGAAGGACTTAGAATGACCCCTCAAAACGCCAAGATCGTCTTGTTTTTAAGGCACTCTCATAGAAAAGAAACCAATGACGCAAAGGAGTTGAGAACCTTAAGACTCACGGAAATGGGTCGAGAGATTGCTAAGATATTCGGGAGCTTGCTTCCCAAGGAAAAAAGGATACGCACATATCACAGTCCTTCTCCGAGATGCGTGGAAACGGCTGAACTGATAAACGAGGGATTCAGAGAGATCGGCGGTAAAAGCGCAGTCATTGGAACATATAGCCCTCTAAATGAGGTGTTATTAGCAGGGAATTTGATCGCGTCTGAAGCGATTAAACATCCTGGTTTTGAATTCATAAAACGCTGGCGCGATGGGTGTTATTCTTCTGAAGAAATCGTTTCCCTTGCAGATTATTCGAGAAAAGTCTACGATAAAACCATTGAGACCCTCAATAACGGGGAAAAAGGTACCATCAATATTCATGTCTCTCACGACATATTCGTCATCGCATTAAGAGAAGGATTTTTTGACTTTCGAAGCGAGGGTAAATGGTGCTCGTTTCTCGGTGGTTTCGCTATTTGTTTGGATACAAACCAATATTCCTTGCTTGACCTCGATAAGGCGCGTCTCGAACCAATTCAAGCATCAGACAAGAATAATATTCCAATATTAGAATTAAAAAAAAGGTGAAATAAATCCTCATGGGAATAAAAAGCGTTAACATTCCAATGATGACCTTTTTCGATATATGATTTACCATTGTATTGATCGAGAACCAAGATTTATATATAGCCTTAGGTATATATTATAAACATGGCTCTTGACAAATTTATCAAAAAGTATTATTCTGAAATTGTCTTATTAGGGATTCTGTTTCTGTTCTTTTTCCAGCATTTAACGGATTTCGTGGAATCAATTTACTTACTAAATCTCATTGAAACGGATATAAACGAAAGTATTGCGGCAATCTTGTTCCTGCTAGCCCCCATCGTTCTCATTGCATTTAAGGACGATTTTCCAGATAAAATCTCAGTACTTCTCGTAGAAATAATGGTTGTTAGTAGGATTTTATATCCATTTTTTGATACGCAAATAAAAGTGATTTTAACGGGATTAGGTACGGGATGTTTCTTGATTTTTCTACCCGCATACTTGCAAAAAACAGCTTCAAGCAAACGCGAAAAAAACGCATTAACGCTGGGAATTGCCTTGGCTGCTGGTTTAATATTGTCAATACTGTTTCGAACGCTTGGTTCCTCGATCGATCTAACTTTATCGTTTTGGTTCCAATGGATTGGCTGGATTCTCGCAGCTTATTCCTCGATAATGGCGTTGGATCTGCTCCGTCTTGAAAAAGAAAATAAAATAAGCGCTAATCCCAAAAATAAGATTAATGAAGGAGAGAAAAAAACGAAATCGAGACTTTCGGTTCTTTGCTTGGGTTTAACGAGCGTTTTAATCCTGTGTTATTTTGCCTTCAGTAGTCCCACGGTAATTGCAAGGTGGTCGGAAGGAAATATCGTCGCGATCACGACCGTACTCGCCTTGGTATTTACGATTTTTATCGCGGTTGCCTACTTGAAGCCTCATTTCTTCAATAAACTCCCTCCGATCGTGGTTTTATTGTGGAACGGTGCGTTTGTGTTAACGCTCGTTCTTACCATAGGGCTCAATCAAATTCCGTTCGCCCTCGTATCCACATATCCTTATTTCCCGCCTGAGACTACGGTCTTCAATTTAGGCGTCTTATACGCGATGCTCTTGTTGTCGCCAATCATCCTCGTGGATTTCACGCTTCTCGTTCAAGAATTGTTTAAAAAAAAGCCTTCAATTCGAAACATGGGAAGGTCGTTTTCTTTATCGGCCTTATTCATCCTAGTCATAATCCTTTCTGCGGTCTTTGTTCCTGTTTGGGATTATATCCCCGTTATTGGACCGTTATTCAAGGACATGATTTGGTTCGTGTTTTTAATCAGCGGAATAGTATTGATATTACCCTTTCTGGTTGTAAAAAAACCATTTTTTACCTTTCCAAGTTCTTCGCTCGAAGACCTTGCATTAAGGATAAAGAAGTTTAGTATTATCCTAATAATTATGCTTGGCACGATCGTAGGAGGAATCATTCTCGAGATTCCATTCGTACAACCGCCTGGAAAAGATGGTACACTCTCTATTTTGACATACAATATTCAGCAGGGAGCATCCGATGGTGGAAGTGTAAATTTTGAAGGTCAATGTGCCGTAATTCAAAATTTAAATCCCGACATCATTGGATTGCAAGAGTCCGATACCGCTCGGATTGCGAACGGTAATACTGATTTCGTGAGATACATTAGTAACACCATTGGATATTACTCGTATTACGGGCCTAAAACGGTTACTAATACCTTTGGCATTGCCTTATTATCGAAGTATCCCATCCACCACGCTCGCACCTTTTACATGAAATGCGTTGGCGAACAAACAGCAACCATTTGGGCGCAAATTACCGTTGGAACGACTACCTTTAACGTTTTCGTGACTCATTTAGGGAATTACGAAAACTCTTCTGAAGGTGACACGACCCAACTCGTCCAACAACAGAACATCCTAACCATTACTGAGGGGAAGGAAAATGTGTTATTAATGGGAGATTTTAATTTTGAACCGAGAACGGAGCAATATAATATTACCGTCGCTCAGCTCTACGACGCCTGGGAAATCGTGCTTGCTACTCATCCAGCTAACGCAATTGTCGATTCCAACCTTCCAGGAGAACGAGAAATACCAACCGAAAGAATTGACCATATCTTCGTCTCGTCTCATCTAAACTCTTCCTTAACCAGCATCCATTACACGGGAGGACATGAATCTGATCACCCAGCGCTATTTGCAACAATAAGCACGACGAGCATTTAAGTTATTTTACCTATTTTTTGAGAGGTTCATTTTGATAAATTTTAATTTGAATTAATGGACATTTTCAGAACGATCCAACATCTAAAAAAGAGATATTCAACAAAATGAATTATTTTAATAAAAATGCTTAGGATAATTCATCCATCCACGAAAGCATTGCGTTTCATGTGATGAAAATCTGCTCAGTACTTCACTTTTTACCCCCATGCCTTTATAAATAGTGAACTACATCTTAATAATAGGACAAGAGAAGGGCAATTAAAGATGCTCGAATTGAACCAAAAGACGAAAATCTTCAAGGGAGAAAATGCATATACAAGAAAAGTTCTTTTAATTCTTGGAGTCGCGTTAATAGTTCAATTGCTGTTTCTTCCTACTCATCTTGAGTTTTTTTATGAGGGATTTTATTGGTTTGGATTCTATGGACTGCATTTCTTCTACGAATACAACACGGGTAAATTTCACTGGTGGTTTTTTACGGGAGATCTTTATCATACAATTCCAGTGATTCCTGCCATCGTGATATTTTTTGTACTAACAATAAAACTCAATAAGCTCGAGCGAAAAGCGAAATTAATTCTCGGTCTCGTTGCTTCTTTTCTATTCTTGTTAACCTTGATCATATATCCGCTCATGTGCCTAAGATATTGTGTAAATTGCCTAAATCGTTTTTATCTTACAAGTATTTTGATAATAGTCTTTTACGCCATAATAACAAGCGTAATAACCATTCACATTTCGAGAAAAATCGATAAATCCCCTAGTCGCAAATTGGAGGGGGCATCATCAAGAGATGATAAAATTAAACCTTCGATTATCCTCATTCGTAGAATATTTATGGTTCTTTCTTTATTATTAATATTACAATTTTTCCTTCCTATTTTCGCATACATTAATTTTTATACAAATCCTCCTTTCTTATATTACGCGTACATCTTTTTAGGAGTAGAAATTTCCAGCAACGGACCTAACGCATATCTTTTTGGTTTTGATCCCTTGAGCCTTCTTCAAACAATACCCATAATTGCTGCTCTGGTCCTTTTGATCCTTCTTATCGTAAAATTTCAAACACTCGAAAGACAAACGCAATTGATTTTAGGAATTGCGAGTTCTTGTCTATTATGCTTATCCCAAATCTTCTACCTTGGTATTTATTTTACAGTATATGGCCCAATTGTTCCTGTTCGACTCCTTTCTTGTTTCAATCTCCATTTTGTCGTGATTAGCATGGTCCTTATTTTATTAGGAACGATAGAGCTCTCAAGAGTTCGCAAAAACGATAAATTAAATGATTGCGAAATTTTTCAGGGAAATATATAACTGAGAATAAGATTGCATTTGAACGGTTTGAATCCCGAACTCGGATGCTCCAATAAGGTTTCTTTCGTTATCGTCAATAAATAAGATTTGTTCGGGAGGCATATCAAGTTGCTCAATCATTTTTCGATAAATTTCTTTCTCAGGCTTGCGCGCGTATAATTCGTTCGAAAAAAAAATCCGGTTAAAATACGCAAATAGCTTGGGAAAACGCACTAGTATATCCTTAGCGTGTAACTCGTTAGTATTTGAGAGGACGTGTAATTCAAAACGAGCTTTTAATTTTTCTAAAAGCGTATACGATTCAGGATTTACCTCGTCAATCGCGTGAAGCCATCCCTGTTTAAATTCGGAAAATGCCCAGTTTATATTTAATTTTTGAGTCAAATGTTGAAAAAAATCTTCAGCGGAGATTTGCCCACGCTCAAATCTCTCCATCAAGGGATCTTCGTATTTAAATCCTTCTTGAAATAGATCCTGGGGAATCTGGGTCAATTCAGACCACTTAAGGAACGCTCGGGTAAAAGAATGTTCAATTAAGACATCACCCAAGTCAAAGACGATGGCCTTAATCGGCGATACTTTCACGATATTGATTACCTTAAAATTTGTTATCTTTATTCCTTCTTGAATTAGGATATAAACTAAAAAAATGACCTAAAAAATTTAGGTTTTACTCAAAGGAGTCTATTAAAATCGTCTTATTGAAAGATTTTTAAAAAAATCGTTCTCCCCCTTTTAAATAAAAACATTAATAACAACCACTGTCTTTTAAGGAAATATATTTATTAATCTTTTGAATAGTTATTTAATATTATCTTATTTACTTACAATAGTGTAAAATGAAAAAATCAATTCAGTTTTTTAGTATTATGGTTTATATTGAAGATCGAAGTATTTCAAGAAAATTTAATTAATGTATGTTTTCGGAAATTTTATACTATCTAAATTATAAAATTCTATATACTACCCAATGATAATAAAATATTATGATATGTTTCCTCTCTTTTTAGCTTGCCGTTTTTAGTGTGTATTTCTTTTATAAACATACACTCTAAAAAATCCCTCTTTTATTTATTTCTTCGAAAAAATGTTCGTTGCTGTGATTCGTCCAACCAACTTTCTCAATGATTTTTTTAGAGACTTTTGTTATTATAACGAAAAGGGTATACTGTTAATACAATTCTTAAATGATTCAACAACAAATGGAAATAATAGGGGATTAGGGATTAAAACATGATGAAAAAAAACGGAGTAATATCGTCAATCTTTGAGGTCTTTAGCGTCGTGGTGTCTTTAATGTTGTTTTTATCAGCACATTTTTTATTTTCCATCCAGGCTTATTTAAGAGCAGGGGGCACATCAAATACAGTTAATTTTTTCGGATCGGCCGCATCACTAACCTTGCTGATAGATATATGTTTATATCTTGCCATTGGCTTATTATTCGTTCCAATAGGGCTTTCAGTATACAGGATCAAGACGAGAAATTTCTTTTAACTTATAATTATAAAGAATCACATTTAAACAGCTTTTCCTTGAAATTGATAAAGTTATCATTGTACTCAAAAATTGTCATTAGACTTGGCTAACGAGCTTATATTGGTTTTCTCAGCATGCACCAAAGGGGTACATTGTCGGTATTAGGAATTATTGAATGTTCGAGGATTTCAAATCCGTGTCTACGATATAACGATATATTTCTCTCGTTATTTGTTTCTAAATAGATAGGTAATCCTTCAGGATCGATTCTCTTAAACATTGCCCGAATGAGCGAGCTTCCATGTCCTTTTCCTTGTTCCTTTGGTTTGACGGCTAAATTTTGGATATACCAATGATCGTAAGGGACCAAGTGTTTATGTCTTGCTTCCATATAAGCGAATACAGCTATACTTCTTTTCAATGCTTTGATATTAAATCCGACTTTAAATATCGTGCGAAAACCACCATATTTCATCATTGTCCAAGTAGAAGCATAAATCTTGCCGGGAGGCAACCAAATTATCACTCCTTCTAGATTAGAAGAGGTGGCGTAAGTCATTCCATGTCTTATACCATAAGTATAGGGCATTAAAAAAGCATGTTGTAGTTTTTGCTTTCGGACATTCTCGTCAGGATACACGAACTTCGTGAATGGATCCTCCTGGAAAGCGTCTCCTGCTATTTTACAAGCCATTTTAACATGTTCTGGGTTTAATTTAAAAAAATCGCCTATATCACTTTTCATGCTCATGAAGAAAATGAACCAAAAATAGTTTTTAAAATATTTGTAGACCCATATGAATTCATAGACTTTAATAAATCCATCTAGTAAAATTATTAAAATAATCATAAAATCGTCATTACCTATAATTCCGCCGGAATAGCATCTAGCGTTGAATATTTCTTAGCTAATGGCTCATTGTTATATACTTATATCTTGGAGAGCACAACCATCGGTGTTCTAATAAATGGAATCCCGTTTGGCGATGGTTACTTGATTTTTATCTGCATTTCAATAGCAGCAACAATCGTAATCGTTAAAAAGCGTCATTTAAAATAATGAAAATTTATTCTTATCATTTTTTTTTATAAAGATGATATATCACTCACATGAAGTTTTAAGTCGTTCAAAATCCTGAAAATTAAATGTTAAATAACCCCTATAATTAAAATAATGATCCACATCATCACGAAACTGATGATTAACGTGATATTTCCTATCATTCCTGCGATTTTTTCGTCATGACCATACTCGACTGCGAAAAGAATCGTGCCCATGGCCATCGGGAGAATCAAACTTATGAGCACGATCGTGCGATAGAGCAAGGGAAAAGGCAAGATAAAGAACAAGAAAAGACCTGCCATTAAGCCAAAAGAATAGCGAATGACCAAGATTTTTCCGATCGTCTTCCACTCGGTTTTTTCAAACCGAAAATTTAAAAAAATGCCCAAACTTAGCAAGGTAAGCGCCATGTTTGCTCTCGAAAGGATGTCCAAAAAATCTTGAATGAATAAGGGAATTGTCAACCCGCTTAAATTAACGATTAAGGCGATAAAAACGGCAATTAACGGCGGAGATTTAACCACGCGCAAAAAAGTAGTTTTATACACGGTTTCGTTGCCTTCAATGGCTTGTTTTTCAGAATAAAACGAGGCAATAAACCCTATCACGATAAATATGACAAGCGCGTTTCCAATATCAAAAAATACGATATATCTCAAGCCCGCTTCCCCCCATATACTCTCTATTAAAGGATACGCAAAATTACCCATGTTAAATCCTATGACCGTCATGAATATCATGCTCTTGATGTCTTTCGGATGCGATCTAAACACGAAATAACAAACAATCAAGACGATAGAACTGAACATAAGTGGAATCATGGGCAATAACAAGAGAGTTACGTCAAACACGACGGAACTCAAGACATTCAAAATTAACGAGGGCAAGGTGACGTTAAAAATAATTTTCACGATTACCTTTCCATTGTCTTCGGAAATTATCTTTAATTTTTTCAATATAAATCCTAACAGGATTACTGAAAGCGATAATAAAAAAATATAATTCGCATCGGCCATAATAGTAATTTTAAAGATGAGATTTGTATAATAATAAGGTAATCATGTAGGTTTTTTTTATTTATCGAATGCCACATCCATATCAAGCAAAATAAAACCGAATTAGAAAAAAAATATATATTAAACCGATCATAATTGTGTCTCTAATTAGAAAATATTACGAGTCGAATCTAGATTCAATGAAAATCGTTATCTATATTGTTACTACTAAAAATAATAGAAAAAAAGTATCACCCCAAACCAACCACCAAAAAACTTAATACAGATCAATGCTTAATAGAATTAACAAGCATTCAAATTGCATGATGGCGATGCTTGTTTATTTAACAAGGTTTTAAATATGGTAAATGGAACAGTAAAATGGTTTAACAACAAAAAAGGCTTCGGATTTATAGAATCAGAAGAAGGTACTGATGTATTTGTTCACTTCTCTTCAATCAAGGCCGATAAAGACGAGTTTAAGACAATAAACGAAGGAGATAAAGTCACTTTTGAAGTATCACAAGGTGCCAAGGGACCTCAAGCCAGCGAGGTAGTAGTAACTCACCACGCTCCAAGACAACACAAATCTTTTCGTTATTAAGTAAAACAACTTAAATAAAATATCCTTAAATACAATAAGTTAGAAGTGATTTTGAATAAACTCCCCGTTTATACAACAATTATGGATTCTTATTGAGTTTTTTTAATTATAATCTAAAACATATTTTTTAAATTTTGACAAGTTATATTAATTTAGACAAGAAATCTTCTACATCCTTCACGAATCTCATCGTTCCCGTCTCGATTTGCGTGGTTAACGCTTCCAAATCCCGAAAGTCTGGATTTTCAACTAAATTACATTCCACGATGGAATCAACTCCTTCTAAACTCGAGGGAACCCGGTATTTGTCCCAACTTTTTTGCCTTACCAAGTCCCAGTATTCTTTCTGAATGGTTTTATTGTAAGCACCCAACCACGCTTCAAACCGGAACTCCTCGTGCAGGAACACGATAGCAATCCTTAATTTTCGAGCTTTCAATAAAAGCGGATTAACGGCAAAATAGGTCATATCCATGTATCCAAAATAAGTGTTGCCCGGCACGGCGTGTTCGGGATGGTTCTTTTGAAAATGCGATCGCAAGGATCCATAATAATCCATTAATCCTCGATACGCTCTCTGAATCTTGCCTTTCTTTAGTTGGCTTCTGTATTCAACCATACTATCGTGAAACGATTCCATACATGTAAATTATATTTGATCTTGATTAATATATTTGGTTTTTACTCCAGTTTCCACATAGAAATTAAAAAAGTTACCACTGTAATAATTCAATCGTGGGTGTTTATTTGTTAGATGGTATTGATTCCAATGATGGCGGTCAGATGAAACAGTCGAGCAAGGTGGTCCAAATACCGTTGAGCTTGATAATTATATCGCCGATAATGACAATTCTATCGATCAAAAAGTGAGAAATTTAATCCCCTTTGGCGATTTCAATTTGATTTGTGCGTTTATCTCGGTCTCAGTTATCACTTCAATCCTAATATTTCGTATTAAAAAGACGTGAGTTTATTAAAACTTATATAATTACCTTTTAAAGTTCTTTAATTTATAGGATGCGAATTAGAAGTTTTATTACATTTGCATTTTTATATTACCCATGACTAAGTCAAACGACAACAAAGAAGTATTCTTAGGTTTGCGTAATATGGTTTTTGGCTTGAATCCAACGGATATAGGAATAAGCAAAGAGACATGTAATTTCCCAGTTTGGGGAATCGTCATGGAAACCGGAATTTTAAGTGCCTCGTACACGCTTGTCGTTTTAATTGACGGAACCACCAGTCTCTATTTTAGTAATGGAGGAGGAATACTTGGGGGCGGCGAGCACGAGGATGTTAGAAAAGCTTCGGAAATTCTTCTCACGGGAGCGCAAGTTTTTTACGAAAAAGGTCAAGAAACGACGAAATACCCCTTACCCTCTGAAGGCGCAGTGAACTTTTATTTTTTAACATTTGATGGAAACTTCTCATATGCATCAACCGGAAAAAAACTTGGAAAAGGAAATGACGCCTTCTCGGATTTATTCTTGGCAGCTCACGGCGTCATTACTGAATTAAGAAAATTTTCAGAAAGTCGCTCACCGACCTAATACGAGATATTATTTATAATCTCATTATAATTACTCGAGTGGCTTAAACGAATTCCAAATCCTGAGTGAAAAAAACGGTTATTGCCAATGAGAGAATGGAGTCTATTAAATGATAACTTTTTCGCTTACTTTAAATTCACATTCGCTAAAACCACGTGAGTCTAAAAAATAGATTATTATATGACAGAAAAGAAATACAAAAACCTTAAAGTTTAAATAATTGAGCATCAATACTTACCTCATTCAATTTCTTTATTTTATAACAAGTTTAATGAGGTAAAAATAATGGGAAAAAGTAATAATGTCGCAGCCGTGATTGGCATTATCATAGGTATAGTAGGAGTAGGTCTTGCGGGGTACACTTTATATCAAAATCTAACTTTACAATCTCAAATCACTGATACTTGGTACGACGTGGAAGAAGATGCAAAAAGCGTATATTATTCCTCGTATACGGCTATAACCGACATCTCTTTATCGGTAAATGTTAAAGCAGGTAAGACCCTACGCGTTCTATTCACCTGTACGGCTAGAGTTGATGGTCTTTATATATATCTTCACATGTATCTTGATGGAGTATATACAGGAATTGAAGCTGCGGCTTCTAGAACGGATAGTGTTGGGGGTATCGTTACGTTCTCCATATCCATGCAATATATAAATGCTTCGCTTTCTGGAGTTCACGTGATTACAATATGGGGCGTATCTGACGATCCTGGAACTACAATTTACGACTCCACCTTGTTTGCTGAAACCCTCTAGGTCTAAATATATTTTTTTCAATCAATTTTTTTTTATTTTTTGGAATGGAATAAAATATAATCACGAAAGGAAAATAGTTATCAATATATCATGTCCAAATATGGATTTATATATAAATATCCTGAATATATTACGAAATGTCCTTAAGAATGAATTTAAAAATTTTATTGGTTCTTATTCATATTACAAACAGTCCGAGCATTTATAATATATATCGACTCTTTGACCTTCAGGTTTCACATGTAAATTTGAAAGCAGTTTTTTCCAAATAACTTCAATATTTTCTGGTTTATAGTCGTGAATTTTTCCGCAACTTGTACATACTAAATTAATGTGAAGATTCAAGTTGGGATCGTATCTAATCGTTCCATCTTTAAAGCCTAATTCTTGAACGAGATGTAGGTCTTTCATTAAACTTAAAGTCTTATAAATAGTACCTAAACTAATGGTAGGATAATCAATTTTTAAAGCGCTATATATTTGATCTGCTGAAGGATGATCCTGTCTTGCTAACACGTATTTACAAGTCGCTAATCGTTGAACCGTAACTTTCAATCCCCTATCTCTAAGGATTTTTATTATCTCTTTGCTTTCCATCAAGATCACTTAATCTTGTTTTATTTCAATTTATAATCCTTAATATTAAAATTACTTTTAGAATATAAAGATAAGCTTTTTTAATAATTATTATGGATTAGTAAGCAATTCTATATGATAATGATTATTGATTAAATAAGTTATAATAGATAGGATTAAAACTACACTGAAATAACAAATCAATGATCTAAATTTTTTATAGATATATTGATAAAAATCTCAAATTATAAGGATTGAAAAACATGAACGATGAAAAAAAAAATCCATCATTGAGTAAGATGAAGAGGCCCACTGCCGGTGGTGGCACGACAATACAAGATTGGTGGCCGAACCAATTGAATCTCGATATCCTGCACCAACATTCTTCTAAGTCTAATCCTATGGGTCAAGATTTCAATTACGCCAAGGAATTCAAGAGCCTCAATTTGAAGGCTATAAAGAAGGATCTTAGCGAACTAATGACGAAATCACAAATCTGGTGGCCAGCGGATTTTGGACACTACGGACCTTTATTCATCCGCATGGCGTGGCATAGCGCCGGCACTTATCGAGTCGGTGACGGTCGAGGTGGCGGTGGTAGTGGAAATCAACGATTTCCTCCTCTTAGCAGCTGGCCCGATAATGTTAATTTAGACAAAGCACGCCGATTGCTATGGCCAATCAAGAAAAAATATGGTAGAAAAATTTCTTGGGCTGATTTGATGATTCTCACCGGGAACGTCGCCTTGGAATCAATGGGTTTCAAGACCTTTGGTTTCGGTGGTGGACGTGAGGATATCTGGGAACCAGAAAAGGATGTCTACTGGGGTTCAGAGGAAGAATGGTTGGGTGACGAACGCTGGCATACAAAAGACAAAGATAAGCCCGATCTCGAAAATCCGCTCGCTGCCGTTCAGATGGGATTGATTTACGTCAACCCGGAGGGACCGAAAGGTAATCCGGATCCTGTCGCAGCTGCTCAAGATATCCGCGAGTCATTTGCCCGAATGGCAATGAATGACGAGGAAACGGTTGCGCTCATTGCAGGAGGACATTCTTTTGGAAAGTGTCATGGTGCCAGTAGTGCTAAACACGTGGGACCCGAGCCCGAAGCAGCCAACATCGAACAGATGGGACTGGGCTGGAAGAGTAACTTTGGCACGGGCAAGGGCAAGGACACGATTAGCAGCGGTTTGGAAGTCACATGGACCACCACCCCTACAAAATGGGGCATGAACTTTTTTCAAAATTTATTCGGTTTTGAATGGGAACTGACGAAGAGTCCTGCTGGTGCTCATCAGTGGACAGCGAAGGATGCACCAAATATGATACCAGATGCTCATGACAAGACAAAGCGCCACCCACCAACCATGCTAACCACTGACCTCTCTCTTCGGTTTGATCCTAATTACGAAAAGATTTCACGACGCTTCATGGAGAATCCGGATGAATTTGCGGACGCGTTCGCTCGGGCGTGGTTCAAGTTAACCCACCGCGATATGGGACCACGCACTCGCTATTTAGGTCCAGAGGTTCCTGACGAGGATCTTATTTGGCAGGACCCCATACCAGCGGTTGATCACTATCTGGTCGATGAAAAGGATATTCCCTATCTCAAGAACAAGATCCTATCTTCGGGTCTTTCCGTCTCAGAATTGGTTTCGACTGCTTGGGCATCGGCGTCGACGTTCCGTGGCTCAGACAAGCGCGGTGGCGCGAACGGAGCTCGCATTCGCCTGGCGCCGCAGAAAGAGTGGGAGGTTAACCAACCTGAACAGCTTGCGAAAGTACTTAAGACTCTTGAAAGCATTCAATTAGATTTTAATGGAGCTCAGTCCGATGGTAAGAGGATATCCATAGCAGACTTGATAGTTCTGGCCGGTTGTGCAGGTATTGAGCAGGCCGCAAGGAATGCAGGTCACGAAATTAAGGTTCCCTTCACTCCAGGACGAATGGATGCTTTACAAGAACAAACCGATATAGAATCCTTCGCGGTTCTTGAACCTAAGGCGGACGGTTTCCGTAATTATCTGAAAACTCGCTACGCTGTATCGGCTGAGGAAATGTTAGTCGATAAGGCACAATTGTTAACTCTAACTGCGCCCGAAATGACCGTGCTCGTGGGCGGCTTGCGCGTCCTGAACACCAACTTCGGAGGGACGCAGCACGGCGTCTTTACCAAACGACCTGAGAAACTTACCAACGATTTTTTCGTCAATTTGCTTGACTTGAACACGACATGGAAGGCAACCGCAGAAGATAATGAGGTGTTCGAAGGACAGGACATCAAAACGGGTGAGTTCAAATGGACGGGTACTCGCGTGGACCTCGTCTTCGGTTCGAACTCCCAGCTCCGGGCATTAGCCGAAGTGTACGCTTGTGAGGACTCTCAAGAGAAATTCCTAAAAGACTTTATAGACGCTTGGAATAAAATCATGAACCTTGATCGTTTCGACTTAGCTCAGTAGGATTAAAGCCCTCTTGAAGTCTTCAAGGGGCGATGAAATCGATAGACTAATCAAAAAATAACTTGATTTTCACCTATGACCACGAGGAAGGAACGAACATGAGTAATTTAAAATATTACCTATTTATTTTTTTTTATTTGTTTATTAAAAGTTAATTATCAGAACGATTGTGTTCTTTTCGTTAAAAGAGAGAGAAGTTCAAGGAATAAATCTCAAGATTTTTTCTTTTTTTCTTTTTCTTTCTTTTATCTTTATTTTTTATACTTTCTTGTGATGAAAAAAAGATATACTTGAACTCGGGCTAACAAGATCGCTTCTTGTTCACGAGTGGAAATCAAAATTTGAAACAAGGATTAGCATTCAATCATTCAAAAATATAAGCACGAATATTAATCAATAATGCTTTTCCAGACACGATTCAGAACATCAGTTCACCGTCCAAGTTATAGAGCCAGTTCTCTTGCTCCGAACTTAGTGATAAGGAATCACAACCTAATAGAGAGACACTTTTTAAGTTTTTTAATCGAGTGATAGTATCAGGTAAGCATTCCAACTCGCAATTGTCGCTTAAGTCCAGGACTTCAAGAGAATCAAGGCCTCCAATCGATTCTGGAAGGTTTGCGAGTTGGTTGTCGACCAAGATTAGCTCCTTTAAGCATTTCAATCGACCTATAGTCTCAGGAATTATATCTATTGCGTTTTGAGTTAGGTCTAAATATTCGAGTTCTTTTAATTCTCCTATCCTTTCTGGTAAGGTGGAAATGTGGTTCAAACTAAGCTCCAATCTTTTCAAATTTTTGAGACCGCAGGCGCTTTCGGGAAACTCTTCCAATTGAGTGTGTTGAACGAATAATTCTTCGAGGTTAACAAGTTTATCAAGATTTTCCGGCAACTCCTTAAGGGGTATTTCCTTGTCGTCGTCCACATCCGAATATATGCTTAATTCCTTTATCTCTGTAAGCGTCTCGATGCTTTCAGGCAAGAAGCTTACCTGCCAATCGTATAGATACAGGCTTTCAATTGGTAACGCTTTTTTAAAGCCATTCGCAACTTCTTGCGTGATTTTTTCCAAATTTGCGTTTAATTCATATAATCTTTTGACAACTAAAGGATCGCTTATCGTTTTCAATAAATCTGCTATTAAAGCTTTCCAGAGGTAGGGAGAAAAAAAGAAAGACCTTTCCTTGGTTTGTAGCGTGTACTTGCTCAATGTCCCTTTCAATATTTCTTGGTTAAATTTCGAAACGATATTAGAGTTAGGATTAAATTTTAATAAGTCAAGAAAAAAGCGTTCTTCTTCTAATAGAATTTTATTTCACCTTGAAAGAAAGGGACATAATCTCCTTTTTTTATTATTGATAATCGTATAGGATAATATATAGTTTTCTACCCTAAAAATGGCATTTCCCTTGTAAAAAAATCGTTAAAGTTGCTCTTCAATACCTGATTTAGAATTTGTTAATCTCGAAGAAAATCCTCTAGAATAATTGAAAACATCTTAATTATTCTTTATAGAATAATTTTTATATTTGCTTAACCAAATATTCTATCTATGTCAACAAAAATCAACTTTTACATCGTCGTATTCGCGACTATGATGGTTGCGTTGGCTCTTGGACTTCTCGTGGGACTAACTTCAGAAGATTTGCTTCAATTCATCATCAGATTTGGGGCACTTTTAGGATTTTTTTGCCTTTTTATGGCAACCCTCTTATCAGCGCTGATTAAAAAGCTCTATAAAGCGTTCGGGAAACCCTTTATAAAAATCCACCATGTTTATTCGATAATGGGACTCGTACTCGTGACGCTCCATCCGATCGGATTTGCCATTTCCAAAATGGATTTAGCGGTGTTTATTCCCGTGATTTACCCGTGGTTCGAGTTTTGGCGATTGGCTGGCAGACCAGCGCTCATTTTAATATATATTTCGGTAGTAGCTGGAGCACTTAGGAAAAAAGCCAAAAATTACTGGAGATACATTCACGCCCTTAACTACATTGCCCTCATTTTTGCTTACATTCACGGTGTCATCATTGGGACGGATTTTCAAAACCCAGTGGTTTTTACAATATATACTGCGATGACCATTATTTCGATTGGAGCCTTGCTATTCAAGAGATACGTGGCTTTGAAAATGAAAAAAAAAAAGAAATCTGGAAAGATCTAAATTAACTTCTAATACAATTTTTTTTATTATTTATTTAGCTTTCCAGAAGAGCTGACTTAATCGTGAAAGAACAGGGAAAGTAGAAATCCAAATCTCTGAAATCGTTTCGAAATCCCAAGCATTGTATGATAAAATAGGTGCCGTTGTAAGAAAAGAATAATTTTAAACATTGAATCATAGACCGAGAAGAAATGCTTTTTTGGGACCATGATATAATGAAATATTAAGCTTGACAATTAACTATTACTTTATTTAAAAAAAGATATGAACGTATTGAAGAATAACGAAACGGATTGATTTTCTTATTTTTTAAGATTAAGATAAGTTAAAAAAACACTCTTCAACGAAACCAAATAATAAGCAATTATTTTTAAAGTTCAAAAAATTTC
>JAFGGO010000084.1 GCA_016930515.1 Promethearchaeota archaeon | reverse complement strand
GACAGATAGCGATTACCCCGAAGAAATTCTAAATAGTTTGGAAGATTACGACATCGATATTAAAGACTTCATGCCGGGACACGGAAAAGGTGCCAAACTTTTATTGGACTTCAATAAAGTCAGTGGATTAGAACAGGCAGACGGCATCATTCTTAAAGGAAGGGAAATTGAAAATGGACTCGTGGCAGATATTGTTATCAAGGAAGGAACGAAAATTGAAGATCCAATTCATCTTTGTTTTGGAGTTAATAAGCAAACCGGAGTACAAGAAATATTCCCTAGAATTATTGCAGAAGACAATACCGAAGTTACCTTACAAGCACATTGTAGCTTTCCAAACGCTATCGGATTGACGCATAAAATGTTCGGTCATTTTTACATAGGGAACAATTGCAAGTTTGCTTATAACGAGACGCACTACCACGGTGAGAATAGCGGGGCAACGGTCGCACCAGTAGCATATATTTATGTAGGTGAGGATAGCACATTTGAAAATACTTTTAATCTCACCAAGGGTACTCCTGGAAAGGTTAAGATAATGATCGATATTTACGCAATGAAAAATAGTGTTATAAAATCAGAAATCAAAGCATTTGGAAAAAATCGGAAAGATTCTGTTCGAATTCGCGACGCAGTGTATTTAGAAGGTGAAAAAGCGAGAAGCATCCTTAAAATGAAGGCTGCCGCTCGAGATGGGGGAGAAGTACTGATGTACGGCATAACTGAAGGCAACGCCCCACATTGCAATGGTCATGTTGAGTGCAGCGAAATCGTACTTGGAAAAGGTTCTATTTGCCGCGCTCGCCCATTTATAAGGGCAACAGACCCGACATCAAGCGTTTCGCACGAAGCGTCTTTAGGAAGATTCCCCCAAAAATGGTTGGATGAAATCATGGCTAAAGGGCTTACCGAACAACAAGCTACAGAAATTTTAATTGAAGCAATGCTCGGAGAATAAAAAAAAGAGTGGAGAAAATAAAACATGAAAGAAAATTCAAAATATAACGATTATCGATTTAATGGAAGGATACAGGTAGACGAAAACCAACCTTGGTTCGATTTTGCATCGAATAAACCTTGGGACGATAGTGAGATACCTTGGTTAGTCGAAAATAAGGTTCGCAGAGAAATTTTAGTAAAACTTTCGGAAGGAGAAAAAACATTTGAAGAACTCTATAATACCATAAATTTTTCGCCCAAACCGCTCTTAATCGAAAAAACGGAATATAAAACAAATGTGAGTTATCAATGGTCCAAACAAACGATAGAAAATCATTTATTAAATTTAGAATGGAACGATATGATAAAGAGAGTTAATAATAAATATTCACTTACCTTCCCTATTTACAAAATTGAAGATATAACAAATTTAAACGCTTATATCGATAATTTAGCTCAAAACTGGTCAAGTATTATTAAAGAAGCAAAAAAAGAAATAGAAAAAGTAAATCCTCAACAGAACGACAAAAATACTATTTACGGATTGCTTATTGAAAAATCAATTGAAAAATTATATGAGTTGCTTAAAAAAGAGAAAATTTTACCTGTGATTAATAATTTAAAATTGTTGTGGGCAGAGCAATTAAGAAAGATAAAATTTGAAGAATGGGTTGAAAAAAATTTTTAATTCCAATATTTTGGATTTCCCTTAACCTTCTAAAAAATATATTTTTTAAGAGTATACATTTATTAATTATTAATAAAAACACTAATACTATCAATAAGAATAAAAACGAGCGGGCTACTTGAAAGAGTTAAAAATTGCATTTGCAGGATTAGATAATGCTGGGAAAACGAGTTTTCTGATTGCCTTGAGAAAAAAATACAATTTTCAAGAATTTGTTAAAGAATTATTACCCACAAAGTTAATCGAATTCAACGCTTTTAATTTTCTCAATCAATACAATGTAAATATCTGGGATATGGGCGGACAGGAAAAATATCGCCAATTATATGTGAAAAATCTTGTATATTTTGAAGAAACTGATTTTTTATATTATATTATCGACATTCAAGATGAGAGCAAGTTCGAAAATACCTTAGATTATCTCAAAAAAATACTCGCCATTTATAAAGATTTAGAATATAACAAGGAAGTAATCATATGTTTTTCAAAATTCGATCCTAAAATTAAAAACGATTCGGTAATTCAAACACGAAAACACGAACTTATAAAGCTTATAAGAGAAAAAAATCCAGAATTGCGTTTTAAATTTTTTGAGACATCGTATTATGATATTGCTTCTTTATCTGTTGCTATGTCATATTCTTTAAATCAAACAATTAAAATTAATGCACTTCACGAATATATACAATCATTAGGAAAAAAATTCCAGTGTCAATATGTTATTCTCTATTCTGAAACGGGATTAATAATTTCGGATTATTATGGAGAAATTTTCGACACAAAAGATTTTGAGGAAAGAATTTCAATCAAGATGAGTGATGATCTACGATTTTTCCAAGAATTAATAGATAATAAGCAAGATTTTTCAGAAAGAACATCTTTTTTCAACGATCAAAAAGAATTCGTTAAAAAATTTTTAATAGATACTCCTCGAGGAAAGATTAGTTTTTATTTAGGTTTAGCATCTAATGAATTAAAACAGATTGAAGTAAGGCGGGAATTTAATAATTTTGAAAAAGAACTCTTGAAAGCATTTATGGGAAATCTTATTGAAAAATAGGATAATTTTCTACTTTAAGATATCCAAGCTTTTCCAAAATATCGATTTCAGCGATTAACCAACAGAGCTCATCGTAGGAACTGCTTGATTTAAAGACTTCTTCTGCTTTTTTACGAATGTCTTCTATGGAGGCCAGCCTTAAATTGTGTTTCATTATTTTCTCCGCGAGTATCCAACAGAGCTCGTTATAATCGTATCCTTCTCGGGAAAGGTAATAAGCAGCAACATTAATTTGTTCTTCAAAATTCATTTGATCGTTTTCTTCGATTGGTTCTTCAATATCGTCTGGTAGAGGATATCCCTCTTTAAATACAACATATTTCAACTCAGGTGCGGGTTTTCGATATTTTTTTAATTGATTTAGCCACTTGACAAGGTTTGGTTCTTCAAGCTTGAGCTCTGGACGTCTCTTGATGTCTTTCTCGTGTTTAATCCCTTTTTTAAACTGATCCATAAGAGAAAGGAAGGATCCATATTCTCGATTTTGTTTCATGATAAGGATTTTTGCAGAACCACCACGCTCTTTATCTAATTTCCTAGCGAGTTCTGCAGTGATTTCTTTTAATAGTTGAGGGACTTCAAGTCCGACCCAGATATAGATTGTATTATCGTCGTCTACGAGATAAACATCGTTTTTAATAAGGTCGAGCTTGTAAATTTCGGTTAGTTTACCAGCTCCTTCAACTTTATACAGTTTCATAAGACTATTATTGAAATTAAACACTTAAAAATTTTTGCTTGCTATCCAAGAACTAGGCTTTAAAGCTTTCTTGCAAATTGGATCATCATGTCTTTAATTTTATAATTGGGTAGAATTATGTTTGCGGCTTCGTTTTCTGCTGCTATCTTCGGCATTCCGTACAAAATGCTTGTTTCTTCGGATTCGGCGATAGTTTTCCCTCCCATCTTTTTTATGGCTAATAAACCTTTCACACCGTCCTTACCCATTCCTGTTAACAATATTCCCATCGTATTATTTTTGTATACTTTAGCTGCTGAGAGAAATAAAACATCTACTGAAGGTCGACAAAAATTAACACGTTCACCTTCAAATGTTCTAATACATGGCTTATTATTTATTACAACGATCTCCATGTGATGCTCTCCTGGAGAGAGATATATTTTTCCAGCTAAGATTTCTTCTCCATTTGAAGGAATTCTTACAGGAAGGTTACATATCCCCCTCAATGATATAGCAAATTGTCTCATAAAAAAATGATTAAGATGTTGAACAATTAATATAGGGCTGGGAAAATTGGCAGGAATTTCTTTTAGAATGGATGGAAGCGTCTTGGGACCCCCTACACTTGCACCCATTACGATAATATTAGTTTCGAGCTTTTCAATGTGTACAGGAGTTATTTTTATTTCAAAATCATTTTTATCATAGTGTTTTTTCAAATTAATAGTATCATTAGGATTAAAATGCTCTAAATAATGAATATTTTCGGGTTTAATTGATTGCTCGGATAGATTTTGAGTAATACTTTCACGGATCTTGTCTTTTTTTTTCTCAATAGTATCAATTTTAGTTTTAAAAGATTTAACGATATTTGTCGTGAGTTTTTGTTTGAGATTTTCGTATAAATCTCTCGTAAAATATTTAGGTTTTATAATGGAAGAAAAATCAATAAAACCATAACTCGTTACTTCGGAATGAAGTGCTTTTCGATTTTTATCAGGTGAAAAGAAGAAGACTGCTGGTATTGATTTTTTTGAATGAATAATTGTGAAATCTCGTAAAAATTTCAAGTTTTCTTCCTTTAAATCAATTATTAGAATATCTGGATTGTATTTTTCAGCCATTTTTACTGCTTCGATTCCATTTC
>JAFGGO010000083.1 GCA_016930515.1 Promethearchaeota archaeon | reverse complement strand
TTTTAATTAAGATTTTTAAAAAATTTTTCAAGAATTCTTTTTCAAAACCCAAATTTAATTCAAATTTATTGCTAACAAGTTCAAAATTATATATCTAAGAGTTTATGCTAATCCATTCTTTTAAACCTAATAAAGGTACGAGTACATTTTTAGGACGATAAAGGAGTTCATAGTTTAGTTCGCTTAAGATTCTTTCTAAAGATGCGAGATCTAAAAGAACTGGAGAAACATTCACACTTTTATACACGATCGTTTTTAAACTAGTCTCCCAGAAATTTAATAATGTTATCACTTCCTCAGAAATGGAAATTTCGTGTTCTTGCAGAAAAAAATGTGAAAATAATATATTCTCTCTTATATATAGCTTTTTGAGTTTATTCGTTGTATATTGGACGAAACCTGCTAATGAATTGTATTTAATGTAACTCAGAGATCTTAAAAGTGACGCAAAATCTTTTTCTGCAATCTGCTTTTTAATTTTTTCTTGGTATGTAAGTTGAGGATCTCCCTCAAAATCAAGAAAATATATGCTATAATTTTCTCCTATTCTTCGATAAATCGTTTGTTCCATGTGTAAATCTTGGTGGATCGGTTGGAGTTTTATTTTCTTCATATTAGAGACTTTATTATATAGCTTGCTGGTAGAATGAGGTATTTTTTCTAGATACATGTCTATACTTGAAGCCATTTCAGGGTTAGTTTTAAGAAAGTCCTTTAATCTCTTTTTAGTTATAGAAAGATTAAAATCTAATTTACTCGAAAAATCAGATATAAAGTCTATAGGGGTAATATTTTCAGAACAAAAATTGTTATCGCTTTCTAATACCAAATTTTCGTGCAGTTCCTTAACGCAACTTCCTAATAATGTTAATAATTGCATTGATAAAGAACAATAATCCTCTAATAAGTCTTTCGGTTGGTTTATATTCGTTCTCGAAATAAGAACATTATTGTGAATTGAAAAAACATCTTTGACTAATTGATTTAATTCATCCCAGAGAACTTGTCCAATATTTCCATCGCTTTCTATATATTCCATTATATTTATAACATCCGAACTTGGAGACCTAAAAACACCAATTAACTCTGGAACATTTTTAAAATTGTGGATCCTAAGAATATTTAGTTTCTCAGTTTCGATGTTTTTTTGATAATGTTTATATGATTTAAGGACAATTTTTTTATCCATGATTTTATCGTTATTTTGTTGTATGAAACTTAATAAAAAAACTAAATTAGTTGTATTTCCTTTTCCAAGTTGTTTTAGATTAAAAATTGGTTTTCTTAGATTCATTCTCGCTTCAATCAAATTTATAATTCTTTCTTTTAAGAGACTAAAGGATCCATTTTTTTCATTATCAAATAGTTTTAGTTCAATCAGTTTGTCAACATCTTCATTTTCGTAGGAAATAGAAAATAAATAACGCCAAAATCTTCGGAAATATTCAGCTTCAATTACCTTTATTTTTCCGTTATATGCCTCTTTCTCTAACTCCTTCAGTAGATTTTCATTCATTTCGTTCTGCTCCAACACATCTTTTAAATCGACACAAAACACCAATGGAACGAAATAATTTTTTTGATATTCTCTTCTTGAGATTTTAAAAACAATCAATACGAAATTTTCGTTAAGTATTTGTAATTCCGTCATTAAAAGGTCGAAATCAATGTTGGAAAGTTCTGATTTGTTGGAAAACCAACGACGTTTTAGCAACCATTTTTTAAAGTCCGTGCTGGTTAATAGTTCCGATACAAATTTTTTTGAAATAATTTTAGACATAATGTGAATTTTTTATAACGCTTTAGGAATATTTTAAAATCTATATTATTTTAAATATTGTTATGCGAAATAATTAAAAACACACGACTCTTAATCGTTCAATAACACATTAAAAGGTGCACGAACAATTACCGAAAAAAGCATTTATTTTCCCATGGTTTTTCACTTTCATCAACCAGTTGACAATTTTGAACACGTCATTGAAGATTGCTATAGAAAGTCGTATGGTCCTCTGATAAATACCATTTACGATCATCCCTCGGTAAAAGTGACGCTTCATTTTTCAGGGAACTTATTAGAATGGTTTATTGAGAACAAACCCAAACTCGTCAATAAACTCAAGCAGATGGCAAAAAGAAATCAAATTGAGATTATCGGTGGTGGTTTTTACGAACCAATATACGCTATTATCCCCACGAGAGATAAAATCACCCAAATGAGAAAGCTTTCTCACCTCGTAGAACAAGAATTTGGTATCACGCCAAAAGGGGCGTGGCTCTCAGAACGAGTTTGGGAACCTTCTTACCCTTCTTTTTTAGCGGAAGTAGGTCTGAAATACGTAATTGTTGACGATAATCATTTTAGATCATCGGGTATTTCCGAAGAAGATACTTTTTATTCATATGTTACTGAAGACGAGGGTAAGACGCTCCGCGTTTTTCCCATAAACGAACAGATAAGATATTTAACGCCCTGGAAGCCAACTCACGAAACGATTGATTATTTACGAAGCGTGGCTGATGAAAAGGGAGATAGGTTCGCCTTACTTATCTCAGATGCTGAAAAAATGGGGGTCTGGGGTTCTACCCACCAGATTTGCTATATCGAGGGGTACGGACATCAAGAAGGAGACAATGGTAGGCCCTTCCTTCCTTCGCTTTTTAAGCAAGTAGAAGATAACGATTGGATTAAAAGCATTACTCTCTTTGAATACATGTGGAAGCATCCTGCGAAGGATTTAGTCTACCTTCCAACTTCGAGTTACGATAAGATGGAAGAATGGGTGCTTCCTACTCCTATGAGAAAAAAATTTCAAAAAATTGTAGAACACACGAAAAAATATAAAACTTGGCACGAAGCCTATCAATTTTTAAAAGGAGGGTTTTGGAGATCCTTTCTGGTAAAATATCCCGAATCAAACAACATGCATAAAAAAATGCTTCATGTGAGAGAGAAACTCCTTGAAGTTGAGAGCAAGATCAAGAAGATCAAGGATGGAGAGCTCGTATCGATTTTAAAACCCAAAGTGCTTGAAAGCTGGGACGAAATTTATAAAAGCCAATGCAACGATTGTTATTGGCACGGTTTATTTGGGGGCGTCTACCTTCAATTCCTGCGATTTTCTGTGTACACTCATTTGATTAACGCAGAAAAATTAATCGACGAGATGAATGGTTTGCTCGTGGCCCAACAAGGATCTTTTATGTGGTTAGATCCAATGGATTTTACCAGAAATAGCAAGAGTGATGTATTGATTGAATCAGATTTGTTAAATGTTTATGTGAATCCTTCCGATGCGGGGACGATTTTTGAATTGGATTTTAAACCCAAATCCTATAACTTATTAAACACTTTAACTCGATGGCCAGAAGCATATCATAACGATGATAAAATCAAGTCGGGAGAAATAAATAATGATAGGTTTCGACGCTCGATGTTACGCCTTCGCTTCCTCCACGACGATGTGAGATTTGAACAATTAATTGCAGATAATTATTACGAATTTGGCGATTTCGTCAATAATGAATTCAAGATCAAAGAAAGTTCTGTAAAAAATAAAGTTGCTGAACTTCTTTTAGAAGTGGAAGGATCCGTTAAAGATACAACTTCTGACTATAGGATTCCTTGTAGAGTAATAAAAAAAATAAGCGTAAAAGGGACTCAAATAGATATAAATATTAATGGGCAATTCGAAGCTGAAAAGGGTCAGGAAGAAGCATTAAAAAGGATTTCAAGGGATTTAAACTTGGCAATCGATATCCCCTTTTTTTTTAACGGAGACCCCAAGGAATTTCGTTTTGAAAGCAAGGATTTAAAAGAGAATATCGACCTCTCGACGGGAAATTTAAAACCGTTTAGATTTCGAGGATCTCATTTCAAAGCTTATGATAAATCTTACGATTTGACCTTTGAAATTAAGATTACAGACAATTCTCAAGACATTCAATTTAATGCGTTTCCAATAGTTGCGTATGTCTTTACTGACGAGGGATATCAAGAGATATATCAAGGAATAAATATAACCCCCCTTCTAAAATTTGAATCTACATTTCAATTAAACCTGTGTTTAAAAATATATTAGTTTTTTCATTTACATTTCTGTAAACGGGTTATTTTTGTCGAAATCCCCTATCTTTAAATAATTTTAAACACAAATTATAGTAATTAACCTTATTAAAATATCAAACAGCTCAAACAATGCAGCATAACAAAATTTCTGCGGGAAACAGCTGGTCTTTTACGAGAAAATCCATTGGAGAAATCTTCGAAAAAAACGCACATGTAAGAAACATTCGAAAAAAGCTGGTTAAAGCCAAAATTGAAAAGCAAATGCAACAACATTTTAAAAAGCTGCATTAATATACTTTTGTTTTTAAATTATTATATATTCTAGAATTTTCTTTCCATATTTAAGGTTAAATGGGTTATTATTAATAATTTATGAAGCTTATCTTAAAAAATATTAATTTTCTTCCAATTAATGGAAACAATATATGAGGAAAATGGTAATAAAAATATGACTGAATGTCGCGATTTAAAAAAATGTTCTTGTTGGAACGGTTGTGAAAACCTACTTAAAGATAATATAGAACGAAATGAATTTTATAAAGAGATTAGAAAAAATTTAGCTCGAAAAAGATTAAAAAAAACCTCTTGTTACGATAATTAAAAATTTTCTATTTAATACCATTTTACAAAATGTTTTATTGACTTATTTAAGAGAATTCTCCCTAATTTTCGAATCCATACTGACCTACTAGTGGTACAAATCGAACACCACATTTTTTATCAATTTCAAAGACATTTCCGTGCTTACGAACGACATATAAAGTTTGACCATAGTTTTTAGATCCTGCTGGGATGCATAAAATACCACCGTCTCTTAATTGATCCTTAAACGCTTGTGGTACTTTTTCGGGAGATGCAGCCGTAACTAAGATCTTGTCGTAAGGTGCTTCTTGTGGATATCCTAATGTGCCATCTGCGTGAAGAACCGTTACTCTATCATCGTATCCGGTTACTTTTAAATTATTTATTGCGTTTTTTACTAACTCCTCGTGATATTCTATCGTATAAACATGTCCAGGAGTTCTAGCTCCGTCGGGTGCAACTAATTCGGCACAAAGTGCAGCATGATATCCCGAGCCTGTTCCTATCTCCAAGACTTTATCGCCTTCTTCTAGTTTTAGGTATTCACACATCATGGCATTCATGTGTGGTGCACTAATCGTTTGATTCATGCCAATCAATAAAGGAGAATCCATATAAGCTGAAGATCGTGCTTCTTCAGGTAAGAATAGATGCCTTGGTACCTTGAGCATTGCTCTAATCACTTCCGCATTAGTCAAAACGCCTCTTTTCTTGAGATCATCAATTAAATCTTTTCTTTTTTCTTCAAAACTCATTATAGCTCAAGACCATCGTGCTTAAGTCGTTTTTTCATTCTTGAAGAGTATGTATATCCGTTCTTCGGGATTTACTTTTTCACATAATCGTATATTTACTT
This sequence comes from Promethearchaeota archaeon, assembly GCA_016930515.1. Lineage (GTDB taxonomy): Archaea > Asgardarchaeota > Lokiarchaeia > Sigyniarchaeales > SOKP01 > FT1-020. Next base: position 1,298 of record JAFGGO010000083.1, on the reverse strand, counting down.
TTATTGGTGCATCACTATCGTTTCGAACGACGCTAATAATTTTTTCTCCGCCAATAAACATTTTTTTTACGGTTTCAAAACGAAAAGTATCATTGCTTTGTAATATAATTTCGCATCCTCTCGTGAGAGGGACATTTTTGTTTTCTATTAAAATATTGGCCGTCTTGCTCGATTCGTTAAATGAAATAACTTTCCCTACATATTTTTTTTTATAAGGAGACGCATTTCCCTCTTCTAATAATTGAACATTTTCTATTGTTGGTTTCTGGAAATAAAATCCCGTGTGAAATCCACGATTAAAAACTTGCGATAATCTCTTGAGCCAGTCCTTGACTTTATCTCGATTAAAAGAGCCTTCGAAATGACTTTCGATTGCCTCTCGATAACAGGAAGTAACTTCCCGCACATAAACAGGATCTTTCATTCTTCCTTCAATTTTAAAGGCGTCAATCCCTGAATTAATTAATTGGGGAAGGTATTCTATCATACAAAGATCCTTGGAAGATAAAAACCTTTGCCCATCGTAAACTAACTCGTGGTTTTCATCATCAATAACCCTCCAATTTCGCCTGCAGGGTTGTACGCACCGTCCTCGGTTTGCAGAAAAATGTTCTGAATCACAAATAGTTGCTGAAAGGTAACACCGTCCACTGATCGATGTGCACATGGCGCCATGAACGAAACATTCGACATCACACCTCTTTAGTTGGTTTTTTATTTTTCTTATTTGAATTAACGACAATTCTCTGGCGAGTACAATTCTTTGGGCACCGATACCTTCAAAAAATCTTGCGGATTCGATGTTAGAAATGTTCATTTGAGTAGAAATGTGAAAAGGAATATGATTTTCCATTGCAATTTTTATTGCGGCAAAATCACTCACAATGATACCATCGATATTCGCATCTTTTGCTTCTAATATAATGCGTTCAAGTTCCGCTAAATCACTATTATATATCAAGATATTAGTTGCAAGGTATGCTTTGATGCTAACGATCTTATTATTGCAAAAATTAACAATTTCTTGTAGGTCAGATATTTTAAAATTCTTTGCTCTAGCTCTCATGTTAAAGTCATCGATTCCAAAATAAATCGCATCAGGCAAACCTTTGGCACTAAAACTCCTTAGAACATTCCAATTTTGGACGGGCGCCAGGAGTTCTGGTTTATTTAATGGTGTCATGTTATAATTGAGCAAAAAATTAGCAATTAATTAAGTTTAAGATCGTTTTTACAAGTCTAACAAGGATCTCCCTTTTCTATTAAGGTTTTTGCGTATTTTTGACAGTTCAATTTGT
>JAFGGO010000082.1 GCA_016930515.1 Promethearchaeota archaeon | reverse complement strand
AGTGGTCTCTGACGCTGGGCTTCAAACCCAGTTATCCTGCGGAGGGATAGGGGTTCGATAATATTTTCTGATTGACAGAAAATCGAAATTCCCCTCGAGGGCCGCCATTATTAATAATAAAGTGCTCCTCATGGTTGATTTCAGTAAAATTATTGATTATTTTTTAAACTCGCCGATTCCCGAAAACATGCTTCGTCGGGGACAAACGATCCTAAACGACTTCTTAGGTCCAATGAAAGTCTTGCTCGAACAAAAGGCAGTTCCGCGAGAACCATGGAGCGACGAGCAGATCGAGGTATTTCTCGCTATGTTATCGAACATGGACACTGATAAGGACTCAAGTGCCTCGAGAGTGGGCGAACGAGAGGCAAGAATCGCATCTAAAATTCATTTAAAGACTTCGGCGGGGTTTTGTCACGGCGTGGGTAGGAGCGGCTATTTATCTGCACCCCAACCGAAGGCGCCTGGGGCCTCGATCATGTACGAACTTTCAAATTATCTGGCGAGGAATTTTTTCAAGACTTTCGGATTACCCCGTGTGAAGGGCGCATTAGTCGTGCCTTTAGCCACTGGAATGTCGTTAGCCTTGACTTTAAGCGCTTTAAAGCCCAAAATTGGTGATCCTGAGAATGAACACAAGAAGTGCGTGATCGTACCTCAAATCGACCATAAATCCCTGTTAAAGGCCCTGGAGTTCGTTGGAATGACGCCCAAGATTGCTAAAGGAAAAGTGTCGGGAGACGCAGTACGGATACCTTTTGAAGATGTAACAGGGAAATACGACGATTCGTGCTTTGCCGTATTGTCTTTTACGAGCTATTTTCCTCCCAGAGAACACGACGCTATCAAGGAAATAAGCAAATTCGCTCGAGAGAAAGATCTCGTGCATGTGATCGTTAACGCCTATGGGGTACAAAGTCCCGAGTGGATGAAATTGATCCGAGTAGCGATGGACGCGGGTCGCGTGGATGCCGTGATCCAATCCACCGATAAGAATTTCTTAACGCCCGTTGGTGGTTCGGTAATCGTTTCTCCAAACAAGAACGTCGTGGACATGATCAGTCAAGCCTACGCTGGTAGGGCGTGCGCAACTCCCGTTGTTAATTTTCTAGTTGCCATGTTGTCCCTTGGCGTGAGTGGATACCAAAGACTCGTGAAAGAACAGCAAGAAAATCGAGAATTGCTTGAAGTGCTCTTAAAATCTTTTGCCGACAGCGTGGGAGAGCGGGTCATGAATATTTTTAATCCCGTGGCGGTTTCCATGTCTTTGAAACGCCTTAAAGAAAATCAACGTACTGCGTTAGGTGGGGCACTTTATAACTTGAGGGTCACGGGCCCAAGAGTGTTTAATCCTTCCCAGAGTAAATTTGGGGCTTGTAGCGACGAGTATTCCGTGCCTTACATCGTGATGAACGCCGCAATTGGTGCAACTAAAGAAGACGTCACATCTGCCGTCAAGCGGCTTGAAAAAGCCTACCAACAAGTCGTAAAATAAAAGCTTTAAATAGGAACGAAGCTCATTTAAAAGTAGTCGCGATCAAAGAAATAAAATATATAAGTGAAAATTTGTGTTATATTATCACTTTTCGCGTTTTAATCAAACACATATAAGAGTAGTTAACCCATGGAAAACAAACTGTTAGACCAATTCGACGGCGTTATCAGCTCCCAATGGCCTTCCAAGGAACTGGTTGAGGACTACGCCCCCTTGAGCCCGAAAGAAGCGTTTGAGTTGGCTTATCACACTTGCAATACCATTAGCAGCAGGTGCATATCCATTAGTCTTTCCCAAGACACTGAGAAGGGCGGTTCAAGAGCTGTTTTGTATTATTCCAAGCAGAAACGATTCACGCTCGTGGAAGGATTGGAGCAGAACTTGAAGATTACTATCTATAGCTCGGAAGACGGGGGTATTGAAAAGTTTTACGAGGAAGTATCCACAAACTTTAAGGAAACCAAGGAAGCGTTTAACTCAAGAGATGCTGACGCAAAGACTCAACTCCTCAAGATCATTCTCGTCGAACGAAAGCTCGACGAGGCGGCGCACTTATCGATGGTGGAAGCCATCGGTCGCAAGGTGTATTTTGCCATAGGGGACGCCCGTGAGAGTGCGGCCGTGGTTCCAATGTTCATGCAGGCCGAAGGAGCGAGCTTGGTGCAACTCACGCTTAACAAGTGGATGACGTTCGCCCAACGATTGCCGCCCGAACAACCCTACCCTAAAACTCACGTGGCTGGACTGTTGAAAAACTTGTTGGAAATTAAGAAGTGGGTCCTGAGCTTGGTGCGGGTTAACCTTAGAATGTAAATTTATTCCGCTTTTTTCTTTAATCTTTTCCTTCTTTTTAGTTTTTTCAAGAAATAAGTGTTTTTTCTAATATGAATAAAGTATGAAGATAATCTTTGATAAGGAATGAAGAAAAATGCTCCCGGGGGGCTTCGATCCCCCGATCTCAGGTTTTTACTGATCGTGGACCGGATGTGTTCCAATGTAGGTCCACGGGCCATTTATAAGACCTGCGCTTGTCGATCAAGCACAAAAACCTGTACTCGTTAACCAAGCTGAGCTACGGGAGCCCTTTAATCGCAAGGATTTTACAAATTTGCGAACTTGTATAATGTCAAAAAGAACTGGAAAAATAAAAATTTTATGTTAATCCGACTTTTAAATCTACTCTTAAATTCGTTGGAGGATCTAGCAAATAAAATTAAAAAGGTTAAATCCCATTAAATAGTTAACTTCTGAAAAAAACTTGAGAAAATTTAAAAATCGAGGAAAACTTCCGAAAAGGTCATGATTTATGGCGGAAATGCTTACTGATTTGCTGAACGCGATATATAACAGGATTGCGCAACTTGGAGTGGCAATTCAGGATTTGAAAAACTCCTTGGATGGTCTTAATAGGAACATCGATGATAAGATCGCAAACCTCTCGGAAAAAATCACGACTTTTTCGGGCGAAATTGAAACGACGCAAACGTCCCATTTGGAAGTACTTTCGGAGGTGGGAAAGAAAGTAACTCAAGAATTCGAAACTTTAAAGGGTGGATTGGGATTGGAAGCCTTTAACACGCTCATTTCAAGTCTGGAAAACTTTTCCTCGCTTGCGGGAGAAGTACTTAATCAAGAGACCGTCAACTTGCTTCTTTCTGAAGCAATAGAATCCGTGAAAATTCTGAAAGAACAAGGCTTGGTCGAAGAAGAGGAAGATGAGCAAGTTGCCGGAGAATAGATCCATGTAAGGTAATTAAATAATTAAAACACTTATTGAAGGAAGATATTAAAAATGGCAGAACAACTCTTAGAACAAATGATCAGCAAGATCGATCAAATTACCGCCTCTTTAGACGGTACGATTGCCCAGATTAATAATATGAGCAGCGCAATTAATGCAATGAGCCAGAAATTCAGCGAGGAAACAGTATCGCTCACGGAAAACATTCGACTTATCGTTGAGGTGCTTAAGCAATTTAGAACACGGTCTTCTGAGAGCATGCAAGAATTATCCGATGAGTTTAATTCCAAGCTTAAAGATTTATACGAAAAAAAAGTAATTGAAAGCATCAAGGAAGAAGAAATAAAGGCCATTGAAGACATTAAAAACGCTTCCAAGGCGGTGGCAAATAACGTTTATTACGCCCAACTCCTCACGATCATCCAATCGATCAGGGAAGAAACGAATAGAATCATACAAGCTAGTTTTAGAACGTGAGATCCTCAATTTTTATAAATTATCCCGGTTTTATCTATTTTAACCAATACTGAAAAATAGTTACTTAAATAATGTTGAGAGCGTGAACGATGTGCCAAGCGGTTGTTTTGCCATATTATTGCCAACAGACTCAGAACACAAGGTGTTAGGGTATTATTTTGCCGATAAGCGCGTTAAATTTGATTTATCGAGTTCTCTCTTGCTCAGGTTAAATTTGGATCACTCCAAGAATGAACACAATTTTTTAAAACTCAAGGATATCTCGTTTGTTTCTTACAAGCACGTATTCAAGGGAAAACTAGCACGAAAGGCTCATGGGTTGATAATTGGCTTGCTTTTATACGAAGAGGAAAAGCCAGAAAAGTTCCAATCCTCCCTTCGAAACGCCGCTTCTGCCTTAGAAGTTTCAGATTTTCTCTCGCTTTCCCAAACAGAATTCGAGGAAAAGCTGCAAGAAATTTACATCGAACACTTGGAGACCCTCACGGACTCCTTGGATCCCGTTGCTTTAGAAGAAAGCATAAAAAATAGGGTTAAAGAAATGCTTAGCGGAAGTAATAAGGAACGAAAGCTTGCCGACGAATTGTTAAAAAAAATACAAAACGGAGAACACAAGAAAATTTCGGAATTCTACAAAACAGCAGAAGAAGCGTTAAAGGTGGACGATTACGATAAAGCAACGAAGTTTTTTAAAAAATCGGCAGAAGTTGCTGATGAATTTCTCGAAAAAGACTTGACAAAGGTACTCAATTACAAGTCCAAAATCGCCAATAAAATTCCCGTGCTTAACAAGAATCGGGATAAAACTCTTCAAGACGCTATTATAGCCATCAAAAATGAGGACTTTAATAAGGCTTACATCTTTTTCAAGCGTGCGGCAGAAATCTCGAAAGAACTCATGGAAGCCGATAAAGAAGAGGAATACAACCTGAAATCAAAAGCCCTTCAAGATTTCTACAACGCCGATCAAAAGTTCAAAAAAAAGTAAAAGTACGATTCGAACAAATTCCCTTCTTGCGAGCGTTTGATTTTTGACATGAATATTAAAAAACCAAATCCGGATCGTGGTGTTATTGCCTTGCTTACGGATTTTGGGACGAAGGGACATCATTATGTGGCGAGCATGAAGGGCATCATTCTAAAAATTAATCCAAATGTGAATATTATCGATGTATCTCACGAAATCGCTCCGTTTTCAATCTTGGAGGCAGGATATATAACTAAAAATGCTTGTAAACATTTTCCTGAAGATACTGTTTTTATAATTGTTGTGGATCCCGGTGTTGGAGGAAACCGTGAAGTAATTTGTGCCAAGACGAAATCCCAACAATATTTTATTGCTCCTAATAATGGAATTCTTTCGATAGCATTTGATTCCAAAGAAATCGTTGAATGCGTTGAATTGAACGATAATGCTTATTTTAACAATCCCGTTTCTTCGACTTTTCACGGGAGAGACATAATGGCTCCTGTAGGGGCGCATCTTTTGAAGGGAACGCCGCTTGGTAAATTCGGCTCTTCATTTAGAATTTCAACTCTTGAAAAATACCCGATTGAATATCAATTCGATATGGATAACAAAAAAATTCGGTGTATCGTTTTTTACATCGATAGTTTTGGAAATGTAACGACTAATGTCTCCTTGGAGGGCAATCGTGTGAAAGATTCAACACTAGTATTATCTCAGGGCAATTTAATAAAAATAAGGTACAATGGAAACGATTTTTCAGGAGAATTTAGGTCCCATTTCGCATCCATGCCTAAAGGAACATTATTTTTTTTACAAGGTTCCAGCGGATTCTTGGAAATATCAATCAATCAAGGATCTGCGGCAAGCACCATAGGCTGCAATGTTGGAGACATTATTACCGTTTTTTTCGATTGACTGGTTTCTTTTCCCCTATTGTATTGATTAATTTATATTTCAATAAATTTTTCAAAATTAAGTTTTTTTTTTATAAATCAGACTTCTTTCTAAAAAAGATAACTAAACCTTTTTATTCTTTTCTGTCCAAATAAGAAACATTAATCTATTATTGCATCCTTTTCGTTAGAAAAATGAGCGATTTTAAAAATATATCAAGATTAAAAGCAAATTTTTATACAAGGATAGCTCAAGTCCTCATTATTGTTTTCATAGCAATTGGTTTTGTTGTTGGGTTTCTTAATAGCGTCTTGAGTAAGAGACTTGATCCTTCTATGCAAGATGTCATTCACATTTCCTATATTTTATACGAACACATTGCAAGGACTTTAATCGTGATTTTCTTCAGTTTTATTACGATAAAACGCTTAAAATTGTTAAAAAAAACCATATCCCGATTTCGAATCGTGAGTTTATCAAGTTTCTGTGCTTCTCTTTTGATTTTACTCGTTATTGTTCCCATATTAGCCAATTCGTTTGAATTATTTTTACTGTTCATGCCGTTTCCGTGGAGTACCGCCCCATTCCAATTGATTCTCACGGGATCCGTGTATAACACATCCTTTATTAATATTTTTGGGGAAATTAGTGTTCAAATTAGCCTTATTATTTACATTATTTTTCAAGTAGTTGTTTTTACCGGAGTGGTTTTGTTTGGAAGGCGCTGGTTTTGTAGTTTAATTTGTCCAATGAATGGGTGTCACGCAGAATCTTTTGGAGATTTCTTGCCCCTAATCACTCTCGATAAAGAGCGACCCAAGTCGAAAGCAGTCAAAAAGAAGGTTAAAAAATTTCTAAAAATATTTCAAATCGTTTTTATCGTGGTTAATCTGCTCCTCATCTTGGCGTGGATTTTAGTAATCTTTGATGTGCGTATAATTCCCTCATTGGAGATTTTAAAAAATATTGAACTCTACAAATATCTTATGTTCGAGCTGATATTGATGCTTTTAGGATGGATGGTAATAGGAGGAAGGAGTTATTGTTATTATTGTCCTGCTGGAACGTTCATCGGAATTATCGGAAGGATTAGTGGGCAAAAAATCTTGACGGGATTGACCCAATGTACTGAATGTGGTCTCTGTAACGATGCTTGTAAGATGTCCATCGATATATTATCAAGAGCTTCTAAGGGAGAACCTGTAAAATCAATAGACTGTGTTGGTTGCGGTCTTTGTATAGAAGCGTGTCCTCAAAGTAATCTTCAATACACAACCTATTTTCTAAAAAAAATTAAAAACCAAGAGTAATTCGATCATTAAATCAAGAGAAATGATTTTTACCACCTAAAGGTTTAAGGAACACGAATACCAATAGATCATTAATGGAAGATGAAATAATCGCTTGCATTCGAGAAGAAAACGCAAAATACTTGCAATCAGGTCAAATTTCAAAATATGTGTTTCCCTTAAAAAGAAAGGAAGCACACGACAAAAAAATACCCCACCTCATCATACGTTTATTTGCCGTGGCCTTCGACTCAAAAAACGAGGTATTCTACCTAGTTCAAAAGCGGAGCAAGCACAAAAGATCCTATCCGGAGTATTTTACCGATACGGCTTCTGGTCACGTCTTGTATCAAAAAAATCTCGACCTAAATGCGATTAAAATAAACGCCTTGAGAGAATTAGAAGAAGAATTTGGTGTTGCAGAGCGTCATGTTAAAAAGGTAAAATTTTGTAATTTAAAAGAAGAAGAAGACAACTTAACAAAGGAAATTTCCTATACTTTTCTTGCCGTGATAGATCGTGATGTTATGCTCGTACCAGATCCCATAGAACTTGACGAGCATCATAGTAGATTTTACACCCAAGGAGAACTCGAAATAATACTTCAAAACGAAAAAAATATCGATCGTTCAAAAAAGATTTGGAAACTTCTCATGAAAACGAATATAAACGATTTATTCGAAAGATCGGGAGATAATGGTGCCCAAAAATCCAAGATAGGTCTTTTTATTGGGAGATTCCAACCGCTTCACCACGGACACGTGTTTGTCCTACGGAACATCTTGAATTCGTGTAAAAAAATCAAGATAGGCATTGGAAGCTCGCAACTGTCGGATGCAGAGAACGATCCTTTTTCGGGCGACGAAAGAAGGCAATTCATAGAAGCTGCCTTGAAACGGAGGAATATTTCACCCCATCGATACGAAATTTTTAACATTCCCGATATCTTTAACGCAAAGAAATGGATCTCTCATGTGATATCGATCGTAGGAGACATTGATGTGGTGTATTCAAATAGCAACTGGGTCAGGGCCTTATTTTCTAACGAGGGTTATGTCGTTGGGAAAAAAATTGAAATTTTTAAAAAAAAATTCAATAGTTCACATGTGCGACAACTTATCAAAAAAGATAATAAATCTTGGAAGAAATTAGTACCAAAAGAAGTAATAGAATTAATGCTTCAATTTAATGGATTAGAAAGAATCATACATTCCTCGGAGAAAAAAAGTGAATGAAAATAAAAGTTTAAATATCGACGGCTCCTTCGGGGAAGGAGGGGGCGCCATCTTACGCTTGAGCGCGGGATATTCCGTCCTGTACCAACGACCAATATCGATCAAAAACATACGAGCGAATCGACCCAAGCCTGGGATGAGACTTCAGCACCTTTTAGGTCTCAAGACATTGGCAAACTTGACGGGGAGCACGCTTAGTGAGTGCTCTGTCGGTTCCGTTGAGGTTTCTTTCGATCCAAACGATACATTCCTTGACAAGGTTTGGATAAAGGTCAACACGGCCGCTAGCTTGGGTCTCCTCCTTCAACCGGTCCAGATTGCAAGTTTAGGATTGAAAAACAAGAAATTCGAGATAAATTTAGATGGTGGCGGTACCTTTGGAAAATGGGCTCCTAGCCTTAATTATTTGGAGCGAATTGTATATCCCCGCTTCGAAGCAGCTGGGTTAAAAATCCGGCTTCAGATCGACGAGCACGGTTGGTATCCTAAAGGGGGAGCGAGAGTTCGATGTCTTGTGGAAGCTTCGAGCGAACCAATGAAACCGATTAATCTCACGCATTTGGGTGGTTTGGATCTAATTCAAGGGGAAATCACGATCACCAAGAGCCTCGATCGGAATAAGAGCAATGTGGCAGAACGCGTGAAAAAATCAGCTGTCAGAACCTTGAAAAACAAACTCAACCTGCCGATAGAAATTGAAATAAATCCCGTGGACTCTCTAAGTCCTGGTGTTGCGATCTTTTTATGGGCACGATCTAACACGGGCGCTTTAATCTCTTCTGGAACGATCTTGGGTGAAAAAAGTATTACTTCTGAACGCCTGGGAGAGCACGCCGCAATAGAGCTTTTTAAATACATCGAGAAAGGCGTGCCAGTTGATAATTACCTCAGCGATCAATTAATTCCTCTCATGGGATTCGCCAAAGGCACATCATCTATAAAAGTAATGGAAATCACCAGCCACGCTCGGACAAATCTGGAACTAACGAAATTGTTCACGAATCGAGAGTATCAACTAATCAAGCAAGAAAATGGAACTTTCGAGATTTTATTCGAATAGATACATGCATTCAAGAAAAATTAAGACAAATTTTTTATAATAATTGTTTTATTATATATTCATTAATACGAAACGCAGGAGTAACTAATGCTAAGTCCGAGCCGATCAACTCAAAGATGTCCAAAATGTGGAAACGAAAATAAAGCTACAAATTATGTCTGCACATTCTGCGGAAAGCGCCTAAGGGTCGAAGCTGTCGAGAAAATATTTTTCTGGAAGCGAATCGAAGAAGAATGGACCGCTCCTTATCCTTGGTACTTGAAGTGGTATTACTTGTTCACTAATTCGCCCCGCGCTTTTTGGGACATCAATCACATGCGAAAAAAAGCTCCTGGTAATGTCATTTTTTGGGTAATTGTTTTATTATACGCTTTTAGCTGGATGGCACTTTTTTCACATTTCAGGATAGAGGATTATTCAGTAGAAGCAAACATCTATTGGATTCCCTGGATGGGATTCATTGCGGGTTTTATTTTTGGAACGCTTTACCACCTTCTATTTTTTCAGGTCGTGATGTGGTTATTCACTCGCGGTGCGAATTACGCCGTTGACTATTCAAAGAAGTTGGAATCTCGATTTGGGAAGAAATCGGAAGAAAAAACTGAACAATATCAGGAAGCTGAAATGAGTGTTTTCAGCATCTACAAGGGGGGAGTGCTCCAGCAACAACAAGCTCACAAGAGAAAGATGATGCTCTGTGCGTTCGTTCCATTTATCGTGATATATCTCGTCGAAATCATTATCCTCGGAGTTGCTTTTCCTAACAATATATTAATGGACCAAGCGGGTTTAGACTTCGTCTTCAAGGAAAATTTCGCTGTATGGGCCGCAATTTACGCAATGGAAGCCTTAATCATCATGTTATGGGTTCCCTCGCTCATGGCGATAGCCATCAGGGAGCTCTCTAACTCTTCGACGTATCGAGTGGTCGTGTCGTCGTACATCGTGGGAGTCATTATTGCTATTTTTTATTTTTTCCTAAGACCCGTATTCATGATGTAGGTCTGTCCTAGTTTTTAATTATTAATTAATTTTTTCTATTTCATTCCTGAATGCCTAGAACATTATATTAAGAGTTAATAGTAGAATTTTAAAATGATAAAATTATTATTAGATATCGTATTTATAAAAATCATTAGTTAAGAAAATAATACTCACGAGTGAAAACAACTATGCCACGACCTGGATTACGATCAAAGGCTCAGAAACGACACGCCTTAAGGACTCCTGGAAACAAGAATGTGACTCATTATTGGAGGAAAAAACCTCATAAGAGTCAATGCGCGATTTGTAAAACTCCACTTCAGTCCATACCACAGCTTCGCCCTTCTGAAATGAAAAAGACGGATCTCACCGCTCGAAAAGCAAATCGCCTTGAAGGTGGTCGATATTGTGCTAAGTGCCTCCAAGGATTGATTAAAAACGCAATTTATCATCAATAAGCTTTTTACTCTCTTTTTCTATTACACGAAAATTGGGAAATTCCGAAACCAATATTCAATCATGATAATCACGATTTCTGGCTTGCACGGAACTGGAAAGTCAACCGTCGGAAAAAGAATCGCAAAATCTCTCGGTTTACGATATTATTCGACGGGACAAGCGTTTCGCGATCTTGCAATGGATCATGAAATGACGCTAGAAGAATTTACTGCTCACGCAGAGAACAACCCTAAAATTGACAAGGAATTAGACGAAAAAATAGTAGAGCTCGCAAAAGAAGGAAATATCGTCATAGATAGCCAACTGAGCGGATATATATTAGAAACGAAGGCAGATTTTAAAATTCTCCTTGCCTGTCCCATTGAAACGAGAGTCAAGCGAATGGCAGATCGAGATAAAACATCCTATGAGGAAAAATTTAAAGAAACTACTCTTAGAGAGACCTCCGAGAAAGAACGATTTAAGGAGCTTTATGGTATTGACTTGGGGGACACCATTAAAGCAAGAGAGATTCACGATTTAGTCCTTGAAACCGAAAACATGACAATTGAGGAAATCGTAAAGAACATTCTTGATAACATAAAAAAACTCTAACTTATTTGGTACTTTCTGAATGATTTAAATCGTAATTTATATCAAGCTCGACATACTTAGAAAAAGTAAGAAATTTATTTCATGCTTAATTTTTAATTTTAGCTTAACGAACTTTCTTTACTTGGGAAAATTCAAGCAAGTAAAGAAACGAGAGCTTCAAATAATTTGGTGACGAATTATGAGCGTTTACGATATTGGAAGATTATGCGTAAAAACAATGGGACGAGAAGCCGGAAAATACTGCGTTATCGTTGATGTTATTGACAAGAACTATTTGCTCATTGACGGGCTGGCAGTTCGAAGGAGACGGACGAATTATAAACATGTGGAACCCCTTGCCGAAACGATTGAGATCCAAAAGGGTGCAAACCACGAAGCAGTCGAGGCTGCAATCAAGAAAGCAAAACTCACGAAAAAGATGAACGAAACTTTTTCTGTCCCAACGAAGTGATTTCTAAAGAGAACGAGCGTTATCTTGGAACGATTCACTCCTATTTTTCTCAATTTTTTTTATTTTTTATTTCCCTTTTATTTAATTGTGCGCCAGCGCCTTAAAAGAATATCAAGCAAAAAGTTTTAATGATTTGCGCGATGGTTACTAATATAGGATTTGAATTTTGGATCTGTCTTAAAGCACCTGTAGCCTAGCCCGGTAAGACGCTGGACTGGAATTGAATTGTTATCGCCTTTAATACCAGATATCCAGTGCAGGAAACTGCGCGTGGGTTCGAATCCCACCGGGTGCGCCATATTTATTTTATTATCGCAAGTTATTTTCTCAAAGCATAAATTATTAATTTATGCACGTATTAAGGAATGTAATTAGCAACATTTTTTAACTGAAATAGCAATGAAAGCCACGCAAGAATTTATTTCTAGATCGCTTGAAAAACCATCAAGTGGACTTTCTTCACTTCAATCGTTGTTAATGTTACCTGAACTTTTATTATTATTATGAGAAGCCTCTTCTCGTTTTGCGAGCGGTAATACCTTGCGAACAGGGGAGGCGTTTAAATAGCGTTAAATTAAAATAGGTAGAAGAAAAATGACGGAAAAAAAGGATATATATGTGTCTGACATGATGGAAAAGATTCGAGGATCGTTAAACCTTCCTGAGAAGGCGTATTTCTTCGATACAACATTGAGAGACGGAGAACAAACACCTGGTATTAGTTTTACTCACGAAGAAAAGATTTCAATTGCTGAAGCACTAAGTAATTTAGGAATTGACATTATCGAAGCAGGATTTCCCATTACATCAGAGGGTGATTTTGCTGCATGTAAAGATATAGCAAAAATCGGTTTAAGTTCTGAAATAATGGGGCTTGCTCGAATGAAAAGGGTTGATATCGATAAGGTAATTGAAGCCGACATGGATAGCATTCATGTCTTTATATCAACATCGGATTTGCATTTAAAAGAACAAATGAAAATGACTAGACAAGAAGTCATTGACAGTATCATTAGAGAAGTTACGTATGCAAAGGAACATTATTCCACGGTTTTATTTTCGGCCATGGATGCAACTCGCACCGATTTGGATTATTTAATTAAAGCGAATTTAACTGCTGTTGAATGTGGTGCCACGCGCGTGAACATTCCTGATACTGTTGGAACAATTACTCCCAATGCATTTGGTTACATCATTCGGAAAAATTACGAGGCGCTACCAAAAAATGTACGAATTGCTGTCCATTGTCACAACGATTTTGGTCTTGCTGTAGCTAATACTCTAGCTGGATTTGAAAACGGTGCGTCAGAAGCACAAACAACGATAATGGGATTGGGGGAACGAGCTGGAAACGCTTCATTTGAAGAAACGGCAATGTCTCTTTACGCCCTTTATCAAATTCCGATGAATGTGAATACCAGAAAAATATTTCCCACAGCAAAACTGATAGAAAGTTTTTGTGGGGGTAAGGTAAAAATCGGAAGACTTCAACCGTTGATTGGTCAAAATGCTTTCGCCCACGAATCTGGAATACACGCTCACGCAATGATTCAGCACGCTCGAGCATTCGAGCCCATCACGCCCGAATTGATCGGAATAAAGCGCTCTGACGCAGTTGAAGACATCGTAAGGGCATCTATCAAGCTTGGCAAGCATACGGGCGGACACGCACTCAAGGCAAAATTACAGGAGATGGGCATTCCAACATCTGATTCGCAATTTGAAAAAATCATGGATCATGTCAAGCGTTTTGGAGACAAGGGACACGAAGTCTCGGAAGAGGATTTTCTTGCAATCGTCAAGGACGTCTTAGGAGAACTTCCAGAGGAAGAGAAATATGTGATCCTCGAAGAACTAACGGCCTTGACCGGCTCTATAATCCCGACATCAACCGTGAAACTTAAAATACGTAAAAACGGTGATTATATCGAACGAGTTGCTTCTTCCGTGGGGGTAGGTCCCGTGGACGCATCGATAAAAGCAATCGTCAAGTGTTTCGAGCCGATGAGCAAGATAAAACTATTAGAATACAATATAGATGCGGTCACGGGCGGAACTGACGCTTTGGGCCACGTCTCGATCGAATTGATGGACCTCGATTCAAACAGGATCATTAAAACAAGCGCCACTCACGAAGATGTGGTGATGAGTTCCGTCTTGTCAGTCCTGAAAGGATTGAACATGATCGTGAAAGATAAAAACAAGTAATTTTTTTTAATTTTAATTTTTCAATTTTTATTCAAGAATTTGGATATAACCTTCAAAGGTAATATTGAAGAAAATAACAAGATTAAATTGAAAATATCGCTATTAAAGAAAAAGGTTTGAGAATTTTCCGTTTCTTTTTTAAATGTCAGGAAATTCCATGGCCTTGGCTTTCTGACCACTGAGCATTTGGCTGAAGCCTCCTCCAGTTGTTTGTGTCTGGATTTTAAACGCTCTTTGGAATAACGGTTGAAAAGAAAGAGAACAGATCATGTACCACGCTTGATAGGTGATCCAAGGCGCAATTCTTACATTTGTAATCATTGAACCAAGTAATGGAACATTTAACGGGTTCATGGATGCCATTGCAACGGGTGTGCCCCCAAAAGCCGGGGCTATTGCGAAAAATATGATCATTATGGGAAGGAAAGTGATGCATGTGGGTTTCATGCGCTGGAGCCCCATTTTTTGTTGAGTTTTCTTGACTACAGCGTCCTTGCGTTCCCAGCGTTTTCGAGCTTTTCGGTACCTGTTAGGGTCTACTTGGGCGAGCTCTATTATTCTTGCCTTTTCCTCCTCGTGAGTCTTAATTTGCTTTTGTTTCCTTTCTATTTCTGAAGTGTCAATGAGCTTTTTGGACAGGAGAGCGCTTCCTAGAGCTATGCTAAACGATAAAAACAACACGAAGAAAAAAGCACCTTCAGATGTGTTAAATACGATATCTGCAAAATTTTGAAACATTATGGCTAGCATTTCTTAAGATCAATTAAGTCGTTTGTTATTTAATAGTTTTTCAATTTAGATTTGTTTTATTACATTGTTTAATGTATAATCACATAAAATAAAAGGGATTTGATTAATCCAAACCTAAAAACTCCCTCATGGATGGATATTGCATGGCTGCAACTTCCTTACTTATCGTTTCGGCGTATTGATGTATGATGCCTATTGCGATCAACAAACCTGTTCCACTTGATAGGGCACCCAAGCTATCTGCCGTGAAGCTTAAGAAGGCAATGATGATACCGTTCAGAACGATTAGCGTTGGAATGTACCTCTTAAGAATCTTTTCCACGATCTTTTCTGAACGCCGGAAACCCGGAACTTGCATTCCCGAGTCTAAGATCTGTTGGGCAATGTCTCGGGGTGCCATGCCACTCACGCTGACCCAGACCTTTCCGAGCTTGATGCACAGGTAGGTTGAAAAAGCAAGATATATCAGGGCTCGAATCGGATCTGCCACTAATTGATCCAAGCCTTGAGGAGGCGAAAGGAGATAGAGCAATCCAGACACGGGCACCATTTGGTTTCCTTGAACTTCAAAAACACCTATTAAATTTAACCAAGTATCGTCCCAGACGCCTCGCAAGAAACCCGTCGGACCGACGAACAATTGACCTATGAAAATAAAGTTTGCGTAGAGTGCATTAAGGAGAATTATGGGGATCGTGGAGACGTATAATAATTTCATCGGATACTTGCCCTTGAACCCACGATATCCCGCGTGTTGAAGCGGTATTTCTACTTTTGTCGACTCAAACCATACCACGATGAGAATGATGATGACCGTGGTAATGAGTCCCATCAATCCTGGCGTGTTTTGTCTTACCCATAGGGAACCAACATCCGTGCTTGGATTGTTATCGAATAAATAGGTAAAGAAAGCGACAACAACACCGTGAGGGCCTAATCCGGTGTTTTGGAAACTGAATAGGCTCCAAAAGATCTGACCCGCAACGCCCGCACCAATGAACAAGGACACTCCGCTACCGAGTCCCCATCCTTTTTGAAGGATTTCGTCCAATAATATGATCACGAGGCCTGCGAACATGAGCTGGATGAACACGAAGATTGCGTTGGGCAAGGTAAGCGTGCCAAATTGACCTCCTGCGATGTAAACGATTGAATTAAACATGGTCATGAACATGGACATTACCTTCTGGGCTCCGCTAAACATGGATCTGTCGTATGGGTCTGACATGTCTATTTTTATCAACTTGCTTCCAAGGAGCAATTGCATGATAAGTCCCGCTGTGACAATGGGACCAATTCCCAATTCCGTGAGGGTTCCTCTCTGAGACGCAAGGATGATTCGCATCCAATACATGCTATCCGATACATTTTGAAGGTCAACTCCGTACAATCGTATGTTCGACATGATGAGGTATACAATGAGGACCACGGCCGTCCAGATAAACTTTTCTTTAAACCTGACTTCTCTTTGCGGTTGCTTGATTTCCGGCATTATCCGCACAAACGGTGTAAAAAATTTGATAAACGCTCCTGCCATGATTTATTCAATTTCCAACAATAATTCTTGTCGTAATATTTGTAAATTGTCGTAATTACGTTAAAGTTATTTGTAAAAAAATTGAATTTAAAAAAAAGTTTATGATCTTGAAATGAATAAAAAGGAACCTTTAGTTGAAGTCATGAATGTTGTTAAAGTTCAAGCGTACATTTCATCTTTATTAGGATCATGGGTTTAAAATACTTGTGAAATAAAAGATAAATCATGAAAATAAAATAAAAAAAAATTAATTTAGAAAAGACTTCCAATACCCGTGGGTTCTTCGTCTACTTCTTCTTTCTTCTTTTTCTCTTCCTTCTTTTCAGGCGCTGCAGCAGCGGCCGGTGCTCCACCTGCGGGGGCCATCATCATGGGTGCTGCGGCGGCGGAAGCAATGATCTCGTCGATGTTCTTGTCTTTCAAACCCGCTACGATCTTGGTAAGTTGCGTCTTGTCGACATTAACATCGGCGGCTTTTAAGACTTTTTCGATGTTGGCTTCAGTTACTTTTTTCGAAGCCTTGTGAAGCAAGAGAGCTGCGTATATACTTTCCATTTTTCATTCCTCTGTTTATTGTTTGATTTTTTGTTATTGTATTTTGTATCATTAAAAAAATTTAATTTAGTTATCCAAATAGTCCTCCAATACCAACGGACTCTTCATTGTCATCTTTTTCGGGGTCTTCAGATTTTGACTCTTCTTGGCTTGTACTTGATGCGGAAGTTGCACTAACTGCACTTCCAAAAATATTAGCGTGAAGAACATTTGCGTTCGTTTCGGCTTTACAAATATAGTCCTCTAGCATACTTTCTTCGAATATTGGAAGCTCAAAAAGTAGAGCAATAGCTCCTTTGTGAGCTCTTTGAATTAAAGGCTCGAGAGTATCGTCGTCAACAACTCCTAATTCTAAAGCAATCGTTCGAGCGTTCATATACGCTGAAAGTACGTCTTTCTGGAATGCAACGATGTCCAAGTAAAGAACTTCTTCTGGAATGACTTCGCCGTCTGACCAGGCAAAATGAATGTTGATAAGGGACTCTAAGGGATTCACGCCTAATTTTTTCAAGACCGAGGCTTGTTTTATGGTAACCAGGTCTCCAGCCTTGTGCGTGCGAGTATTTTCGCGAATCCATATAGTGTCGTTTTGAATTCTCGTGGGTAATTTCAACGTCATGTTTAACTCGGAAATGACTTGACCCGTTGGAAGACCTGTATCTCCTTCGGGCACCCAAATGTCCACGGGGGTGATCTCATCTGGTTTAGCAGGGACCATCCATTTGTTTTGGATAAATACTCTTTTCAAGTCAAAAATATCCATGTTAGTATAAACAACACTTGATTGAGGTGGGATGTTTTTGATTATTTCGTCGAGATTTGTTTTTTTCGATTCTTGTTTAAATATCTCAATGGCTCGCGTTTGAAGCGATTTTTTAGACATCTTAATGACTGCCTTTCCTCTCAGTTTCTTTCTAACATCCTGAATTTGCTTGTCATTAATTCCAGCAATCTTCACGATTGCAATGGTCTTGTACTGTTTATATAAATCTACTAATTTTTGAACCTCGTCTATTTTCCATTGAGGGATTTCAGTTCTTTTAATCACTTTTCAACACCTCCTAGTTTCACGGGTTGTCCCATCGTAGTTTTCAGGTAGATTGACTTGAAGTTGTTGTATTTATGAGGCATGAGATCCGCAATATAATCAACGACTGCCTTCATGTTTGCGTATAATTTATCTTTTGCCATTGATTTCTTTCCAATTTTTACTTGAACTATTGGATGTTTCTTCACGGAAACGCGAATGATCTTTTTATACCTATCAATCGCCGTGTTAAGGTCGTCAACGGAAGAAACGATTCCGTATCCAGAAGGAAATGGTTTGGGCATTTTACCTACCGGACCTAGAAAACGGGCTAAATATTTAGCGACATCTCTCATCATCTTGTCTTCAACAATAAAATAGTCGTATTTCTTAACAAACTTTTTTTTTTCTTTTTTCTCTTGTCCGTTAAGTGATATTAACCCTTCAGAATCGATCGTGTCGATTTTCAACTTCTTAGCTTCCATTAATATTTCATCTGATGCAATAACGCAAATATTTGGCATGTCTTGAGTAATAATATCGTTAGGTAAGATAAGTTCCTTTTCGATACGTTGTTTTGGATCGTTGAGGTTGATATCCTTGAGATTGATGATGAAATCTATAGATTCGTCAAACTTTCGGATTTTATCTTTCTTACCTTCCTTTTTAAGGACGGAGCTTTCAATTGCGGCGTTTAAGGATTGTTTTAGCATTCTATCTTCGAGTTTCATTATCACGCCTCCCCTTTCTTGATCACATCGTCAAATTGTCCGTTATCAATGGCTTTTTGTAGTGCTTTGGGATTTTGTCCCTCAACCGTAGCGCCTATGGATAAAGCGGTTCCAACTACGGTCTTCACGCACGATTTAAAAGTCTTTTCTAATAAAATATCCCGTTTCGCCTTTGCAACGTTCATGATCTGTTCCATGGATAAATCGCCGAGTATCTCTTCTCCTGGGCTTTTGGACCCCATTTCGGCACCTAGTTCTTTGAGCAATAGGCTGGCTGTGCTTGGAGTTTCTATGAATATTTCAAATTGTTTTGTCTCAGGATCGCACAAAATACGGACGGGAACTGTCAAGCCCTTGAAAACTTGCGTTTTTTCGTTAATGACATCAACGACATCTTTAATATTAATCCCCGTTGGACCCACTGCGGGACCAATCGGAGGTCCACCAGACGCTTGTCCCCCCGTTACTAATGCTTTGACTTCTATTTTCTTTTCGCTCATTGTGATCCGTTTCATTTTTTATAGATTTCGTTAAATAACCATTCTTAACTTTTGGAGAAGTAGTATTCTTTAGTTGCACTTGATATCTGCTTCATTTCAATATCCATTTTATATTGAAACCGTCTTCGACGTCCTAAGTTTTTAAGAAATGGTATTAACTTAGTGATAGGGAAAAAGATGCAAAATTAAAATACTTTATTAATATGAACGTTTTGTTTCTTATTTTTGGAACTTCAAGAGAACAATCTTTGAAGTCTTTAACTTCAAGTTTAAATTTATCATTTTTTTGTTTGTTGGTTCCAGCTTTGATCAATTTCTGTTCTTTCCCATAAGGGAAACCAGTCCTTCACGGAGATGTTATCTGACCATTGCAAAAACGACTTATTTGGATTTTTGATGTGAAAATGTACTGCTTTTCCTTTCCCCATTTTTTTACCATCTTTCGAAATAATTTTTTAGCTTATCTTAAATTTTATTTTTTCAAGGATCTCGATCGCCATTTCTTCCTTTAGGATGTGGGGGTACATTTTACCATATACTGCACGAGCCCATAAAGGACCAAGCATTGTTTCTTGAATTGATCCTTCTAAAACATATTCTGAATTTATGATTTAACTATTGAATCTTTTTTTTAATTTATTGAGGACGCCACCTTCTTCAAGAATGTCTGTTAAAAAAGCGGGTAATTTCGAAAACGAAAATTCTTTGTTAGAAGATTTATTTATTATTACTCCGGTTTTTAGCGATATCAAAACCTCGTCACCTTTTTTAAAGTCGTTAATTCCCCAATCTAAAGTGATGGCGGGGATGCCGTTGTTTATTAAATTGCGAAAGTATATTCTCGCGAAAGATTTAGCAACAATGGCTTTTATGCCAAGAATTTTAAACACATTAACGGCTTCCTCGCGAGAGCTCCCTGTACCAAAATCCTCTCCCCCAAAAATTATGTTTATGTTTTTAGCTTGTGCTGCAAATTCGGGATCGACGAATTCAAGTGTGTATTTAGCCATTTCGGTAGGATCCCTCATCGTCAGTGTGTGGCTTGGCACGATGTCGTCTGTATTTATATCATCTCCTAACACATAGATTCGACCTTCGATTTTATCTAACACTTTCTATCCTCCTTGGATCAGTTATTTTACCTGTTAAAGCGGATGCAGCAACTGTTGCGGGCGAGGCTAAATAAATTTGCGATTTAGGAGAACCCATACGTCCCGTGAAATTACGATTTGTTGTACTTATACAAGTTTCATCTGGTGCTAGGACGCCCAAGTGACCTCCTATGCACGCTCCACAGGTCGAATGGGTAACTACGGCTCCAGATTTCACGAAAGTTTCGATCAGTCCTTCTTTAAGGGCCTGCAAGTAAATTTCAGTAGAGGCAGGAGTAACTATAAATCTCGTGTTAGGATGTACTTTTCGACCCTTCACGATTCTAGCAGCAATCCGAAGATCTTCCATTCGTCCATTGGTGCAACTTCCAATAAACGCTTGATCGATTTCGATACCCTCAACATTCTCCGCTGATTCAATATTACCAGGAGAAGAAGGTTTTGCTACGAGTGGTTTTATTGTTGAAAGGTCGTATTCAATAGTTTTTTCGTATATAGCATCTTCGTCTGGTTTTATACACTTGTAGGGGCGGTTCGAGTGAGATTGAACCCATTCTTCCATCCTTTCGTCGAGTAGGAATATTCCGAACTTAGCACCCGCCTCGACTACCATGTTTGAAATGGTCATCCTCGAATCAATGGAAAGCGATTCTGTTCCGTGAAATTCGAGAGACTTGTAAATTGCCCCTTTCGTGGAAAGATCACCAATAATCTGCAAGATCAGGTCTTTTGACATTACCCATTCGTTTAAATTTTCCTTCAAACTTATTTTATACGAATCAGGTACCTTGAACCATAATTTACCAGTTGCCAATACGACTGAAACGTCCGTCGCACCAATCCCCGTTGAAAGGCAATTAAACGCTCCGTATGTGGTGGTGTGACTGTCAGAACCGACGATGAGCTCTCCTGGTCGTGCAAAGCCCTTCTCGGGGAGAACTTGATGGCAAATGCCCAAGTTCAATTGTGAGCCATAATTGTGAGTAAAATGGTATTTTTTCGCAAATGCTCGGGCGTCTTGATGCATTTGAGCCGCAGATATCGTTGGTGCTGGTGTCCAGTGATCCAAGATGAAAAAGATCTTATCTGGATTCCACACTCGATCAATACCGAGCTTTTCGAATTCCTTGTGAATTCTTCCTCCTAATTGTTCGTGTACCATTAGTGTATCAATCTCACATTCTATGAAATCTCCAGGGATGGCTTTTTTCTCTTCAGAATGATCCATGAGTATCTTTTCAGTAACTGTCTGAGCCATTTATAATCCACTTTTATTCTTATTTAGATCAGGTTTATATTAGTAATGAAAATTGTTAAAGTATTAAATCTTATTTTTCCTTAGGATAACACCTATAAACAAAAATAGTATTAATTTAACTTGAGATATAATTAATGAAAAAAGTTTTCCGATTTAAAATATGTCAAGAAAGTATAACCTACCATCTTATAGACAGCTTTCAGTCACTTGTGGCATTTCGACCTTTCTCATGTTGATCAACCCCGAAAAAAATACGAAGTATAAGGAGTTCTTGAATGAGATCTATATCAGTATCTCTGATTTAATGAAGCAGACAAGAATCGAGTTTAAATGGTCGGTTGTAATCACTTATATATTATTAAAATCGCTAGGCAATAATATCTTGAACGATTATTTACGCCTTAAAAATCCCGAGATTGTTGATTATTACATGCCTATTGTTCATTACCAAATCTCTAATAAAACTTTTACTCAAGATAATAAAATTACAAAAGCCATCTTGAGAAAAAGTTTGAATACGATGAGAACTGATGCAGATCTCAAAATTTTGTTCTATTTATTTGGTGGAGGTTTTTTTCCACAAGAACAAGAATCTCGTGATGGCACGGGCGGATTATACTTTACTTCAAAGGATTTTTCTACGAATGATGGTAATTATAAGAAAAAAATATCCTTATTAAAAGCACATCTTGAAAACCAGAAGGGAGAGCTGACACCATGTGTTGCACTTAATGTTGGTTATCATTGGGTTGCCGTAAATAGTTTGAACGAAAATATTCTTGGGATAAATAACCCTCTACATTCCTCCCCTTATGAAATGAAGATATCACCTACAATTCCAGAACATTACAGGTTTTATCTATTTAATTATAGTCAAAAAAACTCTTATGTTTTAGAAAACAAGGTTAGGGAATTTTTAATATGTCAAACAATGTAGATCTGATAAGCTAATTTTTTTTAATTTACCTTATTATACAAAATCCTCGTCGAGGGTTAACACCGCCCTCCTGACAATCTTGGCAGTGCGAAGTAATACTTCAGGATCGACCTTGTCTGGAGTGTCAATTTTGTTGTGGGTGTATTTTGCGGCAGCTCTCGTGGCAATGTCTATGGCGTCGTATCCTCTTAAGTGAAATGGCACGGAATCCAAATGAGCTCCCGTTGATAGGTGAAATCCGTGAATCTCAAGCCCTTCTTTAGCTGCGGCTTGGTCTAAATATCTTCCCAGCAAGGGTGAAATTACTTTACGAGGAAATATTCCATAAGATTTTAAGTATTGCACCCTATTCTTTTTTTTTCCGTGTTTTGCCGATGATATCATATCCAAATTGATTTGAAAAGTTTTTCCTTTTAGAAAGAGATGTTCGCGGTTATTCACAAAAATTCTTGATCCCATTGTTCCTAATTCTTCTGCCGAAAATTGACAAAACCATAAATTTAGGTTATTTAATGGATACATTTTAAAGTACCTTGCGAGTTCAAACACTATGGACATGCCTGAAGCGTTGTCCAAGGCTCCAGGAGACTTATTGCCAGTTGTGAGAAATAAAAGCATGACATTTGAAAGAAAAAGAACGAATGTACACGCCCAAATGCTTAATTGAAAGAATATGGAAAACCGTCCGAGATGACCAATGAATATACCTGAAAACAGTTGTACTAAATATAGAATTCCTAGGATTATTCCCCCGAATAAAAAAAGCCTATATAGTACTATTCTCCAACCTGTTTTGAAAGATTGCGATTTTGAATCTAAATGGGCAGAAATAATTAAGTGTCCGCAATTTTTTGAGGGATTTTCTAAAGCGGGGATTTTTGCGATAACATTTGTGGAACTATGGGATGTACCAAAATATTCTCCCCAAAAACCCTTTTCTGGAGTCCTAAGTCCTTTTATTATCAAAATAATAACGATCGCAATGACTCCAAAAACAAATAGTATGACGATTGGATATATGTAAGCAAGGTACAACAAGATCAAGTAAGATGTCAAGCTTATTATCATTACGAGTTGAATGAGGGTTGTTGAATAAAAATCTGAAAATACAAATTTCTCTTGTTCAAGATCTTCTTCTTTAAAACCAATGTTTTTAAACTCTTTCACACATAGTTTTACGGATTTTTCTTCTCCATCAGTACCCGATAATCGAGGAAAGCTAAAGATTTTTACGAGGTTAAACAATCTATCTTTGTCGAATGTTTTCCTTTCTCTGGAATTTTCTGTCATCTGTTTTATATAGTTTTCATATATCCTTTTAACAATTACATGTAACAATAATTTTAAATATATTTCGTTGCTTTTTATCTAAGCTCTGATTTTATCAAATAAAACAACAATAAATTTAGATTAAATTGATTCTTCAATTTTTTTATTTACAATATCTTGGATCTTCTCTTGGACTAACTCGATTATGTCGTCTGAATTTATTACAAAATGTCCTTCTTCTCTTGCTCGAGAAAGATATAAATGCCTGGCTTTGTCTAAAAAACTAACTTCTTCAAATTTTTCCAATTCTTGGTCATTCTTTCTCTTTAGAGAAATCTTTGGATCAATATCGAGAATTATTGTAATATCGGGTTTTTTAACGTGTTTGTTTATCTCCTTAACCCATTCAACGGTTATTTCGTCAGAGGAAAGTGATTGATATACGATTGAGGATTCAAGATACCGATCTGATATGACAAAACGGCCTCCATCGAGTTTCTTTTTAATTTCTCCGAAATAATGGAGACTTCGATCTGCGGCAAATAGCAAAGCATCGGTTATGGACGGAATATCCTTGTCTTTTAGATATATTCTCAAGAGCTTACCAATTTCGCCGTTCGAAGGTTCGCTCGTCAAATGAACATTCAAACCCTTCGATTCAAGGTAACCCTTGAGAAGCGTGCTATGTGTAGATGTCCCGCTTCCATCAATTCCGTCTAATACGACGAATAAAGGTCTATACCGCATGATAGTTTTTTTAAAGAATATAATAATATTAAACTTAATGAAAAATAAAGATAAGCAAATCATTTTCGTTAAAAAAGGCAAGGAATTCAGATATCCTTATTGTAAAAAATGTCGTAGAGCGGTCAAACCGATAAGAAGGATTAAAAACGATCTTTACTCCCAAATTTGGGGAATAACCATTATAGCCAGCTTGGGGATTCTCTTGCCAATTTTTCTTATATATCACTTTCTCATCAAAAAAAAAAAATATTGTCCTCGATGTTCGAACCCTGTTAAATTCTACGAATCGAACGACAAGCTCCCGGGCTCAAAAGCCCAAATAACTCGTATAATAAAACAAATCGATATGGGTGGTAAACCCGATATTATTGAATGTCCATATTGTCGCGAAAAAATCGATAAGAGCTTAAAATATTGTCCCTCTTGCGGTATAGCATTAAATGAATTAAAATTATAAGTTAAATATACCTTTATTTTAATAGAGAATATGAGTCTTTCAAGTAATGTTGGATATTGCAATTATTGTGAGCAAAATGTACTCTTAAAGAGAGAAGAATTTGATGTTTGTCTCGCTATAATCCTTTTATTTTTCACTGCTGGAATCGGTTTA
The DNA here is from genome assembly GCA_016930515.1 of Promethearchaeota archaeon. Classification (GTDB taxonomy): domain Archaea; phylum Asgardarchaeota; class Lokiarchaeia; order Sigyniarchaeales; family SOKP01; genus FT1-020. The sequence goes on along the minus strand of JAFGGO010000082.1, from coordinate 7,874 downwards.
CTAATTTATTTAGCCATTTACTATTCTAAACCACCAGATCGTTGCGTTCATTGTAACACTATCTGTCTTCCAGGATCCGATGATCAACAACAAGTCCAGACCAGTCAAAATCCTTATGTTCTTAGAGAACAACAACAAAATCAAATAAAAAAACCTCAAAATATGAAAAAAACCGATAATATTTTGGAATATTGCGGATTTTGTGGAGAAAATATTGAACCTGGAGCCAAATTCTGTAAAAATTGCGGAACTAAGCTCTAAAACTTTTTAAATATGATTATATTTATTTTATATCTTCTTTTTAGTTTAATTCTACAATTGGACTCCAGATCATTTTAGTAAGTCCTGCTTTTTATATATCATAAGAAATAAAAAAAAAAAATGAATAAAAATGGAAACACAATCAATTTATAAACAAAAAGAAGCGGTTCCACAGGAAAAAGAAGAAATTAATTGGGTTCTAGTAATTATTCTTGCAATCTTTACTGGTGGTATCGGCGTACTCATATATTTTGGTATCTATTTCTCAAAATCTCAAAATAAGGGCTCAAATTCGAATTATTACCCCTCGAACACCCAAAAAGAGATTATATCAGAACAACGAAGTAATCCTTATTCAATTAATATAACACCCGAGGAAGAAGTTGTCTCTGTTCAATTCTGTCCTAATTGTGGGGTTAAATTAGAGAGGGAACGCACGCGATTTTGTCCTTATTGTGGAACAAATGTGTTATAATTAATCCTTTTTTTTTCTCAATTTTACATTATCATATATTGCTTTTACTATGGAAGATTCAACTGGGGTACAACCCTTAATAAAACAACAACCTTTTCCTTTATGCATTGCGGTACAATTTCCAATTAAGTAGGTGTCTTCGTAGAGGTCTGAATCCTTAATTCCTTTTCCAATGGCTAATCTTAAAGGACTTTTTGTCGTAAAAAGCGTATCAATTAGGTCCTTATTATTTTTTAACAAGTTAAATATCGTCGAAAGGCAAGCAGAACACGAATCAACATCCACTAAATGCACATTTTTATATTTTATAGTGATGGTTGTTGGAGGAGGTTCAATTGGATGGATGAAGTTTTGAATATCACTCGGAATTGTCATGATGTCCTTTACAGAAGTAATTGAGGGATTTAAGCGGCTAGAAATAATCTCTACATGTGGAACATCGCTTAAATTCCAATCTGGCTGGACTAAAGCTAGAGCAACTATATCTGCTGCAATCGGATGCGTGGATGCTATGATTGTATCGAGTCTGACTTGATCTCCTGAAGAAGGGCCCATTCCTTCCATTGCATATGATCCATCAATAACAACCAAATCTGGTTTTATCACTCGGGCAAGGTCCGCGATTGCTACATCTAATTCTTTGATTTTTTTGTTTTTCTTTTTCAATTCTTCAATCGCTTCTGGATTTTGCAAGTGGTGAAGACGCGTTTTTTCTCGCTTGTATATGAGACCCTTCAAATTTTTAAACCCTAACGAAGCCCCGCAATGCATGTGCATCTTGAGAACCGGAATGGAGATTAAATAATCTATTTCATTGAGATATCCTGTTAATTTAATGTTTTTTAATACTGTTCCCTGGGGAATGTCTATTTCGATAGGATTGGGCTCGTCCAAATCAATAAATTCGAGCCCTTCTTCTTTAAGCAAAAGTGAATATCCCGATTGCTCAAAAGCTTTTTTTGTATCCGTGTTTATGATAGGCGAGTCCCCAATTAGGAAGCGCGCTTTAAATCTTTCTTTCAAGTAATTAAAAACAACCTTCACTACTTCGGAGTTTGTATTAATTCCTAACAAGGATCCTGCTTCTCTACCCACGTTTGGTTTCAAGAGGATGGTTTTATCGTTGAGATCGGGAAGGTTAATTGAATCTAAACATTTTATAACCGCATTTTTGATATTTTCGTCATGTGCTACAGAAACAATCGGTTTTTCCATCAACACCATATAATGTAAAATCCTTTAAGAATTGTCAAGAAAAAGCATTTAAGTATTGGATTTAAATAGTAAGGTTTCGATACGATTTATTGTCTTAATCCCAAGAATTCTATGATTTTAGATTTCATCAAGGTTGAATTTGGATTCTTTCCTGTCCACCATTCGAAAGCGAGCACTCCTTGATTTACTAACATGTCAAGTCCACCTAAAGTCTTACATCCTATTTCTGAAGCCTCCTTTAGCAATTTCGTTTTAAGTGGGTTATAAATCACGTCAAATACGAATAAATCCTCGTGAAGTAACTCTTTTGGAATGGGGGTATTGTCAATTTTTGGATGCATCCCGATTGGCGTTGCGTTTATGAGGATATCTATGTCGTTAATGGTTTTTTTCAACATTTCGAGATTCGCTAATTTACCTTCGATGTTCGCACCCATATTTTTCTTGATCTCGTTCGCAACAGAAAGGGCGTTTTTTTCCACTATATCTGTAAGTATTATCTTGTTAACTTTATTTGAAAGAATATAAGCAACAGATCTTGCCACGCCTCCCGAACCCAAGAAGAGTACATTTTTTCCCGAGATTTTACATCCTGCCTCTATTAGTGACTTGAGTGCGCCCCCAGCGTCCGTATTTCTAGCTTTCAACACTCCGTTATCGTTTTTAATGGTGTTAATGGCACCCATTTTCATTGCGACTTCTTCTACTTCATCCATGTATTTGATAACGGCTTCCTTATGAGGGATCGTGACGTTCATTCCTTTTATTCCTAATGCTCTCATGCTTTTTATGGCGTTTTCAAGATTATTGGATTCGACATCAAAAGCTACATAAGTGTAATCGAGCCCTAATTCCTGGAGGGCAGCGTTCCACATGGTAGGAGACATGGAATGCTCGACCGGGTGGCCAATAAGGCAAAATATTTTAGTTGTTCCTGATATAGCAAAGGTCATTAGTATCATGTTTTAAATTATTGTTAGTTGAAAAATTCAGGATTTTAAATAAAAATTGCCATTAAAACTTCATTTTTCAGAATTTTTCTAGCATCTTAAAATCAAGATTCCAACCTATAAATAAAATATCCATCCAAAAAACATTGTAATCCATTCAAAAAAAAACTTTAAAGGAACGATCTATAAGCAGTAGATATACTATTTTCAGACCAATAAGAATGGTACTAATCACGGCTCCTAAATTAACGCTATAATTCTTAATATTGGCCAAATTAAACATTACTCCTATATAGAGGATGCAAGAAATTAAAGAAAAATATGATAAGATTTGGATAGAAATTATCTTCAATACTTTACGAGTCTAATTTTCTTATCCTTTCTTGTTCTTTTAGTTTCTTCTTTTCTATTTTCTGCCTTTGTTTCTCGAGTTGTTTTTCTTTTTTTAATTGCTGCTTTGCCCTTTTCTCTTTAAGCTTGCGTTCTTTTTTCAATCGTTCTAGTTCCCGCTTTTCCCTTTGCAATGCTTCTTGCTTCTCTCTTTCTTGCCTTAGTTTCTCCTCAATTTCCCTAGCTTTAGCTTCTTTTATCTGTCTTTCTCTTTCTCGTTTTTCGTTTTCGATCCTTTGCCGCTCTAATGCTTCTTTCTCTTTTTTAACTTGTTCTTGTTGTTCTTTTATTTTATTTAATCGAGCTATCTCCGTCCTTTTTTCTTCGAGCAACTTTCTTTCCTTTTCCAAGCGTTCTCGTTCTGCCTGTTCCCTTTGGAATTGCTCTTCGGCTCTTCTTTGCCGCTCTATTGCTTCTCTTGCTTCTCTCTCCTTTCTTTCCTTTTCTCTTCGGGCTCGTTCTAATCTTTCTCGTTCTAATCTCTCTTCTTCTTCGATTCTTGAAGTCCAATTAATAAATTTTTCAAGTAGTTCGGCTTTTTCCTTTGGAGGAAGGCTTAAATTGCCCTCTTTTTTGGAGTATAGGTTAGCATACTTGCTCATCTCCCATATATCCTTTTGGAGCATCTTTGACGAGCTAATACTCATTTGGTTCATGACGTCACGGCAAATCTCGAATGCCATTCCTAAAGAGCGCATGTCATAATCGTTGTTTATGACGCTGAGTAGATAGGAAATGATCTCCTTTATATTCTGTCCAGGAGGATTGGGAAGGGGTTTAGATTCCACTCGTTTCGATTTGAGAGAATTAAGCTCGAATTTTTCCTGTTCGTATTCAATATGCGTTAGATCTCCTATGGGGATACTTTGAGATACAACTTGGGTTTCTTCATAAGCTTTATTGACGGTGCTAAGAGGTGAGATTATTGTCTTCTTTTCGCTCGGCTTCCTCACTAATCTTGGTGGCCAACTTACATACGAATCCATTCTATCTGCCGCAGAGGCAAAGATTGACTGCTTGGGCGTTGTTCCTGGTGTAGTGGGTATTTGAGGACCCTCCGTTCTTAACTCTTTTGAAGCGTTTTCGAGGAGTGAATAAAGATACATTGGATCGAATTCACATCTGGAAAATATCTCTTTCAATTGAGATATATTGTGTTCGATGATCTGAAGGTTTATTGACGAAACAGTTTCCTTCAGGAGTTGATCGGCACCAAAAACGATCCCACTTAGTCCAGCAGCAGATTCCAAGTATGTTTTATAGGGATTTGATCGCATTTTTTCGGATACAAGAATAGTATCGTAAAAATTTGAATGCGTGCTCAAGATCATGTGTCCATATTGAGAAATTTGGTAGGTTCCAGGATCTCGAATGTGATCGATAAAGTGTAATATTGCGTCCTTATTTGGAATGAACACATTCCTCATCAAGGCCCCCTTAATGAATGTGATTTGATTTTCTGACTTGAATGACAAATCGATTGGCACTCGCACGACTTTTTCCGCGATTACCACATCTCTATCGTTTTCTAATGTTATGTTTTTAGAAGATGCCATGTGATCGTAAACGAAATCGCTTAAAACTAAACAAGTTAAAGTTCTATGATCTGTGATATATTTGCCAGATTCTATTTCAAATTTCAAATAGTGAAAACCTAATCCAAAAAGAAAATGCAACGTCCCATTCTCCGTTTCTATCGAATAATCGTATCCGCCAAGAAATACAACGAGGTCGGTATCGATTTTTAACACATTATGATGAGCGTATGTTCCTAAAGTAGGATATCCGAGTAAATCGCCCCAACTGGGTATGACAAAAAGTATATTGTTTGGATATAGCTTATTGTTCTCTTTTTGGCTTTCTAACCATTCTTTTTCCAATCTTTCTTTTTCCTTTCGCTCTTTTTCTTCTCTAAGTCTGTCAGATTCTTCCATATCAAATACATTTTCGTTATTATATGCCATTTAAATCGCTACCATTCCATTTTTGGTTTTTATAATTATAAAAAAATAGTCTGATATAATATCTGTTCGTTGGATTCTATAAAAACTTAATACTTCTCGAGAAATTCAAAAATATTGATTTTCGTGATTTAGAGCTTAAAATCCTCTTTTTTTTCATTTTTAGGTTTATTATTCCCAAGAAAAAGTGGAAAATGGTGTTAAGCCATATTTATAAGTCCAAATCTTCGTTGAGAAGATGATATACTATATAAGTCGATCGTGATTTATTATTAAGTATGGTTAAAGATTCCATCGCTCTCATTGGGTTTATGGCAACGGGGAAAAGCACTATTGGAAAAATACTCGTTGAAAAAATAGGGAAGGATTATTCATTTATAGAAACTGATCAATTAATCGTTAAGGATGCGGGAAAAAGTATTCCAAGTATATTTTCAGAAGATGGTGAAATTCGATTTAGAGAATACGAGATCGCAGCATGTAAAAAAGCTTCTGAAATGACACATGTGGTCGTATCTTGTGGAGGAGGCGTTATTCTAAACAAAATAAATATTGATTACTTAAAGCGCAGTTGTCACATCGTTCTTTTAACTGCCAGCACGAGGGAAATATATGATAGAGCGATGAAAGATGGTAAGGAATCTCGACCAGTTATCAATAAAAAAGACCCTAAAACCGAAATCGAAAATGTATTAAATTTCCGGCGTCCTTTTTACCAAGCCGCAGCTGAAATTATTATAGAAACAACAGGAAGAACCATTGAAGATATAACGAGCGAAATTCTCGAAAAAACACTTCTTTTGAATGATTAAACTCCTCTCTTATCACATGATCACATAGAAAAAGTTGAATCAACAATGACAATCACTAAGGAATTCATTTACATGACAAAAAAGGTTAATGAAAAAGTAGAAATTCCTTTGATTTCGAGTGCTTTTTTTCCCGCCGTTAATGCTTCCATAAAGGAAAATAAAACTTCTAATTTTGGTGCGATCGTTTTAGAAGATGGATCGGTCGGATTAATGTACCTGAATTTAGAAAAACGCGTTAAAAAAATCTTATCAAAACTGGATTTAAGCGAGCTCAAGGGTAAAGTACCTTACGAGATCGCAATGAGATTCAGTTCAGACGATTTGGTTGAAAGAGCTCTTGGTTTGGGGGCAATAAATGCGATCTCTCAATGGGTTTTTCGGAAAGCTTGCTTTTCCTTTGATTTTACAGAAGACTCCCTCGGATTGCCTGATTTAAGGCCCAACGATGTCGTAGGGATGGTGGGTCTATTTCCGCCATTAGTTCGAAAAATCGTTCAAATGGGACTAAGGCTGGTCGTTGTCGAGAAAAAAAAAGAACACTTGAGGGGTTCTGACGGTTGGGAAGTGACCTTAGATCCGAGAAGGTTGTTAAAATGTACAAAAATATTGATCACTAGCACCACTATCATGAACGATACTATAGATGCCATTTTGGAAAATTGCATTGGAGCGGAATTCGTGTCTATTATCGGGCCAACTGGAGGTTTTTTTCCTGATCCGCTGTTTTTAAGAGGGGTTGATGTTGTTGGAGGCAGCCAGATCGTGGATCATGCTTTTTTTATAGATGCAATGCGCTATAATAAGCGATGGGGGATTTCAGCAAAGAAATATTTTATTCGTAAGAATAATTATCCTGGATTTACCTTTCTATTAGAAAAAGCACTTAAAAATATTAACATGTGAATTCAAACTATTGTGTATAAGACTTATTCGTATTACGATCACGGAACAACAAAGAAAACTTATAATTTATATTAATTTACTCTATGTTTTCGTTAAAATATAATTTTTTTTTTTACGAGTAAGATCATGACAGAATCAGAATTTAAGCGAGCAAAATGCCCAAAATGCGACAACGAGAACCCAAGAATGCTCCATGAAGAGCCTGATAAATCACAGGTGCTGTATTATAGTATGCAGGGAACTCCCGTGTATGCAAGAAGAATGAAATGCGGTAAATGCGGGGCGTTCTTCGCAAAAGAATAATTATATAGACAATTCATAAGACTAAAAGGTTTTTTAATTATTTCTCTTTTCTTTTTTAAAAGATTTAAGAGTTCAATAAAGAAATTCCTTTACGATCTCGCTTAATGGTTTGAAAACAACAAGATTTCCGTCCCAATTATCAAGAACTCCAGAATATATACCTTCAATTTTTTGAATAATATCTAACAAAATAGAAATCAAAGAATTTAATTTTTTCTTGCATATAAGAACGCCATAAATGTAGGTTCCAGGTTGGATGAGAACAAATTTTCCCTTTTTTTCAATGAATGTTGCCTCCTGTTGATCGCTAATATTATCCAACATCATCTTAAGCGTGGTTAATACTCCCGATTGTGATGCCTCGTAGAATTCCTGCTGATCGTTTCGATTTATTTTTTTTTGATATAAGAGCAATCCAGACCTATGCATTATATAAATACTTTCCACCTTATCCTTCCATTCAAATTCCGCAAATGATGGCGTTGTTTCAAAGAATAAGAACAATAAAAACAACGATGCAAAATGAATGATGTCCCCAATGAGACGAAAAACCAAACCAAAGTAATTTATTATTAAATCGGTGGTTAAAGCAAATCCTATTATT
>JAFGGO010000081.1 GCA_016930515.1 Promethearchaeota archaeon | reverse complement strand
CTCGAGTTTAAGGTATTCAATAAATTTTTCATTTCAATTATGCTCTCAATTAAAAATATAAAAATACCAACCAACAGCCTCAAAGCGAAATTATCTATAAAATATTTAAAATATAGTTGTAAAATACAAATTGAAAAAAGAGCATAATTATAAGAAGAGAAGAAATAATTCGATGAAAACTCGCGAAAACATCTTAACAAAAGAATATCAAGCTTTGATAGATAAAATTCCAATAGGATTTTGGATTTCTGATTTTAATGGAAATATTATTGTTTCTAATGAAAAGATTCGAGAGATTTTAGGGTATTCTGAGAAAGAACTTAACGATTTTAACACCTATGTCGTTTACGCTAATCTAAGAGATCGTGAAATTTTGCGAAATATTTTATCAAAAGAAGGCAAGGTAAGAGATCATAAAATCGTAATGAAAAAGGATGATGGTCAAGAATTTATCGCATTGATGAATGTTGATATGGAAGAACTGGAAGGACAAAAATTTCTTTTCACGACCATTCAAGATATAACTCAACAGAAGGAGGCCGAAAAAAAGTTAAAAGAATCAGAAGAACGATACAGGACCCTATATAAAAACATTCCCGTACCAACTTATACATGGCAAAAACAAGGAGAAGATCTCGTGTTGATTGATGTTAATGACGCTGGAATGGCAATAACTCAATATAAAGCTAGGGATTTTTTAGGAAAGAAAGTTACTGAAGTTTATTCTGATTGGAAGAATATTACCGAAGACATGCTCCGTTGTCTGCGCGAAAAAACGACTTTTTCCGTGGAAAACGAACATTGTCTATCATTAACAGGCGAAACGAAATATTTTGTGATAAAGTACGCATACACGCCACCAGATTTAGTATTAGTTCATATGGAAGATGTTTCGGGAAAGAAAAAAGCGATGGAGAGGTTGAAAGAGTCAGAAAGTAAATATCGCTTGCTTGCAAATAACATCAATGACATCATATGGACGACGGATCTTAACCTAAACACGACCTATGTGAGCCCATCCGTTGAAACCATCTTAGGATACACGGTTCAAGAAGTCATGAAAATGTCAATTAACGAAAAGTTTACTCCAGAATCTCTAATAAAAATTGCAAAAATAGTAAGAAAACACATTATTCCAAAAAACATCAAGAATCCAGATTATAACCCCGTTCGTGTTATAGAGATAGAACAATATCATAAGAAAGGTTCAACCGTTCCTACTGAAGTAAAAGTAAATCCGTTAAGAAACAAAGAGGGTATTGCTATAGGTCTTGTTGGAATTACCAGGGACATAACTAAAAGAAAAAAAATCGAAGAAAGAATGCGAGTTTCTGAAAGGGAGATAAAGAACCTGAACCGTGAATTAAAATTAATTTTTGATAGTCTTCCCGCGTCAATATGTTATAAGGATTTAGAGGGTAATTATTTAAGGGTAAACAAATCTTTTGCAGATTCTCTTGAGAAGGAGAAAGACGAGATAATAGGTAAAAATTGCTTTGCTTTTTTTCCTGAAAAAATATCTCAACAAATTCGTGAGACAGATTTAAAGGTAATTAAAAAAAAGGAACCAAGCGAAATTATTGATTCATACTATTTCCAGGACCATACGATATGGGGACGGACAATAAAAATACCTCTTTTTGATGAAAAAAATGAAGTTAATGGATTACTCGTACTCTTTAGCGATGTGTCTTCTTTAATAAAAACAGAGAAAAAACTAAGAAAGTCGGAAAAAAAATATCGCGAAGCATTCACTCGTGCAGAGTTTTATAAGGATTTGTTCGCCCACGATATTTCTAATCTCCTTCAAGGTATCTTATCGTCAACTCAATTGATTGAACTCCAATTAAAAGATTCTGAACTTTCAAGCAAGGCTAACATGCCATTGCAATTGATAAAGGAACAGGTATATAGGGGTTCAAACTTGGTAAAAAACATTCGAAAGTTATCTCAAATTGAAGAAAAGGAGGTTGTACAAAAAAAAATAGAAATAATTGGGATGTTAAAGGAGATAATTGATTATTTTAAGAATCAATATCGAGAGAGGGTATTAAAAATATCTCTTGAATCTAAATTGAGCGAGATTTTTGTTTTTGGTAACGAGCTAATACACGATGTTTTTGAGAATATAATTCTCAACGCAATAAAACATAATGATAATAAAAGTTTAGAAATTGAAATAAAATTATCAAGGATAGAGAGTGGCGACACTTCAAATATTCAAATAGAATTCATTGATAATGGAACGGGAATTGAAGAAACTCGGAAGAAATTAATATTTCAAAGAGAAGAAAACGGTTCAATAGGAGGCATGGGGTTAGGATTATCACTCGTAAAAAAAATCATAGAAATTTATAGCGGAAAAATCTGGGTAGAAAATAGAATCTTAGACGATTTTTCAAAAGGGAGCAAGTTTATTATGTTAATTCCAGAGATGCCTAAAGATAAGATATAGTTATATCAATGGTACTAATTTGGAATATAGAATAGATGGTTAATATGAAACAATCTAAAGGATCAATGATAAAAACTTTTATTGTAGGGATAAGAGCCGATAAAAGTGGTGCTTACGACGCACTTCTTAACGAAGAGGATAAGCAAGTAATCCACTCCAAGATTCTTGATTCTATTTGGTACCCCTATGGAACTTATAAACGCTCTTTTAACACCGTGACTAAGGTATTTGCTAAGGGAAACATGGAGATCGTGAGGAGATGGGGTAGGGATCGAGGAAAGGAAATTACTAATAGACTTTATAGAGGTGCTCAAATCAAAAGAGATTTGAGAACGGCTGTAGCTTTATATAATAGGTTCTTTAAATTATGGTTTAATTTTGGTAAGCAAACGGCAGAAATTATCTCAGAAAACGAGGTTAACCTCTCTTACGAGGATTTTGACATGGATTTCGAGGCTTTCTATTACACAGCCATTGGTTGGATTGAGAGCGCTTTTAGCATATTAACCGGCAAAAAAATAATCGCTAAGTTTTTAAGCAAATCTTAGATTGATAAAAAACCAACTGTTATCAATATCAGAACATCTGATTTTTTTGAAAAAATTATCTAAGCGTTTTTAACTTGTTTTTTATATACTATTAATTTTATATTAAAGAAAGAAGTGATATTAAGAAAATAATTGAACAAAAAAACATTAAGTGAACAATGATAATGATTATATTTCTTCCTTAATTTTCTATATCAATTATTAATATCAGGTTAAATGATAAAAAATGGTTAGAACAAAAGAAGAATTCATGAAAGCCTTGGGGAAAATGAAATCCAATATTTATTTTAATGGTGAATTGTTCGATCGTTTAGACGATCGCCACATGGATACCATCAACACAATTGGATTTACCTACGAGGCATTTGACGATCCCGACTATAAAGATCTAATGCAAGTAAAATCTCATTTGACTGGGGACCTCATTAATAGATTCACCCATATTCATCATAGTACCGACGATCTTCACAAAAAGCAGGACATGACACGAAAATTATGTCAAAAAGTTGGAGGCTGCATTCAAAGATGCATGGGGTGCGATGCCATGAACGCCGTTTATAACGTCTCGTACGAGGCAGATAAAGCTAATAAAGGGGAAACAAAATACCACGAGAATTTTAAGAACTGGTTGTTAAAAATTCAAAAAGAAGACATGATCGTAGCGGGAGCTCAAACGGATGTGAAAGGGGACAGGTTGAAGCGTCCTGCCGATCAATTAGATCCCGACATGTATGTTCACGTCAAGGAACGAAGGGACGATGGAATAATCGTTACTGGATGTAAATTACACATTTCAGAGGCATCCGTTTCTGAGGAATTGCTCGTGATACCCACGAGAGCATTAACACCAAAAGATAAGGATTACGCGGTTGCTTTTGCCGTGCCTGGCGATTACGAAGGCGTGACTCAAGTACTGACCGTTCACAACATACGCGAAAGGAAGCATTTTCCACGAGGATTTTCACAAGGAGCTACTGATTCGTATCTAATTTTTGACGATGTATTCGTACCTTGGGAAAGAGTCTTTTTATGTGGCGAATACCAGCACGGAGGTACCTTAGCGTTACTCTTTGGCTTATTTCACAGGCATAGCTATTCTGGATGCAAACCAGCAATTGGAGATATAACAATAGGCACGGCAGCATTAGCTGCGGAATATAATAACATTGCGAGGGCCGAACACGTGAGAGATAAATTGGCTGAATTAATCATGGTAACGGAACTTGGCTACGCTGCGGGTTATACAGCTTCCGATTTAGGAAAAAACGAAGTCTACATGCCAGGTGTTGGATTTATTCCTTATGGCCCGGGTAGTTTCATCCCTCATTCTATTTTCGCAAATGTTGGAAGGTGCTTGACTGGAGAGAATGTGTATCGCGAAGCAGAAATATTGTGCGACATTGGAGGAGGCATTCCAGCGACTTTTCCACATGAAGGAGATTTTAAGGTTCCGAAATTGAAAGAAAAGCTTGATAAATACATTACAAGAAACCCCAACATTTCACCAGAAAATGCGGCACAATTATGGCGCTTTATGGGAGATACCTTATGTTCTTCGTGGGGAGGTATCGCTCAAGTCGGAGGATATCACGGAGGTGGAAGTCCAGTTATGGAACAAATTGCAATTACCACCCAATACGATATTGAAGCCCGAAAAGACATGGTAAAAGCTATAGCGGGAATCGATGATAGCTTGAATAAAAAAATTGAGAAAAAAAGATAATAATTATTATCGCTTGAAATTTTTTTTAATAAAACATATTTTTATTTATTTTTTACTAATATTTTTTAACTTATCAATAAATTATTGATAAAGAGCAATTTTTTAAAATAAATCTTATAAATTTGAAAATAATATTGTTGATTAATGTTGGAGTTTAAAAAAGGAGATTTTATATTTGGAAAAAGCAAAAATGTTTGGTTTCCAGGAAATGTGAGTTATATCGACGAAAAAGGTAATTTAAATATTGAATATGAGGATGGTGTTTCGGAGTGGATAAGTGATATTTCTAAAGTTCAGAAGAATACCACCTTTAAGCATTTAAAAATAGATGACTTAAAAGTAGGAGATAAAATCCTAGGAAATTGGTTAGGAAGAGGACATTGGTTTGAGGGTAGGATAAAAAAGATTAACAAGAAAGGCGAGGTTTATGTGAAATACGATGATGGCGATAAGGAAAGGATCAGTGATTTAACTAAGATTCGAAAGGAAAAAATCTTTAACAAAACAACAATTTCAAAATTTAAAGTTGGAGATCGTGTCATCGGAAACTGGAAGAAACAGAATCAATGGTTTCCTGGTGTAGTTAGAGTTATATCTGAAGGAAGAATAAATGTGCAATATGACGATGGTGATTCAGAATGGATTGAAGATCCATTGAGGATTCAGATTGACTCATCAAATCAAAATACAAATGATTTGAGCAAGGAAAATTTTTATCAATAAATTCATTGTAATTTTTGTAATCTTATTGGAATTAATCTTTCGATCCAAATTTCTGAAGAGGATTAAGACATTAATTCTATCACTATTATGTTTGTTCACATCCTTCTTAACAACTTCATTTCAAGGTAAAGAATCCAAATAAAAAAGCAAGAGAAAACGCTCAAAATCTAAAGATTCGCTATCTTGAACAGTTGTGCCGAATCGATCAGTTTAATCTTGTCCCCCTAATTTAGGAGATTGATTCAGGAGAATCTGGCGTTCTCACGCATGAGATTTTTTCTTGAGTGTCCCAACGGCGTACTTTCTTGATGCTCACGCCAAGTAAGACTGCAGCAGTTCCGATGGCCTACATGAATGATTGCATTAGATATCCCTATTTAAATGATTTAACTACTTGAACCGCACGAGGATTTAAATACTGTCAAGATTTGACTCGATTTTAAGAAACCGTGAAGCACCATACTTAATAGCTCGTTATTTAAATATAAATATCATCATTTTATACCAATTTTGGGCTTAAATCACGAGCTTCCTTGAATAATGTTGTTATAAATTCAATAAAACTCATCGGATCTGGTAATGGATGTCCCGATTCGTAATCGTGATGAAAAATAAAAACTCTATCATCTTTAGCATCTTGAGTCAACATAAATGCCCAACCATTCATTCCATCGTTAGTATAAATAGGTATTGCTTTATCTGGATCAAATCCCTTTTCCTTTACGATCTTTTCGTTTTCTGAATTAAGCCAACTAAAAGCCCCATCACGGTTTTCAATGTACTCGTCAGGATGAATAAATTCCTGATCAATGGGCTCAACATCGTAAGCCAACCAAACGAGACCTACACCGATTTTCTTTAGAAAGGTTTTATAAATTTCGGGTAATACTCCAAATTGGTTTTCAATTTCTTGTAATTCGTCGTCATTCAAGGGCTCTAAATCAGCTAAAGGATCGAGCCCAAAATCCTCGTCAAATTCCTCTTTGTCTTCGTATCCAAGGACTTTAATGATTTTAGGGACATATTCCGTTTGATACCATTTCTTATAGTCTTGAAATAATTTTTCTATGGATGATGTCATGTGAACTTCACTATAGAGTAAGATTCTAAAAATGGTTGATTAGTTTTTAATTTTTTTACTAACATTTGACACATCAAAATTTTCATTTTTATTATGTTGATTGCGATTTTTCTCTAATTTAAGAGCATGCTCAACTTAAGCTACGAAATCGGGTGGAAGAATAACCACTTAAAGCCTAAACTTAAATTAAAAGCAGAAAGAATCAATAATACTGAATTATATATCATACAAATTTTAAAATCATAATTTTAGTTATTGAATAGTATTTGTTCTATTTCAATTTCTAAAAATAAAAAGAATAATTCATTAGAGGGTTTTAATTAAAATTATAAAAATAAATCGCAAGCATTAATGTTGATTGCTGCGTTTTTGGAACAATGAAAGTGTTATTATTAAAGGAGAGCCTTGAATTCAACGGGATCCGTGGCATATAAAACGGCCCTTTCTGTACCTTTTTCACGCCATTCATGAGCTTTTATATATCCAGGATTGTTGATCATCTTCTCGAAAGCCCTACGGGAGGGATAGTGAATGAGTATGAGCAAGTCCCAATCCTCATTACCGTAGAGAAGTTCTTTAGGCTTTCCCAAGTACAACACCTTAGCTCCGATTTCATCAGCATATGGTGTCGATTCCTTGATGTAGCGAAAATATGCTTCCTTACCTCCTTCTTTTTTAAACTTCAATAAGTTGAGCATTACAACCGGTCTTTCGCTTTTATTTTCAGCTAATAACTTAAATTGGTCCTCGTTCGTTTTCATTCTAGTCATTTTAATCTCCTTTTAATTTTTAATGATTTAATTTACTAAGCAATATATTTATTTTGCATGTCCCGAAGTATTTTTTCAGCATCGCTAACGATCTTTTGAACCATATCTTCAACTTTTGGCATGTCGCTGATACGTTGGGCAGCCTCTCCCGCAGCCATCATCGCTTTCGATTTGTCCCCAGTGCAGACCGCACGAATCGACTCTATTTCGTAATCGATCAAGCTCATATCAATGGTCGTATAGTCGTCAGGTGCGCCTAAATATACACCAGGGGCCATCTTAAGAGTGTTTGATGCGTGCTCTTTGCTTCGATCGTTTTTTACCCATCGCGCAGGACCAACAAACCCGCGAGCTACAAGAGTTCCTCTATCTCCTGCTTCTACGACACCTTCCTTCCAAATTTGATGAAAATCGCTTTCTTGCGTTGCCAAAAAGCGCGTGCCCATTTGTGCTCCGTCAGCACCAAGAGCAAAAGCAGCTGCTAAAGTCTTACCATCGCAAAATCCTCCAGCACCCATAACAAGAGTATTTTCGTCGGAAACGGCATCAACAACATCAGGCAAGAGTGTCATTGAGTGAACTGGCTCCCATGATGTGTGGAATCCACCCTCGTGTCCAGAGGCGACGATTACATCAACGCCCGATTTTTTGCATCGCTGTGCGCCTTTTACGGAAGGAACGACATGCATCCATGTGAAACCTGCGTTTTTGATCACATCTCGCCACGGATAGGGATCACCCGCGGAAGTAAAAATGACTTTAAAATGCTTTTTAATATCGGGATTTTCCTCGCAGACTTTAATGGCAGTCTCTATGATAATTTTTGAATATTCAACAAGTTCGGCCGATACCATGACATTAATGCCAAAAATACCTCCCTTATCTTTAGTCAAGCGATAAGTACGCTTGAGAACATTTTCCATAACCGTTGCCATGTCGTCGTCCATTGTTGAATCTGCCGTTTTAATAAACGCTTCATAAATCCAGGGTTGCTCTTCCTTGTCGAAAAGACCACTGGTAGAAAGCAATCCAAGTACTCCTGCGTTAGCTGAAGCCACGCAAAGGTTGTTATTGCTGAATGGCCCCATACCCGCCTGTATGATTGGATATTTGGTCCCGACCATATCACAAAATCTTGATTTAATCAATCAATATCTCCTTTTATTTATTAGTATTATGTAAGTAATTTTAATTAATACAAACGTATTTTTGGTATAAGTAGTTTTTTATAATCATAAATACGAAAATATTGCATTTTAGTTATGAATTTTTTGTTAGATTTTTAATTTAATTATCTTAATTTAAAATATTAATATTTAATTCCACTCTTGGTCGTTTTGAAGTAGATTTCTGCTGTTTTCACGAAATATTTGCGGG
>JAFGGO010000080.1 GCA_016930515.1 Promethearchaeota archaeon | reverse complement strand
TTCTGCTTTATAAAAAAAGCAAAAAAAAGAGAAGAAACTAATTAGTAGTCTAAAACATATATCTTGTCATTTTTTTTCACAGGTTTATCGACTTTTATACCAACCACGATATTTCTATCTTTAGATGCAATTGGTGTTTCGGTTAGATTCTGTTTTTGTTTTATTTGTATGGAGGTTATATTTTGCCGTAAGTAAGTATCTGTGTGAGCACCTATAATAAAAATAACATCTTGTAAACGTAATTTTCCCGAAGTTAGCAATATTTTTGCGACATTCTTGTCTCTAAAATACGATAAAACTCTTCCAATTTCTCTTTTCCGGTAACTAGAAACATTTCCTTCTTCAATTTGGGATATTTCGCTCCCTTTCGGAAGTCCATAATAAAAACCCGTTGAAAAGCCACGATTATAAACCTTGGAGAGGCGTTCTATCCAGGATTTGACCATTTCTTCATTATAATTTCCATCGTAATATGCATCGATGGCCTCCCTATAACAAGCAGTGGTTTCTTCTATATATATCGAATCTCTCATTCTTCCCTCGATTTTAAAGGCGTCCACATTAGTATTAATTAGGTCAGGAATGTGCTCTATCATGCAAAGATCTTTAGTATTAATGAAGAAAAATCCGTCGTATAAGAGCTCGTTATCTTGGTCGTCGTATATCCTCCAGCGCCTCCTGCAAGGTTGCACGCACTTTCCTCTATTTGCGGAATATTCTTGCGAGCCGCAAATTTCTGCCGAAAAATAGCACCTTCCAGAAATCGAAGTACATTGAGCACCGTGGACAAAGATTTCTATCTGCGCGCGCTTTAACTTGCTCTTTATATGCTTTATTTGGTCGAGCGATAATTCTCTCGCTAAAATAAGTCGTTCCGATCCAAGCGATTCATAAAACAATGCTGAGCGAGTATTTGATATATTAGCTTGCGTTGAAATGTGGAATTTAATCCCCAATTCTTTTGCGATTTGTATGACACCTATATCGTGAACGATAACCGAATCAATTTCTGCACGAGCGGCTTTAGCTAAAATATCGTATAAATGATCGAATTCATTTTCGTACACGATAACATTCGTTGTTAAATAAGCCTTTATAGTATTATCGTGGCATTTTTTAACAATTGAGGGCAAATCTTCGAGCTTAAAATTGTCGCTGAACGCTCGCATGTTTAAAGATTCGACGCCAAAATAGACGGCATCTGCTTTTCCTATCACGGCATTTAAAGATTTTTGGTTCTTTAATGGCGCTAAAAGCTCTACTTTTTTCAAGCACATCAAGCCTCTATTTCGTAATTAGCAAAAGAACAATGTAAAAAAAATATATGTAAAATTTTTATAGCACGAAGAATCCAACATAGAATAATAACGCTCCAACTAGAAAAGCAAGAACGGCCCAGATATACGTGAAATGTCGAGCATAATTTTTATATCTCTTGCCATTTACCGTTTCTATCGTGTTTACTTGGAAATATGGACTTGGACCCCTTCGATACCAGCCCTTAATCCTTACAGATTGACCCACTAGCCTCTTGGCCTTAGATAATGCAAATATCAAGTCAGCGATCCTAAATCCAAACCGATAATCTATGTACATTAATCCAGTTTGGTCTTGAAAATAAAGATCTTCGCTGAAGTAATAGCCAGGAATACCTTGCCCCACGATTTTTCCTTCGATTATTGCCGGCACGCATCGTACTGGAGAGACTTTTACATTCGTAACTAGATCAACGATAGTTTTTGGTTCGTATCCTTTCTTATATGTGAAACCCGTTTTGATTATGAAAGCAAATCCTATCAAATAAAAGGCACCAAACCATAATAATGTGAACCATTTTATCGATATGGCATCTGAAAGAAAAGTTAATCCTAAGAAGTTGAATGTTCCAAACAACCACAAGACAGAAAATATGGCCATAAGGATAAGTACTATTAACGGCAAATTTTTCATTGTCACATCTACTAAGAATTCGTCCAACATCGATTTACCAGCCTGTTTCTCCTTAATTTCTTTTGCTTTTGAGAGATCGATTTCAGGTGTCTTTCCGAAAATTTCGCATTGCTTGTTAAGCCTCTGGATCCTTTTCGCAGGAAGTGGATGAGTGCTAAACGCCTGATAGTATTTTGCCCAGGGATTGAACAAGTCCCAGGCAGCAGCGGCTTGAATGACATCCATAGAATATCCTCCCGAGGAATTCATTGATGTAAGCGCCAATCCTTTAGCCTTTGAAGGGTCAAAAATACCCATTCCTCTTAAAGCCCGAGTTTTTGCCGTTTTCCTCTCCTTTAAGGATCCTCCTGTTTGAGCAACTAACCCATAGGCAATCTTTACCAATCCGGTAGCCAATGGATTCGGATTTTCGAGAACTTCAGCGGCGTGTTCGTCAGCATAATATTCTCGAATTCTGCTTATGATTAAAGAGATAAGAAATCCAATATAGTAAGCAATATATGATAATACGGCAACAACAAAAAGTAATAACGCTATATAATTTCCCTCTTCATCCCTTCTTGATCTTGCGCCAGAAAATCTCGCAGTGTAATAAGCCCATCGACCAATTGTTAAAAAAACCAAGGGAATCGCGAATACAACCGTCATTAAGATGAAATCAGAATGAATCACGTGACCTAATTCGTGAGCCAACACTGCTGACTGTTCGTCTTTGTTCAAATATTCCAAGATACCCTCCGTAAGCACGACCCTTGCGTTATTTTTCGTGTGACCAAATGTAAAGGCGTTCGGATTCTTATCGTGAATGATTCCAAGCCTTGGAGGCTTAATTCCATTTATTTGAACCACGCGATCTACAATATCGGCCAAATGAGGGTATCTCCCTTGATACTCTTCGTACGAAACCCATTCGATCCTGTAAATCCATTGAATAATATAGGGCGAAATTCCATATTGCAATAAAACAATACCAAGCGTTAAACCGATCATAATTAGAAGACCAATCAACCCTGCGGGAAGAAACCAAACGCCAATCACGAAGATTAAAGCGTACATCAATGCAAATAAAGCCGTAAGTGCTAATGTCGAAGCTAATTTTAAACCCATTTCTATTTTACCTTTTTATATTGATTTTTTGGAAATTTTTTAAATAATATTAAGTAAAGATACTATCTTAATATTATTGTACATTATAATTAACATGATTAAATAAATAACATCTATATTTGAATTTATCACGACTTGGATACCTACAAATACTTACTTTAGGCGCGATGGATCTGACGAAAAAAAAATTATACGAAGCTACGGATAGCTTGATTAACCAACAGTTCTATTACAGCGGGCGCGATTTAATTATTGGTCGAACTCCAGATATTTCAATAAAAATTAGCAAATCAGGTCAGATCGTTCATAAATTTAAGAATCTTTTCAAGAAGAACCTTCATTTCTTTATCGATGGCAAATATTTTCAATTTTTATTACCATTTAAAATAATCCTAGGTATCGAAGAACAAGACATAAAAGAAATTGTAGATAATGTCGAATTTAAATTAAACAATCTCGATTCTGATAATACATTTGATATTTTGATTACCTATACTATGGTATTGAGTGCCTTCATCTCACGGATTAGAGACATACATTTTAATCGA
This sequence comes from Promethearchaeota archaeon, assembly GCA_016930515.1. Taxonomy (GTDB): domain Archaea; phylum Asgardarchaeota; class Lokiarchaeia; order Sigyniarchaeales; family SOKP01; genus FT1-020. The sequence continues at coordinate 11,604 of JAFGGO010000080.1, read as the reverse complement.
GCTCTAGATTTAATAAAAAAAAGAGTAATGCAAAAGGTAGACATTGAAAGCGATAAAATTCAAGAACGATTGGACAATCTTTTTATGAAAAACAACAAAAATGTCTCAATTTTATATAATCTTTCCTATATTGACGCTTTGGCAGATTCATTTAATTATAAGAAAGTTGCTCGCACATGCAAGATACAAAAAGGAAAGTTCGTTAATAAAATCGTAATGCTCATCATTTCTGGAAAAAACTGACAGTTCTTTTTCTAAGGTTTTTGGAGATCTACCTAATTTTAGTACTCTTTAGATATTTAGATATTTTAACAGCGATTCGCTCTTGTTTCTTCCAATCTCCAAACGCTTGACCTTTTGAAGTCAATTCTCTTATCTCGCGTACCAGGACTTCGTCTAATCTTCGAGCGGTTTTACTAGCAAAAGGAGTCATGGGAAGGGGTATGAAAGCATGTGCGTGAATTCTCGCACCTTTTCTGCTTAATTTCTTCATCAAATCTATTGTGAGTAAGACGTCTTCATTATTCTCTCCTGGAAGCCCAAATATAAAATCAACATTTACCTTGAGACCATTTTTAATTGTTAAATCAACTGAATCATAGATATCACTCACATCATGTCCTCTATGACACACATCTAGAATTTTTTGGCTACCTGACTGGGCCCCAATGATGATATTATCGTTGGAAGCGTGAGTTTTTATTAAATTCAATGTTACATCGTTAACATGTTCAGGTCTTACTTCAGAAGGAAACGACCCCAAAAAAATCCTCCCTTCTGGTCCGATAATTTGCCTTATCTTTACAAGAAGTTCTTCGAGTTTTGGAATATTAAGAGAGAGCCCATCTTGAGAACCATAAGAAAATGCATTGGGCGTTATGAATCGGATGTCCGTAAGATTTTTTTCTTTCATTATTCGAACATAATTACAAATTGAATCGATGCTTCTATGCCTAGGAATGCTCCCAAACAAAAAAGAAGTTTGACAAAAATAGCATTGATAAGGACACCCACGAGTGATTTCTATAGGACCAAACTTGCCTTGTTTTATTGGAAATGGAGCATACCTATCTAAATCGAGCGATTTTCTTTTTCCCGCGTAATAATATTCTCCATTGGTTTTTATTGTTCCAATACCCTTTATGTTAGCGTAATCCTGACTATTTAAAATTTTTGTAATTAGTTCCACGAAAGTTTCTTCGCCCTCACCTAAAACCACAACATCAAAATCCATTTTGAGAGTACCAAGGGGATCTCCAGAAGGATGTGGCCCCCCAGCAACAAAGATATACTTTTTTCTATTTATTCTTCGTTTTAATTTCCTTAAGAGTTCGTAAATTTCCCATAATTGAGTCGTAAAAAACGAAAAACAAGCGATAACTGTTTCATAGTCATTCTCAATTCCCTGTAAGCATCTAATAAGCGCCTCTTTATTTTTATAGAAGAAAATACTTACCTTATCATCTATTCTTTCCGATTCTAAGGCACCAATTAAGGCGTTAAAGCTGTATTTATTGTGTTTGTGGTAATATAAAACAAGAGCGATTTTCTTATCCAAGAACTCACGCATATTTATGTTATTTTTCAAGCAATTACTTGCTATTAAGTATAAGAATCAAACATTATATAATCAATGTTATTAATTGATTGTCCATTTTCAAGAGTTTATACGAACACAATTTCGTTGATTATTTTTAAATAACACTCGTTTTGATTGCAACAAGCATCAGGATAAAAGATTTATAAGCGCTCCCGCATTCAATGTCCTTATTTATCAACCGTAATATCGTATCGTTAGTACACGATAGGAATAAGTGAAAATGAACGATATGAATAGGTATGTTCATTGCGAACAAGGATCAATTCCCATCATTCTATCAGTTCCTCACGATGGGCGTATTGAATGCGAAAACATTCCTAAAAGAACGAGCGGAATTCTTGGATTCGATAAAGGTACGATGAAATTAGCTAAAGATTTAACAGATTGGTTCGTAAAAATATCGCAAGAAAGAATAGGGAAAAGCCATACGCCCTCTCAAGTTGTATCAAAAATACGAAGATCTCAAATAGATTTAAATCGAAGTCCTAATCAAGCTTTTTACGAAAAATCAGATATCGCAAGCAAGATATTCAAAAAATATCACGATACGATACGAAATATTACAACTGAAAACATATCCAAACACGGTATTTCCATCTTAATCGATATTCACGGCTTTGAAAGTCATAAAAGACCACCAGGATTTAGGGATGTTGATGTGATATTGGGTACGGATAATTTAAAATCTTTTTATTCTGAAGATATTCCTAAATTACAATGGAACAATACAATTCGAGGAAAATTAATAAGAAAGTTTTTAAAATTAGGTGTACCAATTGCGCCGGGAAATCCATGGGAAGAGGAAATTGTATTAAAAGGAGGCTATATTGTTCAAGAGCACGGAGCATCTAATAATCCAAGGTCTAGAGCAATTCAAATAGAGTTTTCAGACAGATTAAGACTACGTAACGAAGATTTGAAAAATCTAGTATTAAAAAATCTAGCGGAACAATTTTTAAACGAGATTGAATTGATATCTTAATTTAAGTATGTATTAAAAAAATCCTCATACGAATTCATTTTTCTGTATCACTAATCAGTACAAAAAACTCGAAGTAAATATTAAAATAATCTTATTGTTTTTTGTATTATATTAAGAATTTGAGGATTGATACTAGCAAGATCATGTCCAATACTGGGAACGACATCATTGAAATCGAAGACTTGGAAAACTTTATTGATGGGTTAAAAAACTCATTTGATAGGTTAGGAGACGCTGATCCTACCCAATCACAAGGATTTCAATCTCAAATAGCCAAAGCAATATCCATGTTAAGGTTAAAAAAAATGGACAAGATCGAACCAATTCCAAAACTTTTAGGACATATTACGACTGAGGACCTCAAGAATTTCTTGCTTAATCAGTTAGAACACGCAAAAATGTTGCTTGAAAACGATGAATTTTCCAATAATAGAAAAAAGTTCGACCTCGTGCTTAAAATAGCCCAACTCAGGGAAAATGTGAATAACATGTGATACATGCGAAATTTTCCTATTTAAGAGAGCTTTAATTTCCTTAACCATTAAACCACTTTTCTTTTCAATTTGAAAACGAGGATATAAATGGAAGGATGCATGTTAAATTTTTGTGCTAATTGATGTTCATTGTCATGTAAATTTATATCTAGCCCTGGATCAAATCATTCAGGAAGCTCATGTCGAGAATGTATTAAAAATTATCGGTGTTGGAATGAGCGTTATTAGCTTGGAAAGAATACTAGAAATTTCTAACAGGTATGATGAGATTTATCCCGCATTGGGGATACACCCCGAAGAAGTAAAGGTTAATGAAAATATTGTTTCACAACTTCCCTCAGTTATCGATCTCATTCGCCATAATCAGAATAAAATCTGCGCTATAGGAGAAATCGGTCTTGACCACCATTTTATTAAGGATAAATCTTTATATCCTCTACAAACCATTATCTTTGAAAAAATGCTTGTCTTAGCCCAGGAATTGGATTTACCGGTCAATATCCACTGTAAGGGCGCCGAAGATCAAGTTTTTGAAACATTACTCTCTTTTAATATCCCCAATGTAAACATACATTGGTATTCTGGACCAGAAAAGCAGCTCAAGCAAGGCATTGATAGGGGATATTTCTTCTCCATAACTCCCTCAATAGGATATTCTCCAGTGTCGAAAAAAGTCGTTTCGAATGTTCCATTGGAACGGTTGTTGCTAGAAAGTGACGGCCCTGTGGAATATTCAGGAAAAGTGGGGACTCCTGCAATGATACGAGACGTGTTATCTTCAATTTCAGAAATTAAACAAATAGAGTTGGGGCAATTAGAGCGCCAGATAGAGAAAAATACGAAGATTATCTTTCCAAAACTATTTTCCAAAGAAATGCAAAAGTGATTAAGGAACTGAATTTTTAACCCAAATTTTTTACATTCCCTTGATTTGTATTGATAAATAGGAAGCGATAATCATTTTATTGAACTTATTGTTCTTGTTTTAAGTTCGATTTTAAGATTTCCAGCTCCTCATTGGAAAGACTTTCGCGCGGATTTCCCGCTGAATCGTATAAATCGGAAGGAGCGTTCTTATCAACTAGAGCGTTAATGATGACTATCGAGTTCTTGATAACCTCTTGGACATCAGGATCTTGTTTTAGCTCGTTCATTAGTTCGATCAATTGAGTGTCCCTAAAAATTTCCCTGTGGATCGGGTCGTCTTGACTTTCGAAATACTGAATGATTTCAACATAATGCTTTATTTCGAATTCGTTTTCATTTTCTGACATTCTTTCCGATACAAGCAATATCGAAGTGCGATTTATTGCACTATTTTTAGCATTAATTATATGTTGGATTTTTGTAATTTAAATGTATTTTATCCACATACTCTTTTGTAAGTAAGATATTTAAGAATTTTTATTCTTAACAATTAATTGCGATATCGTATATTTTAATGAGTAAAATGCACAATTTGTTTTATTGCTCCAATAAAATTAGCAAATAGCTTCTTCTTCCATGATATTATTAAATTTTCTGGTTAGTATATCAAGTTATATTGTGTGGCTTCGCATAAAATTCTAATTAGATTTTAACCCTTCTAATTTTTCTTTTCCATTAGTTCAATAAAATCATCCGGAAGCTCCCCCCTATTTTGCATTCGGCCTATCATATCTTTGAGTTCCGTAATTGTATTCCCATACACGTGAAGCGAATTGCTAAAATCAAGATAATGTCCCATTTCAACGCCAAGTTGGTCAGCCACGCTTTTTTGTATTCGTATCATTCCGTTCACATTCGCCTCCCACGCACGGAACAAATCTCTACTCCTCCACATTGTTTGCATGATAAGCTTGTTGTTCTTGACACGCATGTAAATCCTCTGAAGACAAGGAGGGTCCTCGTGGAAGGGATCGATTAAAGGTCGCCAGGTTATGGCTTGGGCTCTCCTGCTATACGGACTTTCTTTCAGTTTCTTGACGATATAATCCACCTGATTTATCCTTGGAAGGTTCAATAGACTCAAGGGTATTTTTTCTATTCCAATTTGTTCTGATATGCTCTTATCAAGGCTTATCTCGAATCCGTTTTTAAGCTTCCAAGTAGTTCCATTCGCTTTCACCTCTATGCGCCCTGTTTTCAAGAGCTTTTGTTGGTTCTTAACGACTGCAGGATCGATGAAATCAAGTTCATAATCTACGTGTACCGCGTCTTCCAGCGAAAACGGAGCGTAGTTGTAGATTCGGTCGTGGTAAGAATACGGAAAGCTCACATCAGAATCCCATATATAATGGTCGTTCGAACCTTCTAAAATCTCCTCGATATACCCGCTTTGAATCGATCCCATCAAGTAGGTATCTGCCATGCAACCGAACAATTCGTAAGAATTTCCGTACTTCGATTTTACCTTAAGCACTTTTCCCCGACGCACTATTGGATCTCTCATCGGGTTCTTTACTTCTATCATGACCGTGGCGTCCTTCGAGGGGGGATCGTCGGGCTTATCATATTCGGTCTTGATGTCGTCTCCTAAAAAAAGCACATGTCCAAGAGCAGACAACCAAGCCTCCCGTACGCTGTTTTTCGAGATAAAAAAAACTTGAGCCATTGTTTATTACAAGTGCCTCACGTTTTATTAATTTGCTGTTAAAGCTTTAATAAAAAACATGCCTTAATTTTGAAGGATAAGAATAGGTTGGAATTACCAATCATTACCATTAAAATTAAATCCGTGGATTAATATATGTTCCTTAAAAAACGCTAGGAATGTTCCCATGATCAGACTCAAATTTCATTTTAGCCCACCATTTAACGAGCTGACGAAAGTTATAAACACCGAGCTTGATTTTGAAAGCGAAATGACGCTCACGGAACTATTTGCACAATTATCCAAGAAATACGGTTCGGGATTTAACGATCTTCTTTGGGACAAAAAGAATAAAGACCAATTTAGTTCCTTCCTTTCTATAGTTATTAACGGAAGCACATATCGAGGGAACAATTATCTTAATACAATATTGAAAGACGGAGACGATCTTGCGTTTCTCTACATCTATTTTGGTGGTTAAAGTAAAAAAATTCTTGATTGATGTTATTTTAAATCTTGAAAAGAAGCTCTTAAAATTGTGAATGTTTTTCTACTACTTTTTTGTACTATAACGAAAAAAAAAAATACTCTAATCCCCATATTATTATTTATCGCGATATCGATTTTATTTTCAATCATCAGAGAGAACTCCATTTAGCGAGTAATTAACTGATAATTAGCTGGTTCTTAAAAAAGCGAAAAAATAATTTCAAAAATTGGTCTCCACATCATATTTTATTAGTATAAATTATATATATTAACAAAAACATGCATTTAACAAATCAAATTTGGTAGATAAAAAAAATGGAAGAAAATAAAGAAAAAATCGAACTAAAGCAAGTAAAGGAGCTGTTAAAAAACCACAAGGGAGCTTTTGTTGTTTTTTGCGTTTGGATTGTTCTTTTCATTACAGCACTTTTGTTAATGTTGTTTGCGTACATAAATAATTCCTGGGTGGGACGCCAAGGTACGGCGACTCTCGGTGAATTTTCCATAGGAACCGTGCTATTGTTTCTCGTGGAAATCATCCTGTGGGAATTAATCGTGATTGCAATTGGATTGGGCATCCTTGGAGCTTATGTGGGGTATTTGTGGAAGCTAAAATTAACAGAAGACGAGAAGGCATTCATCAAGAGCGGCGATAATAAGAAGTCGAAATTACACAAAGGTGGTCGAGGTGTCGGTGGGGCATTTTCATTTTTCGTAGGAATTGCGTTTCTCCTCATTGTATACATCGACGGGCACTGGGTTACGCCGTTTAATTCCTTGCCATATACATATTACGTGAACGCCTGGTTTGCAGGATTGTTTTGGGTTGCAATTATTATCGCTATTGTTGGAATTGTTGGTGGTTTGGCATACTATTTAAGTACCAAAAAATAAACTTTTTTTTAACTTTTTTTAATAAGATTTATAATTATTAATAACCTTGATCTTTTATTTTCCGTTTCACTGTTTCGACTTCTTCGTAAAGGAGAGGATAACATCGTGCGAATAAACGGTACCAGTCAAATCCTATGAATGCCCCCGAGAAAAATATGCATAAAAAACCCCAAAATGCAACCGATTCTTGGGTTAAACCAAATAATTCTAAGGGCAAGAAGTCGAGCGCGTGGATGATCATTATTGCTCCAAGACTGCTTAAGAGTATTCCGATAGGATATAATCTTGCAGAGGCTAGTTTGAAAAATTTAAGCGATTCAGGACTCAATTCGTTAAATGTTTCTGAAATGTGAACATTCCGTGTTGCTTGAGTAGGATGCTTTTTTTCAAGGAACTTAAAATGTATCACATCTTGAAAATCCCTGAAGACCAAGAAACTTCCCGAATAGGTGAGTAGAAACTGCAGAATACCCACGAGAGCGAGAATTAGTTCACGATATTCTTCAGGGAGAGTGCTAGAATTTACGAAATATCGAATAATTAATAATATAGTAGCCATAACAACGAGGATTACTCCGATAAGCCCTTCGTGAATGTGATAATTTCCTAAAACAGAGTTATTTGCGAATTTTTTCGACTTGTTTTTAATAATTTGCATGAAATTAAAAGTCAAGCCCGGAGCAACTACTGCGAACAAGGGAATGGTCAATGCGTTCCGGATCGTAACAATGAGGGACCCTTCTGTTTGAAAAGCGTAAAGAATCAACCACATGGGGCCACCAATAATTAAAATGAGGATATAAAGAGCAATATAAGATTTGTAATGCATTAGAAGGGACAGAGCGAAAAAATATACAATAAAAAAAGCGTACGTGAGTGTTCTATTAAGTTCCGTTTCAATATCGTTCCATCCAAGATTGAAATCAATAAAGAAATAATATATTAAAACAAAAATGCTTAAGATGGTTAAAAAGACCAACACGAATTTGTTAATGGTTAGTTTTTTTCCTTGTGCCACGAATATCCAAAAGATCTATTTAATTTAGCTTTTACTTGAAACAAAATATTCACAAGTTGTTATTATATTTTTTTATATTTTACCAGAATACCAACAGTGCTTGATGGGGTACATTAAACGCCATTTCGACGAAGATATAGACGAGCGTTAAGGCGATTGGCGTGAGTAAATTATCAGACAAGTTCAAGTTTCGAAAACCGACGCCCGTGATAATGTCCACTACTAGAAACACAACTGAAAACAGTATACTTAATGTAATTCCTACAAAAAGTAAACAAATAAAAAAGCAGGCTAGCGAAGCGGCGATCGATCCTTCCCATGTTTTCTTCCGATTCCACCTGATTTGCTTCTTGCCAAAACGAATTCCTACTTGGCTCGCCACGAGATCTGCGATAGAGCTTACACCAAGGATGGCGAAAAATACCATTGGTGGGCAAAAGAGTGAAGCGAGCAAGTGTCCAATCGAAAAATACAAGTAAGTGCCGTAACTCCTTATTTCTTCGTCCGTGAGCACGATTCGAGAGATGTAATTAAACGGAAGGCATGTTCGGTGTGATTTTCTGGTAAACTCGTTGGCGATCATTACAATAAATAGGACGTAAAAGACGTAAAAAATCACGTAATAAAACCATCCGAAATTCAGCAAGGCACTCGCAGGAGATATTTGATCCGAGAACATGAGAAAAAAAACCAATATCACGTTTTGTTCTTCTGGTATCATCCCTTTTAAGGAGCCAACGACACTTAATAAAATAACCACGCAAATATACCAGAGGACCAATAAACCTACAAACATGAGGACGTGATTGATCTTTCGCACGGTGTCCTGTCGCGTTTGATTCATTACCTGAATTTTTTGTGTCAATCTGGTTTCGAGTTCGTAAAAAAATTTGAGCGTAAAACTAAAGCGATATTTAATAACATTGTTGAGCGTCGTGGAAAAGAATATCAAAAGGATCAAGGCAACGATTGGAGCGAATAGAATGGTTATCATCCAAAAGGCGTTAATCTCCAAGCCTGGCTCGATTATGATTCTTGCCAGGATGCTAAAAATACAGGTAAAAACGACGATCAAGGCAAAAAGACCCATATATTTGTTGCTTAAAACCGATTCCCTCGAATTTTTGAAATAGACAAGGATACAAAAGACACAAAAAACCGCTAATGCAAGGTATTCAATAAAAAAGATCGTCGCCAACATTTGCATAAAAAAGACTTGTGGATTTTACTTAAATTTTTCTGCGATTGTTTGTAAAAAGATTTAAACCAACGAATATTTACTATCGAAGGTTTACGAAAAGAATCGTGAATGCCCTTGGAAAAGATAGTGCTCGCTTCTGCTTCAATCGATCGCAGGAAGATACTAGAGCGTTCAAAAGTTCCTTTTAGCGTGTTTGCAACCCAAGTTGACGAAGATGCCTATAAGAAGGAAATAACGAACCCCATTGAATTGATCAAAACGCTGGCGCGGCTTAAAGCGATAACCGCAAGAGAAACACTAAAGAAGCGTGGCGAGGAGGCCATTATCGTTGCTGCAGACACCGTCATCTACCACGATGGAACTATCATTGGAAAGGCAAGTAACGAACAGGAAGCGTTCGTGATTTTACACCAATTAATGGGAACCCAACACTCTCTTATGACGGGGATAGCTATTACGGACACGAAAACCTCAAAAATTGTCGTGGACCACGACGAGACACTTGTCACGTTTTCGCTTATATCTGATAACGAAATCAAGGAGTATTTAAAATTAGAAGAGTGGAAGGGAAGAGCGGGAGCGTATTCCTTGAGAGAAGCGGCGAGTTTATTTGTAGAATCTATCAAGGGTTCACCTTCGAATGTGCTTGGTTTACCCATGAGCAAGTTGCGCTATATTTTAAAAAAAGAATTCGAAATAAACCTCTTCGCAACTTCGACAAATCTAATCTAAAAAATGACATTGATAAAGTCTTAAGTGCAATCGTGGAAAAATTTTTATTGCTTGTTGAAAAAAGATTAATGAAGACATAAACAAAAAATATCTTAAAATTATTATTAAAATAAGAATATCTTTAATGGGTTAAATTTTTTAAGTGGTATTTTCTTCTTTTACAAATAATAATTTAATTTCAAATAATGGTGTATGATTATTGTATCCTATGGGAGTTAATTGCAAAATAGAAAAACCAAATAAAACACAAGTCTTACAGTTTTTTAAGATAAAATTAAATCAAAATAATGGAAAAATAAAATTTGAGGATTTTATTACAGCTGCAACTAACTATTTCTCAAAAAAATCAAACACAGAATCAGAGAGAACCGTTATTAAAGAAGAAATTATTGAATTAATGGAATTCTTAATTGAATATAAATTCATTGATAAAGAATGTTTTAATACAGAAATGTAAAGATTTATATACATTTTTTTTCTTCTTTTTTCTATGGCAAATCAGGCAACCCCAAGAACCCCAAGAAATAAAACAAATTCAAAGCCTAAACTAAAAATTCTGCAACAACTCGATTTTCTTTTTGAAAGTCTAGAAAATCGATGGAATAATGGACTCAATTCTTTTCAACAACAACTTGATCAATATAAAAATCATAATAGATTAGGAATTGAGTTAAAAAAGAATGATATAATAAATACTCCAATTCATAAAATTATCACTATTAATGAGGAATACATTTATCTATTATTAGACACGATTTTTATGCAACGTTTAAGAGGAATAAAACATCAAGGTTTAGCATATTTAGTTTACCCTACAGCAACTCACTCAAGGTTCGAACATTCTCTTGGAGCGTATAAGATTACTATTGATATAATTAATGCAATAAAGGAAAATCCAAGGCTTTATGGAAAACATTATAATTATAATGATATTGAATTATGTATTGCTGCTTTACTTCATGACATTGGTCATTATCCTTTTTCCCATCTTGGAGAGCATGCATTTGATGATTTTATTTATCAACATAAAATGAATTATGAAATTAATAACATCCTTCCAGATAATCACGAAGTCAGGACCGCTAATATTATAAGAGGAGGGGATATTTTCGAAGATTTAAATCCTAAAAATAATCCTTTTAAGGATTTATTTGATCTAATTGGACAATTCAATAATAATATTGAAATAAATGTTGAAAATATAGCAAATTTAATTGAAGGTAAAGAAAAAATCGAAGGTTTATCTAATAAAGATTTATATGATAAGTCAAATCGAATTAAAATTGGCCATTTAATAAATGGTCCTTTGGATGTTGATAAATTAGATTATATTTTAAGAGAATCATATTTTACTGGAACGCCATTTGGAAGTATAGATATACATCGGATTGTAAAGGGATATGGAGTTGGTGATATTAAACTTACTGAAAATGATTCTCCGATTCCTAATCAACTAGTTTATAATAAAAAAATGCTACCTTCTGTAATCCAGATGTATATTGCTAGAGCCTTTGATTACTCACAAATTTCATATCATCGGACTCTAAGAATTGCTGACACGACTCTAAAAACAATAATAGATATCACAATGAATGAATTTATTAACTTTATGGAAAAGAATG
>JAFGGO010000079.1 GCA_016930515.1 Promethearchaeota archaeon | reverse complement strand
TGCGTGAAAAACCACCAAAAATTACCGATAGATACCTTATGCAATTTGAAAGTTTTCAAGAATTCCAGAAAAGGGATGTGACAAGAAAACCTAATAACTTGGTATCAGAAACCGAGGTTAAAACTCCCTTAGAAACGCTGGAGGATAGTTACATAACTTTGAGAAGCAACCTTGCCGATGAACTTTTATCAAACATTGCGAAGTGCTCGCCAAAGTTTTTTGAAAACCTGGTGGTTGATCTCCTCGTCGGAATGGGATACGGCGGCTCCATCATAGATGCAGGTCAAACGATTGGAAAATCTGGCGACGGTGGTATAGATGGAATAATTAAAGAAGATAAGCTTGGGCTAGACATTATTTATATTCAAGCAAAACGTTGGGAAGGTCCGGTAGGAGCAAAAGAAATCCGGAATTTCGTGGGCGCGCTTGCAGGACAAAAAGCAAATAAAGGTGTATTCATAACCACTTCTTGCTTTACTAAAGAAGCTGTAAATTTTGTTCAGCAAATTCAACAAAAAGTAATTCTTATCGATGGTCAACAATTAGCACAATTAATGATCGATTACGATATAGGAGTTTCTTTGGAAAAGGCATATCCTGTAAAACGAGTTGACCATGATTTCTTTGAAGGATAAATATCCGTTTTCAATAGATTTTAAAAACGCCCTGAAGGGCGTTTTTTCAACTACTCTATTTAGGAAAGTGTTCTTAATATAATTTACTCAATTTTTACTTACCAAATAACTCCACAAGCCCGTCACTTCTGTATCTCTTTTGTTTTTGTGGGTCCCGTTTTTTTATTTGCTCAAGAGTAATTTTCCGATCAGAATATTTACGCATTAGCCTAAGCATTATTCGATCTCGTTTTATAGGGTCTACTGTGCTTAGTTTGGCTGGCGTATGTCTGGTATGTTTCTTTTTATTTACTAGTGCCATTGTTTCCTCCGCTTTCTTCCCAAGTAATTATATACTAGATTTGTCCAATTTTATGTAACACTTTTAATATCGCGATAGAAGGTTTTAATGCCGGATAAATTTTTGAAGCAAAAAAGTCTTCGCTTTGAAATTGGTTTTCTTGCGGACTGTCAATATTTAAAACAGCAAATCGATCTCCGTCAACCTCGTTATTTGAAATTGGGATTGAAACAAAAGATTTGTACTCTCGATTTTGAAAATTCCCCTCAAGCTTCTTATCTACAGTATTGGCCACATAAATTAATTCATTATGTACAAATGCGGTCGGGGCTCCGGGCAAAGGATTCTTATCGGATATTTCTAATTTAAGGTTTATTCGGCCGGGTCTCTTTGGACCAAACGCCACAATTTCTAAGAATCTTTGGGGTAGGTGCTCGGAAGAGACCGTCATTAAATCTGCCGTTATTGAATTTCCTTCAATTTGGTTTGCCTCCAAGATTAATCTCACAATCTCTGTAATGTTAAAAAGCAAATCCTCGATATAAGCGATTGTATTTGTATTATTTGTTAATACATCGTGTAGATTAAAGCATGACAAGCTCGAATATCGAAATGCCATGTCATATTGAATATCTAGTTCTGATTCAATGTTCTTTTGTTCCTTTTTTTTCTCTTTTGTTTTTTGATGAAAGTTAATTAGTGCTGCGCCTATTGAAAATAAGAAAATAAGTATTAGTCTAGGTATCTCCAATAAAGCAGAAAAATTACCGTCTCTATTTACTACAGCTGCACACATCGTAACGAGAAACGAAAGCCACAATAAACCAATGTCAGTCCAAAAATTTCTCCTAATTAACTTAATTTCATCTTTTATGAATTGTTTAACGTCTGCATATGAGAGTTTTTTTACCATGTTGTTATTTTATGTCTCCCAGTATTGATTATTATTAGCGCTTTCGTTAATGTAATTTATTAGGTCGCAGACTAGTATGATGTTACGCCATTTCTTGGGGTAACTTCAGCTAAATAAATAATGCTGACTTTGACCAAGCAACTCTTGCTGATACAGATAAGATTGGAAAATTAGTCTTGAAATGATTGATATCTAATAAATGATACCTTTTCATCTAAATATGAACTTCTTAAACTTATTAGTATCGCCCTCTCCTCTTTCTAGGCAAGGCAGCAACAATGACCATTAATATGAGTAAAGGACCGAACAAGGCTCCTAAAGTGCTATAAACCTGACTCATCACGTCCGGCATAAAGATAAGCATAGCCAAAAAGATGACAATTAAAATTGCGATATTTCTCAATAAGGCTTTGAGAAAACTCATAAATTCCTCCCTTTCTTTGAAAGTTGACGAGAACGATGAAATTTATTATAGCAATTTTGCGGACAAAAAACACCCAAATTTTAAGCTCCTCGTCTAGTACTTGACCTTTTAAATAATAAATCGCGTGAAAATTTGGGTGCGCCGGGTGAGTCGATCCAGGCGAGGACGAGACTGAGATCCTTTTCGCCTGCGGGGTGAAGGTAGAAATCCGTTGGACTTCATGATAATCACCTTGCCGGATTGTAAACCCCCGGCTCTTGAC
>JAFGGO010000078.1 GCA_016930515.1 Promethearchaeota archaeon | reverse complement strand
TTAAAAAAAGGATTAAAATCTATATATTTATTGTTTAAAGTTTTTTTTTCTCTTTATTAGATAAATTATTAAAATCAAGGGAAATGCAAACATTCCACTAATCCCTAAAATTATGGCAGTTAGAATGATTTCGGGGGGAGTCAGTGGACATAGTAATTGCGTGTTAAAACTCAGGATCACTATATCACATGAACCAGAATTATTACTAATTCCAATGATTATGGGGTTTCCATCAGTATTAAAGGTAATATCAACACCCCTTTCAGTAGCACCATTGTCCCAAAAAATGTTTAAAAAAAGTGCTCCATTAGAATCGAAGGCAGACATATAGAGATTAAAAGAATGAACGGGTTCATAAAATTCGAGAAATCCAACAATATAGCTATTTCCTATATTATCAACAAATATTCCCTTCCCGAAATCGCTGTCAACTAAAAGTGATGTGGAATTCCACTCAATTGAACCATTACTACTAAATTTAATCAAACACATGTCAGATGAGCCTTCACAATAACTCTTTGTATATCCAGACACATAAATACTTCCTGAAGTATCTAGATCGATTCCTAATCCCTCATCAGGGGAATTTCCTCCCCATGTTTCGTTCCATAATATAGTTCCAGATGAATTAAATTTTATAAGACAAATGTTTGGATTGATACCATTACCCCAGGTAACACCCGTAATATAAATGTTAGATGAGTTATCTATTACGAGATCGCGACCTATATCAGGTCCTATTCCTCCCCATGTCGAATTCCATTGCAAAATTCCATCGGAATTAAACTTTAACAAGATTAGGTCTTCGAAAGTTATCAAGTTTGTATAATAACCGGTTAGATAGATGTTGTTATTCTTATCAATAGCCAATCCACATGCTTCTTGAGTACCGTTAATGTCGTAAGAAACATTCCAAAGGAAATTACCTGAGGGAGAATACTTTATCAAGTAAACACATGTATCTTCGGTGAAGCTCTCAGAAGTTCCCGAAATGTATATGTTTCCAGAGGAATCCATAACAATTCCGCTTCCAATATCGTCTTTACTTCCTCCCCATGTTCTGTTCCATATCATTGTACCAGTTGAATTAAATTTTATCAAGCACATGTCTAATCCCCCCGAACCCCAACTATCTGTTGCTCCGACGACATAAATATTATCAAGCGAATCCGTATAAACCTTTAACGCTTCATCGTGACCATTTCCGCCCCAAGTAGTCGTTATTTTCATAGTTCCGCTTAATTGATTGCTCAAGTGTAGATTCTTCGAATTAACATTAAATAAAGGTGTTCTAGAAGGATTTAAAACAAAACAAGAGTAATAAAAACTAGAATAAATCAAAATTGTAATATAAATTGAGAAAAATATTTTATTTTTATTCCCATAGAACATGATCTTTACTACCTTTGATTATTATTCTTATATCAAATGATAATATAAAAATCTTATAGTAAAGTCTTAAAAAAACCAAATTGAATTTAATTTTTATATTCATCGGATTCAGAGTCTCAATCTAGGCATTTACAAACAAGAAAAAAGAAGTTGGGAGAATTTGAAAATCAAGTTGTTTCAATCTATTTACCTAGAAAAAAAATATACTTATAACCTCAATTCTCTAGAATTTATTTCTGTTTTTTCTTTAATTCTTGCAATTTTTCTTAGAACCAGAAGATATTAGTTAATGTTAAGGGTAACTTTACCTGAATGATTTCTGTCAACAAAGAAGTGATGATTTTCGTTTTCAATTGCGTCAATCGTGGCTATCACGTCCTCGCGGGAGTTTAATGGGACTTCTTTTAACGCTTGACGAAGGAAGGGTATTACATCCTTGCGTAGCGAATAGGCGAGCAACATGCAACCGCGATAACGAACGATTTTTGACTTGTCTTTTATCGCAACTTTTCCTAAAGTAATTGCGAATTCATTCCTTCTTGCGTATCGTATGGCGTGATATACACAGGTGACTCTTACCTTCCACTGTGATGACCTCTGGAAATAATCAAGGAGGTATTGCGGTAATTGATCGCCACATATTCTCCGCAATTCTTCAATAGCATCCCATTCAGAATCAGAACCACTCCCATCGATTTTTTGAATCAATTCATTAATTTTTTCAAGTTTGTCAGTCATTTCTGATTTAACCTGGTAGATATTTATTATTTATAGATTTAAAATGATAAATTTGTAAATGCTTTCATTTATATTGTTTAATCTGATTCTACTCCTTTAATGGCACACATTCAATTTATTAACCGAATTACTAAATCGAGGTTTCACCCTTGCTTCCAAGCTTTTTAAGGAGTAGTTTGTATAGTTCCTCGACGGTAGAGTCCAAATCGGAATCGTTAAAAAGCACGCCTAATCTCGTTGACAATAAGGGGGGCATGTCTTCTTCGTGTTGGAATATGGGAATAATGATTAAGACATTCATTGTTTTATCAAATGTGTTTTTTCTTTAAAAAATTAACATAATAAAGAACTTATCGAGTGTGAATTTCGACAATATCTCTATCTTTGAGGGCGTAATCGAGACCCACTTTTTTTCGCTTTTGACGAGCCCCCTCCCTGATTACAATAGCGTGGTCGAAAAGCTCAAAAAAGGTCTTGTGGATCTTAAGGGTAACATCCTTTACGGTAGAATCTTCGTTAAGAATGAGCGGCTTTTCCGCAACCTTACCGGCGTTTTTGGTAAAAATTTTAATTTTCTTGAGGAACGACAATATCTTATCCCCAAAATCTTCAGGAAAGGTCTTTTTGTGCACGCTCGTACCAATTATCCAAGGGAACAGGTTCGAATACTCAGACTTTATTTTTTCGAATTCTTCAGAGGTGTAAGGCAAATCCCCCTTTGTACATATAAGGACCGCCTTGCTATAGACGACAGCCGGCGTGAGAGCGTCGAGAACATCGTCGAGCGAAATCTTTCCGTAGACCTTTACGACACCATTTCTAATGCCGTTTGCGTGGACTAAATCAATGATCTTTTCAGTCAATTCGGGAATGTTCAAGTTTTCTTTCGATTCTTTAGTTATATAAAATACTTGTATACGATTTGAGCCCGTCTTTTCGATCGTAATTGCAGGAGGCTCCACATTCAAGCGTATTTCGGCTTCTTCTAACTCATTCAACAACAATTCGATTTGTGGCTTGTAATTTCGCGATAAATCCACGAGAAGACACAACAAGTCAGCCGCGCGCACCTGAGCGAGAATTTCCTTTCCGTTTCCTATTCCTTTCGAAGCATCTTCCATGAGAGAAGGCATGTCAACGACTTGGAAACGCACATTTTTGTATTTGTATATTCCAATCTCGGGAAGCGCCGTGAACTTCCCTATTTTATCCTTGGCCGCACCAGTAAGATAATGCAATAATGAGGTCTTACCCGTGCCAGGGGCGTGATAATCACTCAACAAGATGATTTGAATACCTTCCTTTTTTATCGAGAAGGGACTTACTGGTTTTGAAGCCTTCGATTTTTGCTTTTTTTCCTCGACCTCACGACGCAATTTCGCCAATCGAGACTTGTTGAGAGCGACAATTTTTTCCGTAGCCTTGTGTTTGGGAACAAGAGAAAGGAATTCTTCTAATCTCTTTATTTTCTCTTCTTTTGAGCCTGCGTCAAGATATTTTTGATACGCCGCTTGCGCTTCTGAACCTATATTTGACGACATGCAGACCAACTCTTGGATAAGAACGACTTGGTATCGTTAAAAAATACTTCGAAATCTATCCTCTGTCTTTAAATGTAGATCGCCAAGAATTTCATCGATTCGCTTGGAAAAGCTTTGGAAATACTTATTCTTCTTGCTAAAAATGTCGTAAAATGAAAACCTATTCAAAAAGTACGCGTTGATTTTCTCAAGGTGAGTTTTTACTATTTGAGCGTCGGTTTCTTTTTCGATAATTGCATAGCTGAGCAAGGGCACTTTATCCTTTATTTTATCGCCTAAATCAGGCTTGCTTATCGTGTGACAGTAACATACTAGTTTGTACGATGCTAGAGAAACTATATTTATGTCGTCGCCAAATACTTCTGTGGTAAAGTGTTCTAAAGCAGAAAGAAATCCCGCCCGCAAGTTGGGATCGAACACGTTATCCGAAGACGAATAATATTTTCGCTCGATTAAATTTCTGGGACCAAGATTGATTCCAACTTCTAAAATTGCCACGATATCGTACCTCGAGAAAAATCCTTAAAAAAATTTAAATTATTAACATATTCTATAAATTAACCCACCTTCAAAAATATAACTTCCCATCTAAAGATTTTTTTAAAGCCCAATTTAAAGATTAAGCTGATTTTTATACGCGTAATAGGTGTTTTGAAGCAAGAAACTCACCGTTAAGGGACCTACTCCACCAGGAACGGGCGTAATTAAGCCGCATTTTTCGAACACATTATTGAAATCGACATCTCCACAGAGTTTTCCGTCGAGACGATTTGTACCGACATCAATAATAATTGCACCCTCCTTGATCATTTCTTTAGTTATAAATTTAGCCTTTCCAACACCTACAACGAGAATGTCTGCTTGTTGGGTTATATTTTCGAGTGTCCTCGTGTAGGAATGACAAACCGTGACCGTTGCGTTTCTCTTTAATAACATGAAGACTAGTGGTTTTCCAACGAGGTTCGATCGATTAACAATTACGACATGTTTTCCTGCAAGTTCGATATTGTAATGTGTCAAAAGTTTAACGATACCTTTTGGCGTGCATGCAGATAATTCCTCGTGGTAATCAAAGAGCCTTCCTCTATTAATTGGATGAAACCCATCGACATCCTTTACATACGAGATTCTTTCTAAGAACTCCTCAGTGTCTCCACGTAAACTTTGAGGAAGGGGTAATTGAAGCAGGATTCCGTGTATTTTTTCGTCGTTGTTTATCTCTTCAATTTTTTGTAATAAGTGTTTTTTAGAAATAGTTTCGTCGAGATCAACCATAACGGAATTAATACCTATATCTGCACAAGTCTTGTGTTTTATGTTCACATAGACTTTAGATGCGGGGTCTTGTCCGACTAAAATTGTCGCTAGAATCGGTTGAATTTTTGTTTTATTGAAGGATTGGTTAATTTTTTTTTTCAATTGAGCATTTAAAAGATCGGCAAGTTTCTTTCCATCTAAAATTTTTTCCGACACGACCAACACCTAAAGATTAATAACTAATATATTATAAGATATAAAAAAGAAATACCATCGAAAAGGATTGAATTTAAACTAAATTTTTTCGCCTTCTATATAGAAGAAATACAGCAATTACCACGATACCAATAATCACGATAAGAACGATTAACACAACATAATCAAATTCAACCATCCAAGGATTATCGTTTAAATTACCCCCGAGCATAGCTAGGGAATAGACCGCAAATTTGGAACCCGCAAGAGTCGAACCTTTATCACCACCATCGATCGAATCCGTAAAGCCACCATCTTGGAAGTTTTGGCGAGACTTTATCCAGTTAATAGTTGATGATGGGCGTAAATTTACCGTGTTTCCATCGTCCCTTAGCATTTTTAACGCCTTCACGCAATAAAAGGTACTACTGAGCAAGGCGTAATCAGCATTGGAATAAGGCAAGTATCCGCCCTGATTTATGCTACTCGATTCGCTTCCAGCATAAAATGACGATAAATAACTTACCACATCTTCTGGGCTTGCGATCCTATCCATTTCATCGGCGTTGCTAAGGATTGAAATGGCGCAATATGTGTCAATTAAAGATGTTTCCGAAGTTACATTTGATCCTGCAAAGCCACCGTTCGAAGACAGGCGAGCAATTGTCCAATCCAAGTGGAGTGTCTCCACAACATATTCGTTGTCAATGATGGCTTTAACCTCAATAGCGTAATATGTCGAGATCATCGTCGACATATCGCTTGCGTTATCTGGAGAAAAACCTCCCCCTACTTGACTGAGGCCTTCAAGGAAGTAGCCAATTTTAGTTTCTATATCCGTGTTTACTTCTTCGTTCGTAGAGTTAAGCAAGTCGATCGATCTCAAGATATAATACAAATCGTATATATTCAGGTCGTTTTGATCGATCATGCGTTCTAATTCTGTCGTCAAGTATTCTAGCATTGCGGACGAGTCCACCTTATCAAGCGCGTTAAAGCGATTTAAGACTTCTAAAGCGTTTGATGTGGCGTCAAAACTATTTCCAAAACCTTGATCGTTTGCATTTTTTGTGCTCATCACATAGTTAATGATATGAGTTTGTCTTGTTACAGCTAAAGCTAAAGGTGTTATTACCATAAAACTGATTATCGAAAGAGCTATCAAGGATAGACTCAAGTTTTTTTTTTTCAATTCGTTTGCCTCAGTTTGAATTCTAAAAATTTAGTTTTAAGAATTTTTGTTGGAATTAAAAATTAACGATCTATTGGGGATAAAGCATTTGAATAAGTAAGAAAAGTCTTCACATCGTAAATTAGAAAAAAAATGAATACATTAAAGAAATAATATGAGATTAAAGGGCAAAATAAAAGAAATTTTTTAAAAAATTGAACTAATGTCCGTATATAACAGTTCAGGGTTAGTTTGAAATTTTTCGGGGGTTATAAACAAACTCAAGAAAGAGGGTAAGCTACCCAAGATAGAAGCACCATAGAATGTTGCGTATTGAAGATTGTCAGGAATGAAAAATTTTAGCATGCTCTCTGTATCAGACGACTCAAAAAATCCAGAAAATTCTGGAGCGTGTTCTTGTTCAGGAATCTGACCCGCTATTTCGGGCATTTGAGGCATTAATAATTTTTTACCGCAATAAGGACAAAAAAGAGACGTTTTATCTTTAATTTCCTTTTTGCAATGGGGACATTTTCCTTCGTCTGTTTTCTTCGGTTTTTTTTGATTGAGATTCAAGTCTAACGATATTTCTGGTACTTTCATCGGTGCTCCGCATGAAGGGCAAAATTCCTTTCCGTCAGTTAAATTAACAAGAGTACCGCATTTTGAGCAAGTATCTTGATCTTTCGTTTCGCTTCTTACAGATTGAAGTTGCATTGGTTGTAGAGAAGGAGCTTCTTTCGATTTTGAAGAGGCAACGGGTTTAGGGATGGGCCCTAATTGGGGCAAAAGCGCAGTAAGTTCCGACTTAAAACGCTCTTCGAAACCTGGATAAGAAAGATTTCCTCCCGAAAGGACAACATGAGATAATAATTCGCTCCAATAGGCGCTATTTATGCTATATAATGACGATATCGTTGCCTGTGGAATGCTTTGCGTGTTTGCGTTAATGAGCGCTGGTTGGAAAAGCACTTCGGGTGCTAGATAAAGTATGTGTTGGGGAATATTGAGGTAAGTACCGTCAGGCATCGGGTAATTGAAGTTCTCCATTGCTTGAGGCGGATTGTTAGGATTTAAAATGAAATAACAATTTTTTTCTACTATCTCTCTCATTATTTCTTCAACAGCAGAAGATTGAATGTTAATTCCTTCTCTCATGAGCAATGTCCTGAGATTTCCTATGACATCCATTCCAGCGAGGTTAAGTTTTTGAATTGCTTGGTGATAAACTTTCCCGTTCACGATTGGAACGATGGTCGTAACACCGTGTCCACTTTCGACAACTAAACCCGTGGTAAGACCAACGGCAAATATCGAAAGAATTGGAGAGGGAACCATTATCAAGCTTTGGACTCTATGGGTTTCAAACAACACTCGAGCGATGTATTCCTTAGTTTCCCTTTGAATAAAAGATGGTTCTACATAAAACACGGGATACGCTGAAAGATTTTCAATCCGGAGTAATGTATAAAAAATATGGTTAAGGATCTCGTAAAAGTCTTCCCAACTCATGATGGTTGTTCTTTCGATAGGTCTCTTGACTTTTAAAACGCCCCGCATCTTCATTGCGTCGTCCCCTACATATATACTCCTCGTTGACACATCTGCCATAACGGCTTTATATTTTTCAGTTCCTGTAATGCAAGGAAAAATGAATCTCGGTCCAGGTTCGCCCGCAAATCCAATTTTAACATAAGCACTTCCCATATCAATGATAATCGGCGTTCCAGGTTTAGGTATCGCTAACATTTCTTAGACCTTTGGATATAATAGATAGTCATATCGCGTTAAAAACGACAATATAATATTAATAAGATATCTGTAATTTAATTTTTACTTTATTTTACTTTTTTTATCGAATTTAATACCAAGATCAAGATCGTTTTGTGAAATTCAAAAAAAAGCATTCATGCTTTTAAAAAACGGAATTTAATGCAATTACACCTGTTTGGAGAGTTCGGCGTGTAATCGACGTAGGATGTCGTTTTGTATTACTAACCCAATTAATTCATTGTCGTGATCTGTAACTACTGGCAACCTTTCAATATTATATTTGAAGAAATTATTCAAAGCGTCCCTAATTGTATTATCCTTCTTGATGACGATAGGTTCCGGCGTCATCAAATCTCTAATCGTAGTTTTAGGAGTTTCTAAGGAAACGGCAAAACGTGCTAATCGTATATCTCTTTGGGTTATGATTCCAATGAGTTGCTTGTTTTTGGGGTTGTTTACGACTGGAAGTCCTCCGATCTTTTTTCTTAGCATTAAAAGTTCAGTGGCGCTTATTTTTTCTTCAGGAGTAGTAAAGTATAGGGGATCGTGAATCATTACCTCGGATATTAAAATGTCTCCAAATTTTTTAAGAGTGTCAATTACCATGTTCGAGTCTATTATATTAATTAGTAATTAATCAATTATGAGCTATTTAAGGAAAATAATCATTGCTTTTATTAAAAAATATTTTATTTAATTATTCTTCCGTATTAATCTCCTTAATTATGCTCGAAAGCTTTCGTTCGATTTTTTTAAATGTCTCGAGCAAGTATTTCCCCCAATCGTTTAACCTTATCCAACCACCACCACCAGGACCACCTTTTCCCGTATCAACGGGAGAGATTCCCGTTCTTTCTTCTATTCTTTTCAATATGTTCCAAGCGTATTTATATGAATATTTTTTTGGTGCTATGTCTAAAGCACTCGTGAGGGAGCCTCCATTGTTTTTATCAATATTCTCTAGAAGTTTGGCCCATCCCGAACCTAACACGCTCTTTCCGTCAAAAACAAGCCATGCTTTTGCACCCACGCTTATCTTTGATTTTAAACTTTCGATGTTTAATTCTTTTTCGATCATTGGGATTTTACACGCAATTGGATATATTTGTAGATAAATGTATGTATCTTAGTAGATTGATTTTTATAAATATTTTCAAATAAAATCAGTTATAATTTTAAAGATTTTTAGTAAGATCAAGTATTAAGAGACATTGGCGCTTAAAACGATAAAATTAAAACAGAAGCATTTTTTCGTTTCATATTATAAAAGAGATTTTAAATCATGTTTTTTCAAAGCGGTTCTCGAAAAAAAAAAGGAATTGAAGTACTCTCCAATGTGTATTATTTTCCCGAGTTTGAAGGGCAACTTGATTGTAATATATATTGCATTATCGACGAAAATAAGGAGGAAATCGCCCTTTTCGACATTGGTAATGGTATTTCTTTAAATGGTTTATTTGAGGGGCTGAAAGATCTAGGTTTTAATCCCGAAAACATCTCGAAGGTGTTTATCACGCACGAGCATGTGGATCACGTGTTGGGATTATATAAATTACTCGAGCTAAGAAAAAATAATCCTCCTAAAATATTCGCTTACGGTGAAACTACCAAAATATTGAAAACATCAGACGAGAAACAAATGTTTCCTGACACTCTTGGTATTAAAGCGAGCATGTTTGGTATCAAGCTCGTTCCTCTTGAAATAATCGATATTACTGAACAAAAACAGATAACAATTTTTCCAGGATTCGATTTTCAAATCCATTACACTCCAGGGCATTCGCTTGGTTCGATATGTTACTACGATTCAAGTAATAAAATACTGATCCCAGGAGATGTGGTATTCACCCAAGGAAGTTTTGGAAGGTTTGATTTCCCAGGAGGTTCCTTCGAACAACTTCAGAATTCCATTAAATTCCTTACCGAATTAGACGTAACCTACTTGCTCCCAGGCCATATGAACCCGAGCAAGAACGGAAATCGAGATATCAAGCTGTCGTATTCGATCATTAAGAATTACGAGTCTTTTTTTTAAAAATCTCTAAGTCTATAAAAATTGAAAGAATTACTCATTACTTTTAATAAAAAAATAGATTCAATCCTGACATTTAATAATGCAAAACGAAAAAAAGATTGTGTAAATATTGTCATTGAAAAATTGAGTCATAATTAGTTGCTATAAAGCATTTTTTGGAAATAGTTTAATATTTCAAATGTTTACCATATTGTTTTAAAAACTCGTTTTGAACTCATTTAAGTAAGAAATAATATCACTTGATAATTCGAAAAATGGATGAAAATTTGAAAAATATTTTAGAAAATGAGAATTTAACTTTTTTAGTAGGAGCGGGTTCTTCTTTAGATCCTCCTTCGTGTCTCGCAACGGCGAAATCAATGATGAAAGCAATTTTACTACACGCTTGTCCTAAAGAGGAGCTTCAGAAGTTGTATCACCTTGTTAATAAGAGAAAAATTAGATTTGAACAATTGATCGATATAATAAGGGATCACATGGACAACGAGCTTAAAATCATCGAATATTACGACCAAAGTACAACGCCAAACAAACAACATTACTTTTACGCACAAATGCTATTAAAGGGAAATTTCATAATGACCACGAATTTTGATTCTCTCATCGAACGAGCTTTGATAAATTTAGGAGTGGATAAATCCAAAATCAAATGCGTGATAACAAAAAAAGACTTTTTAAAACATTCTAATCCCGCCAAGCTGTACGAAAAAGGAACGAAAACATTGTATAAAATCCACGGTTCTACGCAGAATTTAATAAATGGACAAAATACCAAGGATTCCCTTATTGCAACCATTCACGCTTTTGGGACTGACAAGGAGGGTTTAAATACTTTTCAAGTCGAACCATTTAAAAAGCCCTTATTTGTAAATATTTCTAAAAATCGTTCCTTGATAATTATGGGATATTCAGGGAGCGACGATTTTGACATTCTTCCTGCATTATACGATTTAAAAGATATTGAAAATATCGTCTGGATAAACCACACTACCGAAAGAAGCGATAATTTTAGCCTGATCGAAGTTTCTCTTGAAAAAATGCTACAAACCGATAAATTATGGAGAATCTTATCAAATATTCGGAAAAAATCAAATGTCAAGCATTTATTTCGCCTGGATGCAAACACTTCCGATTTGATAAATTATTTTTTCGACAACCAACCAAAACATCCGGTTCAGGAAAAAGTCAAGGTACCATTCGAATGGATCGCAAAAAATATTGTTAAACCAAACGAGGCATTAAAGCAAAAGATTGCAACAGAATTATATCTACAGCTTGGCATATACGAAGAAGCAAAAATATGTGCTGAAAAGATGTTGAAGATTGCTGTAAATATGAAGGATAATTCGTGGAAAAGTACGGCGATTAATGTCTTAGGAGAGATTTATAAATTAAAAGGAGACTATAAGAACGCATTAGAACAATTTAAAATTGCTTTCGAACTTAACAAAAAAATCGGGAATTTCACCTGCCTTGCGACCAATCTAAACAACATGGCATCAATATTTTTTGATAAAGGAATTTACGATAAATCGCTTCAATATTATCAGCAAGCTTTAACATACGATCAATTTTTCCCTAATTTGGAAGATAAAGCAATACACATGACGAATATTGGTCAATTAATGTTCAAAAAGGGTGATTACGAAAGTGCGGAGTCTTATTTCAAAAAATCATTTCAAATCGTTAATCGAATAGGCGATTTAAAGGGAAAAGCAAACAGCTTGAATTGCATGGGAATATTATATTTCGAACAGGGTAATTATTCAAAGGCTAATGAATATTTCAAACAAGCACTAAGAATTTCAGATAATCTAGGAGATATTAAGGTTAAATGTAGCGTTCTGAATAACCTATCCGCGTTAGCCTACCAAAGAGGCCATATAGAAAAAGCTTTAGAGATATTAGCACAAGTTGAAAAGCATGCAAGAAACATTAACGATCTTAAAGAACTTGCAGTTGCGTTAAATAATTCTAGTCATTATTATTTCAATCGGTGTAATTATAAATTGGCCTTAAAAACACTTAATGATGCATTAAACATAAACAAAAAAATTGATAACAAAGAGGGAATTGCTAACCAGTTGAGTAATATAGGCAGGATCTATTTTGCAAAAAACTCGTTCAAAAAAGCCTTTAAGTATTTTAAACAAGCCCAAGAAATGTACGAGCAGTTAGGAAACCTTAAGTTGCAAGCAATTGAGCATAACAACATCGGGGAGGTCCTTCGAGTTAAAGGAGATCTTATCAACGCTTTAAGAAGTTTTAAAACATCCCTTAAAATTTTAAATAAGTTAGGTGATTCCAAGGAGAAATCAACCTGTTTAAATAATATTAGTTTAATTTTTCACAAGAGGGGACAATTCAACAGGGCGTTAATTTATTGCGGTCAAGCCCTTAAAATTTCCGAGCGCATCAATTATAAAAAGGGTCAAGCAACCTTTCTATGTAATATGGGAACTATTTTAATTGATAGTGGACGGATTACAGATGCGTTGGAAAAGTATAAAAAAGCGATTAAATTCTATCGAGAACTTGGAATGACATCATCTCCCGAATTCAAGACGCTTCGCTCAAAAATAAAAAAATACAATAGAAATTTTAGAGTCAACCATAACAAGAAAAAAATAATAACTAAAAGTTATAAGGACAAACTAACTTCCACGGTGTAAAATTGAATTAAAATAAACACATATTCCCAAATATAAAACTGAATAGATAAAGCTTTTTAAGAAGGTTATCTATATTAATTTCTAATAACAATATAATAAACCATATTGTTGTAAATTAGGTGAATATGATGTCTGAAAACAAACCAAAGAAACCAGTAGAAGTAGTACTTTTGAAATCTTATCCGAAAGTCATATTCTTTTGGCCGCTATTGATCACTTCGTGGATATTATACTTGATCGAAGCATTTGACGCCTCAAGCTCGATTTCACTATTAGGATACATATGGTTCATCTTCTTTTTCGCAAATATATTCGTCATCGCTTTTGATTTCTCGAGTGCCAAATTTTTCGTGCTTATCCTTATAATCGTGGTGGTGATTTTAATACTAATTTTCTTAGTATTACCGAATGTGGGTGAAGTAAGTTTAGGTATAAGTTCAATAGATTTGGCATTGCCCTCAGGATTTTACGGAATCATGGCTCTTATCTTGACCTTGATCTTGTTTTTTGTCGTACTTGGCGCCCAATTTAACTATTGGAAAGTGGAAAGAAACGAAATTTACCATAAAAAAGGTATTTTCGCTTCAGCCGAAAGAATTCCAACCAAAAGTTTAAGGATCAGGAAGGAAATTCCAGATGTATTTGAGTTCTTCATTTTACGCGCAGGATCCATTACTTTAATGCCTGGTCACGGAGAAGTCATACATTTAACAACTGTTCTGAACATTAATAAAAAACAGGAACAAATCGACGAACTCCTTTCTAATGTTCGAGTGGAAATCGACGATCAAGTATAACTCAGATAATATATATGATTTTCTTTTTTTTAATTTTATTTTTTATTTTTATAGTAAAGAGCGCAGTACAACCCGAAGTTAAATTATTAAAGCGTTAAAAATACGATGATATGAACCATGAAAGCTTTAATTTAGACAGACGCGTATAAATCGGGGATCGCATGAATAAGCTTTTAGCCATTGATCCATAGGATTAAATTATTATTTCATTAAAAATTATCATTCCTACATCATGTTCAACATCGAAGACTTTCAAGACAACGCGATTCTGGCGCAGGTTATAGAAAAATTAAATAAATTTTACGCAAAGGAGAAGAAGGTTAAGATTTCAAAAGTATTAACCGATACCGTCGAACCACTGTTAGAAGAGGGGGAGTTAGCAATTCCAGTCACTTACCTATTGAGCATAATTGCAGAGCACGACATCGAAAGCCTTTCGAAGAGCATCTTGAGCAAGGTAAAGTCATTTTTAACATCCGAAAACGAAAAGTTAAAGACGAACTCCATTTTAATCCTTGGATTTAAAATGCTTGCTAATCCAAACTATAAGCAAGACCTCATCCCAGAATTTCTTCCATTACTAGTTGATAATTCGGAAGACATCAGGCACAATGCACATTATTTTATCGGGGAATTGATTGATGCAGAACCAACTTTCGCTTGTCAGCACAAGGATGTTCTTATAAGTGCCTTGATGATGGAGAAAAACGAGGAAAATATTCATTCTCTTCTAAAATGTCTTACTTCTTGCGAGAACTTTAGTTTCAAGCAATATTACGAGCTTAAGAGCATTCTAAAGAGACTTGTAATAGAACATGAAGACGAAAACTTCTTAAAAATACATCCAATATTAATAGAGACCATACGAAATGTGTTCCCAACATTAAGAGAGCGAGTTTCTCAGGATAGCGAAAACGATGCGATAGCGAAAAATCTTGAAGATTTATTTATAATGAAGCGACACGATTTTTCAGAAATTGCAAAAACCCAAACCATATCCCCTAAGGAGTTTTGGCAGCAAATAAAGGAAAACGCATTAAAAGAAGACGAAATTTATGTATACACTAAAAGCAATAAAACAAAAGAAGTAGTGTTCTTTGAACTCGAAAAACAAAAGGTACTACATTTTTTCGAAAGGGATAAAAAAATTACAAGCGAAGAAATCTCCAAGGTCTTCCTTGATGTGTGTAAATCCCCTTCAATCTTGAAGAAATTGATGAATGTGCTCGTTCGTTTGAATCACGTGAAAGGATATTACTCCAAATTAGGTTTTTTCTATCCAGAAACTCACATAAAAAATTCTCTCGTTGCGGATTTCCAAAAATCTGGAATGGTATCTATGAAAAATTACGAATTCCTTCCTCCAGCCTTGGTTCTCCAAACCATCGCTCAATTATCCGAAGAATTGAATCATACTTATCTTGCGGGTAAAAACGACCAATTTTTCTTTTGGTTAAAAAAGATACGCGATCAAATCAATTCAGAAGCTGCTCGAAACAGTTCTATAGATTTGAAACCTTTTAGGGAGCGCCTCAAGGACGAACAATTCATCGTACTCATCAAGAACTTGCCAAGAGATTATTTAACTAACTTGCATAAAGGAACAAACTGGCTTACCAATATAGGATTGACCAAGATAAAAAGTGAAGTTGACAATTCAAGAATCATTGGCTTTTTCGACTTAACGAAAGTTTCTAAAAAATTAAACATCGTAAAGATCCTGTTGATGGACGTTTTAGAACAACACATAGACCTTCGATCCGGTATATGGGATAAGAACAAAGAAGTCTTCTATTACTCCAAGTTCGTAAAAGATAAGATTGACGATTTAGGGACCATTAAAGAAGAGGAAGAAAAACGGAAGAAAATCAACGAGCTTGCAGAAACTTTAAACATCGATAAAAACATCATACTCACCAAGATAGACGAGAATCTTCAATTAATAGGAAAGGAAATCAAGCAAAAAGAGCAACTCAGCATTAGCGAATACCTGGGAAAGCTCGGGATGGAACAGGAGGGATTTTTGGACTTTGTGCGGGATCTCGGATTGAATTATTTTGTCAAGGGAGACCTGCTTTATTTAAGCCCAGATAAAATAGAGGACGCCAAGAAAGGCATCGCTTCCACGATTCTCGAAAAAGCAAAAGCCAACGATTTTATCACTTTTGGTCATTTCGACGCCAATTCCGAGCTTATTGAAGAGCTCATCAAAAAATTGCAAGTCGATGGAAAAATAAAGGGTGTTTTTTACAAGGAAGACGGAGAATTGCGATTTTACACCGCATTAGGAATAAAAAACATGATGTTAGAAAATAGCTTGATGTTTTCTTTTTACGACATTTTTTACGGAAAGGACCTTACCGAGGACGAAATTTCTTTAATGAAGGAAGTCTTTGACGAGTTGATCAATCAGAAACGACTTATCGGAGTTTTTGAACAGGATTCGCTTACTTTCTCGAGCGACGAGGTCATATTTGTCACGGATTATAACACCGTGGTTCATGATTTCGAGAAAATGGTAAAGTCTTACATCGAAAGATTCGAAAAGGAATTAACCATGGTGAAGAAGATTTTGACCAAGCGTAGGGAGATTATTTATCCCCAAGAAATCAAGCTCATTCAAGAAATAATCGATAAGATAAACGTGAGCTACGTGAAATGGCGAGCCCAAATTAATTCGGTCATCAGGAAGACGAATAGCAAGATCCTCAAGGATCAAGGTTATAGTATGAAGAGATATCAAGGCTTGGCAGAAAACAAGAAAAGCGAAATCAAGTCGTTCAAGGACGACTTGCACGTGTTAGATATCGTGAGCGATTTTAACAAGTGGGTGGAATTTTTTAACGAATTAGAGCTCACCTATGGCAAGATCATCTTCCTCCAAAAGCGATTGATCACGGATCCCGAAGATATCGAGTCCGAACAGAAGCTCGAAGAATTGCTCGAAAATTTGGGTCTCTTGGAGTAATAAAAGAGAACAAAACATCTAATTTTATTTTTGATTTTTAATCGATTTATTATAGCTTTTAATTTAGTATCTATCAGTATTCAAGGACATAAAAAAAGATATAAAAAGAAATTTGAATAAAATCTGATTTATTGAGCTTGTTTTTCGCATTCTCTTTGCTTGTTCGAAAGCCTCTTGATGGTTGTAGTAAGCGTGTCTCTACCAAGCTTGAAAGCGTCCGAGGCAGCTTTTGAGGCCATTTCGTAAAATTGGGCAGCTTCCTTGTATTTTGCTGCCTTTTCTGCGTTCTTCGCTTGCAGTTCGTACGATTTCATCTTCGCTTCTTGGTCCTCCATTTGAGCAACGCGCATCTCGTCTTTCACCAGTTCGAATTCCTTTTGAAGCTCCCAACTTGTTGCAATGGTGGCAGCGTTGTTTAAGACGAGCAAGGAATTCTTGTAATCCTTCTTACTCTTGTACGATCGGGCTTTTTTCCTCAAGTTGGAAACCTCCTTTTTGGCAGACTTTGCGTCCGTGAGTTTCACGGGAGAGATCCCTCCGACGGGCATCGAAACGATCTCTTTGTGGTCGGCGAGACTGGTAAGAAAAGCTTCTCGTTCCACGGGATTCTTTATTGCAGCAATGTCTTCGACGAGCTTCTGTTTCATTTCGGGAGCTACATTCGGCATTTGGGAGACTTTCTGGCTAATGAGGTTCATTTCTTGTTGCGAAATTGGTTGGGATTCTAAAGCGGTAATGTCTATCGGCTTGAGCACATTCAAATCCCGGAGTTCCTTTATCCCCATAAAGACCTTGGCTTTTTCGGCGTTTAATTGCTTTTGCGAAAGCGTAAGGAGTTGGGCGATGAAGAAGTACTTGCGGTCCGATTCCTTCACGAGACCTCGAGCGATTTTCATGACGTCTCTTGAAATGGGCCTCGATATGGATTTGATGCCCTTGGTGTCAAGATCCAGCTCGTGCGGCAAGATGATGGACGTGTTAAGTATATCGTCAACAAGCTTTCCGGCACCATTGAAGGACTTGAGGTTTCCCCTCCATTCGGGAAGAACCTTCGAGAACGATCTCTCAAACGTGGCGATGAACTCGGTAAGGTGCTGCCTCGTGATCACCGAAGGCTCCTTGCTAAGAACCAAGGCAACCCGTATGAATTCTCCGTCCGAAAGCAAGATTTTTTTGTCGCCGTAATTGATCTCGTTTAAGGCTTGTTGCGACTCCATTTCTCGTCCGAACGAGGAGACAGCAGAGAGAAAGCCACTGATCAACTCGGGATCGATGCTTTCCAAGCCGAGCGATTTGAAGTAAACGCACATCCCGGAAGCCTTGTAGAGTACCAAGACGTGCTCGATGTTCACGGCGTCGTCGAAAACGCTTTGGACTTCAGCGAGCGTTCTGATTCTTGCCCGTTTTTTCGGCGCCAAGATGCCCTTTTGAACGCCTACGACGGCAACTACTAATCCAACTATGGAGCCAACAATTATTAAAATCGCTATTATAAGTTCTAGTGGAATGCCATTAGTACCACCACCGCTCGCACCTGGAAGGATTTCGATGCTAAACGTCTTGCTGATCGATTCGAAATTCGTGGCCGTGATGGTGATGGTTATCGTGTAGTTTCCAACATCGGGTAAGGCGTCAATTTCGATGTTTCCCTCGATAGGGTTTCCCCAATATATTTGGGAGGTAAGAGAACCCTGTCCATTGTTGTAAACAACGCTCATGTGAATTTCGGGATCTTCGCTCAAGTAATCCGTCAAATAGGCACCTCTATCCACGTCGTAGATCCTGAGCGAAAACAGGAGGGTTGCGTCGTCTTCCGTGGCGTTGTATCGACCGTTAAACAGGTATTTTACCGTGGAACCCACCCGCAGCGTGAAATCGGCGTCGTAAATCGCGGTGTTGTTGCCCAGAAGCGTGAAATTTAGATAAGCCGTGGTCGACGTGTATATTCCTGCCTTGGAGAAGTTCACCAGCAAGTAATAGTTCCTCGAAACGACGTTGTCGATGCTCAAGTTGAGTTCGAAATAACCACCTTTTAGCGCGAGCGTGAAATTTCCTTGTGGCCAGCCGGTACCCCCGTCGTACGAAACTTGCACATCCGACGTGGTTAAATGATCCGCAACGATTTCGGTCCCCGTGTAGTTCACGAAAAAAGTAGCAGAATAGGGCGTTCCTTCGTATCGCTTGTACGTCGATCTCGTTTGATTGGTCACAAACGAGCAATTAATGTCTATCAGGTTTACGGTGAAATCCAAGGTAATTAGTTGGGATTCGTAAGCATTTTTCAAAATCGTGATGTCAACCTGCCAGGGTGTAGCCGAAGCGGGAACTTCGTTGATTTGGATTTCAATCGAGTAATTGCCGTTATCGTGGTCGGCAATCGAAATTATAAAATTTTCGTGATCCTTTGCGATCAAGATCGTGGCGTTCGCAATCGCCTCGTCGTTTCTCGTATCGTTGTAAAAGAAGGTGTAATTTACCATTTCGTAATTTACCACGGTAAAAGCTTCGGGATCGTAATTCACACGGGCAGTTGGGATATCGATGAGTCTCATGGACACGTTAATTCTCTGTACCGCGTACCCGTCCTTTGAAACGGTCACGTTTACCCAATACGGTGCGACTCTCACGGTAACGTTGTTAACATTAATCGTGATAGTATAAGAACCGTTCGCGTGGTCTTTCGTGTAATTGAGGAATCCCTCGTCGTCCTTAACGAAAGTAAGGGTCGCACCATCAATGGGAAGGTTGTTTGCAGTGTCGTTGTAGTAAAACGAGCACGAGACGTTCTCGAAGTTGTAGACGTCAAGAAAGATCGTGTTAGAAAGATTCTCGATTCTCGTGGTATTGACGATATTAAGCCAGAAGGTCAAGCTTCGAGGTTCGTGGAATGTCTTGTTAAATTCGATGGTAATCTCGTTTGGACCGTAATCGAAATCCAAGGGATTGAGCTCCAAATAATACTTTCCCGTTCCATTTTGATTCAAATACCCGCTTCCGAAGGCGTGCGAATAGGTGGCGTTGGTCGTGTTCACGCCAATTCCCTTGCTAATGTCGTTATACTCGAGAGTAATGTTGAAAGGATCGTTTACCTTGAAGCGCTGATCTGAGGCAACGCCTCCGTGCGAAGTAAGCACCAATTCGGTGAGTGCCGAAATCGTGAACGATTTTTCCTCGAACGCCGCGTCGGTACCGTTGCTCCAATACGCTTGCGATAAATACACGCCGTAAGGAAGGTCAACGCCCTGAGCGGAGTCCCAAGAGTAGAGGCTAATTTGAGATCCAGGGAAAGAAGAAGCATCGACTATAAAGCTGAAATTACTCGTTCCGTCGGGTCGATACACCGTCAGATTTACATCTCCATTGTTAATGGAAGTCGAGAAGTTTCCCGTGAATTGTACGTCGTTTCCGTAATTAAACTCGTCGAGGTTCGAACCACCGTAAGAAGTGTTTATTTGCTGAAGAAGGTTTGAAGAAGTGGCTAAGAGCGACCAATTAAGGCTATCCCCTGCGTCCCACGCCGTAAATATGGTGGTTCCGCCCCCTACATCCCAAGAGGTATCTGTCATGAGATGGGTTCCGTTCCATATTTCTTCGTTATCCCAATGAGTGGGGATCGTGAAGTTGACATATTGAGACGAAGGAGTATTAACATCGAAACCAGATATTCCTCCGTTTATCGAAACGTTCCATTCTACAGTGAGCCCGCTTCCCGAGATGAAGAAGCTTGAGTTTGCGATAAGGCTTGTCTTCGTGTAATTGATTTGCACTTGACTCACGACGCACGACACGTTCCACCATCCCGCAGTCACTTGAAAAGTTAAATCACCGTCCGATTCCCCGTATACATCTGGCAAGGTTGCCGAACCTGCGTTACCTCCACTACCTATAATGGCCGTTCCGTTGATTTCCATGTTGATGTCTTCGGGAGCAGGTGTATTATCCAAGGGGGCTAAATCCACGATCAAAGTTAAATCAACAGGATCACCAGTAGTGACAACTGGTGCCCAAGATGCTCCTGATCTATAATAAGCGTTTTCATTATCTCCTTCGGCATCGTCTATGTCTTTAATTCCATACCATTCAAGATATTGGTTAGTAGTGCCACTATCTCTGATTTCTATATAAAACGTATTATTAGCCGTCATAGTTGAAGGATCGAGATAGATGGGTGAAAAAAATAGCGAAAAATTACTTACCCATCCATCACATTGACGAAACATTATATCGCCAGAAGTAGTACATGTCCCAATAGTATCAAGAAAATCAGGCTCGTTTCTATTATTAGCAATGCTCCAATCCGAAGATGTCACTCTTGCAACCAAATCACAATCATTAGGATCGTTAATAAATAATTTTATGGAAAAATTCACTAAATAACATTCGCTATCGACTGTAAAGCTAACGGCAGTAATTCTCCTTGTTGTATAATCAAATGTCATATAATGAGTTGTAGTATCGTTTTGTTCAATTATTCTTGTCTGATTGGGCGCGTTAATGTTTGATACACTAAAATAACTACTGCTCGAGTTGAAGTTAGTATCCGTTGGACAAGGCACGTCGAAAGTGTTCGAATCGTCGAGGTTTGAAAAAGAACGATTAAAGTATTTGTTATAGTACGATTGATGCGCAACGATGTTATAATTTGAACCCGACCCAGTAACATTGGATATTGCAGAAGGAGCGAGATCGACGGTGGGAATTAACGGATCGACGGGATTAGAATCGATTAACGGGTTTTTAATGGGGGTAAATAGTTGCAAACCAACAATGGCGCTCAGCACGAATAGTATCGCCAGTAATTGCGTGATCTTTTTTTTTTTTCTTGAAAAATTCGTTTTCATATTAATCAAAAAGCTTTTTTTTTTGATATATAAATTATTTTTTTAAAAATAGCTATATTATTGAGTAATTTATACAGCATGTAATATAATTATATTCTTCTTTTGCGTTAATAAATACATATCATTTCCGATGGTCTCTTCTGTATTTTTTGTAACATTAAGTCGAAGAATCACTTATCATAAAACACGAACATCTTGAAAATGTGGTGTTAAAATGATTCAACTCGCGGACTTTTCGTCGTATCTTAAAGCTTAAATAAACCACGCCATTTATAAACTCATTAGCAAAATAGAGCAACTAAGGCATCTTGAAATTGAACGAAAAAGACACGGAAAAGCTAGAAAAAGAATTACTTGAGTATTTGAAAACGAGGCGATCCTTGAGAAGGTCCATAAAAAACGCTTTCGGGTTTACCTTTGTCAATCATACGAATATCGTGGTGAAAACTTTCGTGAATTGTCTAAATAACTTATCGGACGAGGTGTATATCAAGGATTTGGTGATTACAACAGTGGCAGACTATTACGATCAAGGAGAGGCAGAAATATCGAGTTACGCAAAAAAACCCAGCAAGTTAAAACCGCTCTTGGAAACCTTATTTCACCTCTGGTTCTTGTACCTTCAAAAAAACGACAAGCTTCCTTCAGGGACAACATATAACAGGTATGCAGGTAAGTATAAGAAATTATAAATTATAATCACTTATTTTAGTCTAATAATGCTTTGAGAAATTTTATAGATCTAAAAATATTATTTCCAAAATTAATTTTATTTCGATGATAATCTAAGATGTTAAATCGTCAAAGTTCTATAAACTACATTTTAAAGCAGAAAGAAATATAAGTCTAAAATTTTATGTATATATCAAGCTTTAGAACTTTATAGGACGAGTGAAATGATAAATAACGAGCGAGAAATGTTAATTTCGTATTTGAAGTCGTATGTTTCCAAGCGCCGGCTTGAAAAAGCGTTTAAAATCTTTTTGTCGAATAATAAGAAAAAAATCGAGAAATACATAGAGACCATACTCCGATCGTTTGTGAACTGCCTCTTCGACCTCGAAGGAGAGATCACGACAAGAGAGATCGCCTTGATGTGCATTTCTGAGATATATTATGTATGGGAGACCGAATTGCGCGAATATATGGAGATACCTGCTAGATTTCAGAGATTCTTGGAGATCGAGGTCCACCCTTGGCTCTTGTACCTCCAGGGAAATCAGCAATTACCCAAGGGCTTGTATTATACCAGGTTTACTTGCACGCTAAAAAAGATAGCTTGAGAAGATTTGATTGTGAAAAAATCCATGTAAAAAAATAGGAGAAATATGTGATCTCTTCTCATTCGAAAAAATAAATTATAACAATAATTCGATCAAATTTTTTATAATATAATACTAATTCTTATTTCTTTTCATACATGTTAAGAAATATTAATAACAAATTTGGAACAAAAAAAAACGGTGATACGGGATGAAAATCAAGCTCACTCAAGAAGCTTTGAACTACATTCAAGAGCAGAAAAAAGCAGTAGACGGTACAAACGATTTGGTTCTGGCCATCTACCAGCACGAGACTCGCTCTTGATCCCGAATTTACTGTAACGATATTGCCCAATTAGTGCGCAGGGACGAGGTTGTCAATCACGAGCGATTTAATCGGTGGGAGGACGGAAAAGAGTTGCAACAGACGGGAGTTGATGTGTTCGTAGATACCGTCATCGTAAGGCGATTCGGAGGACACGAAACAGATGTCGTTATTGACGCAAAAACTTGGAAGAGATGGGGCAAGTCACAAACGTCGTTAGTGGTAAATATCGGAGCATAAATCAATACAACAAAAAAAATGACCCGCCCTTGTAAATGATGGAAGGATGGTGATTTCCGAACGCCACGGTTTTCAATTTTTTTTTCTTCTTTAGTAAATTCTCGTTTTTGTCATGTTAGAGCGAAACTCTTACAATATAATGCAAATTTTCCTTTTTTTCAATATTAACTGAACGCTAGGAAAAAATTTTAACGATAGAGCATTTAGTTTAATTACTTACGATAAAATATTTGATGCAACTTAGCATGTCAATTGCACGAAAGATTTTAAAAGAGCACTTGGTTGAAGGACAATTCGAGCTAGGCGAGGAAGTAGGAATAAAGATTGACCACACCCTTACTCAAGACGCCACGGGTACAATGGCCTATCTTCAGTTCGAGGCAATGAAATTGAGTAAAGTAAAGACCGAATTATCGGTTTCCTTCGTCGATCACAACACTCTTCAAGCGGATTTTAAGAACGCCGACGATCACGCCTATCTTGCTTCCGTGGCTGCGAAGTACGGAATCAAGTTTTCGAGACCTGGAAACGGCATTTGCCACCAAGTATTTCTGGAACGATTCGCCCGTCCAGGAAAAACCTTGATTGGGTCCGATTCTCACACGCCCACGGCTGGTGGAATGGGAGCTATTGCTATTGGCGCTGGGGGATTAGATGTTGCGGTGGCAATGGGTGGAGGGCCGTTCTTCATGAAAGTTCCAAAAATAATGGGGATAAAGCTCAATGGAACTCTTGGAGATTTTGTCTCCGCAAAAGACGTGATATTAGAAATCCTTCGCAGGATCGACGTGAAGGGTGGATTAGGATACATTCTTGAATATTTTGGAGACGGTGTTAAATCTTTAAGCGTTCCAGAAAGAGCAACGATAGCTAATATGGGTGCAGAAACGGGCGCCACGACCTCTATTTTTCCCTCAGACGATGTCACGCGAGAGTTTCTGAAGTTGGAAGGTAGAGAAGACCAATGGATCGAGCTCAAGATGGGTCCTGAACCCGATTTTAACAAGGTTATCGAGATCGAACTTTCAGAGGTAGTTCCACTCGTGGCAAGGCCTCACTCTCCGGGTAATGTTTCTCCCGTGTCCGAAGTAGAAAATGTCGTGGTAAATCAAGTTGCAATCGGTTCGTGTACCAACAGTTCCTTGAAAGACATGCTCCTAGTTGCAGAGCTTCTTAAAGGCAGAAAGGTCCACGATAACACGACTTTAGGGATATCCCCAGGTTCAAGACAGGTATTGCTCGAACTTATAAAACATGGTGCTTTAACGAGCATCATTTCCGCAGGAGCGCGAATTTTAGAATGTGCTTGTGGTCCCTGCCTTGGAATGGGATTTGCTCCTAAAACTAATGGAACTTCGGTGCGTACATTTAATCGCAATTTTTTTGGTAGGAGCGGAACAAAATCAGCGAATATATATCTATCAAGCCCCGAAACGGCTGTCGCAGCGGCAATCTTTGGCAAGTTGACGGATCCCCGAAAACTTGGAAATTATCCTTCGGTTAAGCTTCCAGATATCATTAACATCGACGATTCGTTGATAGTCGATCCTCCAAGCGATGGAAGCGCAATCGAGATTGTAAGAGGTCCAAACATTGCCCTATTGCCCGATGTAGCTTCTTTGCCAAGCGATCTTGCTAAAATCAAGGTGCTCATAAAAGTCGAAGACAATATTACTACAGACCACATCATACCAGCAGGAGCTAAAATTTTGCCGTTCAGGTCAAACTTGCCCAAGATTAGTGAATTCGCGTTTGAACAGGTGGATCCCACCTTTTCTTCGAGAGCTCTTGAAGTAAAAAACTCAGGCGCAACAGGGACAATCGTAGGGGGAGAAAATTACGGCCAAGGATCCAGCAGAGAACACGCAGCCTTGGCACCGATGTATTTAGGCGTTAAAGTGATATTAGCGAAATCTTTTGCCAGAATCCATCGGGACAACTTGATAAATTTCGGCATCCTGCCCTTGATTTTCGTCAATCCGAGCGATTTCGATAAGCTAGAACAGGACGACAAACTTGAGATTTTAAATGTTAAAAATTCCTTAGAAGACAAAAAAAAATCCATCGTGGTATCTAACAAAACTCGTTCTCTTGAGATTGAGATGGTTCACGACTTATCTGAGCGGGAAAAAGAAATTATTATAGCGGGCGGGAAATTAAATTACACGAGAAACTTATCCACATGAATTAATCTTCGAATATGGGAAAATTATTATTACTTTTTTCGTTTTTTTATGATGTATTTTTTTTTAGGTCAAGGAAATAACCCATGGAAGGGGAGCACCCGAATCGCTAACCTTCTAGCGTTTATAAGGCCAGTTCATTTTAGCCATAGGTTGTCTGATTTGAATTTTTAAAGAACAGCATTCCGTATTTTTTTCCGTTTGATTCGCTAACGACGGCGTCAATTAATAAGAGGTTTGTTCCCGACTTTTTATATTCGTAAAGAACTTCTTTTTCTACAAAAACTTCGAAATCCATTTTTCTTTCAGAGTCGAACCACTGAATGAATTCGGGATAATCTTCCAATACTTTGTATTTTTCTACGAGTTCAAGAACATTTCCGCAGAAAAAAGTCGTTCACGTAGAGGAATCATAGGCAAAGATCGCCACGACGAGATTAGATTCTGATAATTCTTCTTGAGAGAGAGAACGCTGTTCGCAAATGTAATCCAATGCGCTTTGGGTAAATGATATTTTAAACAAGAATCACCTTTTTAAATAGTACATGATCCAAAAACGACTTGTATATACATATATAATTAACACAGGTTTTAAAAAGATTGCAGGACAAATTGATTATTCGTGCGGTAGCAACAAGATGAGACTCAGGATCATCAAAATTCCAAATACAAAGATGACGGCTTGCAATATCGATTTTTTCAAGTTTTTGTGCTTGAGCAACTCAGGCATGAGCTCGGTGCTTGCGATGTACAAGAAACCGCCACCCGAAAATGCTAGCATAAAAGCATTGAATGCTTCCACGGATTCCGTGAGCAAGAGGGCTGTTAAGCCTCCAAGTAATGCAATCATAGCGCTTGTAAAGTTATAAAAAATTGCTTTTTTCCTCGAAAATCCTCCGTAAACTAAAATACCAAAATCGCCCATTTCTTGAGGCAATTCATGAAACAAGACCGCGAGGGTGATCACGATACCGTTTTCAACACCGCTTAAAAATCCTACCATAATGACGATGCCGTCAAGATAATTATGGAGGCCATCACCCATTAGGTTCAATAAGGCAAATGTCTTGATGTTGTGTCCTTTTTGAACTGAGAGATTCCCTCCTTCCGTGATATTACTATAGCAAACCATTTGTTCATCCTTTCCGTGAGCGTGCCCATGAAACCAGTAAACGAATCTTTCGAGAACGAAAAAAATAACATAACCTAAAAGAACTACGAGAAAAACGCCAAGAATATCAATGTTTATCGCTCCCTCCTCGATGTGATGGATCGCTTCTGGTATGAGGTCAAGTATTGCTGTAGCAAAAATTGTACCCGTTGCAAAAGCCACGAGAACGAATAAAATTCCATCAAGCGTCCGCTC
This sequence comes from Promethearchaeota archaeon, assembly GCA_016930515.1. Lineage (GTDB taxonomy): Archaea > Asgardarchaeota > Lokiarchaeia > Sigyniarchaeales > SOKP01 > FT1-020. The sequence goes on along the minus strand of JAFGGO010000078.1, from coordinate 183 downwards.
TTTCATGGAAAGCATGAATACACCAACAAAGCTTAGACAGCCGATTATAAATATAGAAAGAAATCCAAAAACTATCATTTTTATTCTTAAGTTCCTTTTTTTATTTACTTAAGTCTTTCTAACTTTTTAATATTAAGATTAATTTTTTCAAATTTTTAGACGATATATTTCAAGGCTTTTTTT
>JAFGGO010000077.1 GCA_016930515.1 Promethearchaeota archaeon | reverse complement strand
TGTTGCTGGAGGTGGTTTTTGTTTTTATACCGCATTTTTTCATCATCCAATTCTAATTCTTCACCGGTAACAATACAAGTGGTTTACAAGGCCTATCGGCGGGTGTTCACGAAATTCGCGTTCAAGTTGAAGCATCTGCAAGTTCTGATGTAGATGCTGATCATGATTCTGATGGTCTATTGATAAGATACACATAAAAAACTCATAAATTTCTTATTTGTTATTCTTTTTTTATTTAATTAGTAATATCTTGATATATTGAGGGGGAACATTATCAGTTAGCCAGACACCGTTATCACTAAAATAGAATTCGTGCCCGTCTTCGTTCATCGCTTTTGCGTCAATCGTGAGAATTAACATTTCTTGATTCCATCGTTTTGCCACGATTTCCGCCGTTTTTTTGTCTGCGCTGAGATGCACGTGATGACGATCCATCTTTTTTAGACCTTCTGATTTAATTGCCTCCAAGATACTTTTTTTAGTTCCGTGATATAATATCTCTGGTGGATTCATTGAAACGAGACCGAGGTCAATGCTCTTGTTCGAATGCCCTTGACTTGCTCTGATTTTATTACCTTCTATCTTGAATCGTTTTTTATTGTTTTCGCGCACGATTCGTTCCAGATCTCTCAAATTAATCTTATTAGAGAATCTTTCGTTAAGAAGCGATAAAAGGTCTTTGATGTCCATCCATCCTTCCTTGCTTATTAGTTTATCTTTTGGATCATGTCTTAGGATGTAGGACATGAACTTGCTGATCTTGAAATCGTTCATGAATTATAAAACGATGTGAATAATTTATAATTTTCATATAATAAGCCCATTCATTATGAATTAAGATTTTTTCCAAGGATTCAAATGATTATTCAGAGAAATATTTTGAGAAAAAATTAAATTGTATTGGATATTGAATTTTATCATCCAAAATCTATTGAGAATCCAAATTTTCATGAATAAATTAAAGAAATATTTTTCAGGAATGAGTCCAATTAAGAAAATCTATTGGATTTTTTTCATGATTCTTGAACCCATAATGGTAACCTGTATCTTATTGTGGTTATTTGTGAGCCACGGTAGTTTAAGCTTCTTTCAATATTTCTTTATATTCAAAGTATTAATTATTGGTTTCATTGTTCTTGAAATTCTTAGTCCCATAATAGCTATAATTGATTTAGTAATCTCTTCTAAAAAAAAAGTTATTAGAAGACCAAGAAGAATCGTGTGGGTGATGTTTTTTCTCAGCATATTAATTCCAGCAGGGTTTTTTGGCACGGTTTCAATGTCGTTAGATCATTTTGCAGGAGATACTCCGCCTCAACTTCTTTTATGTGATGGTACTGGTGTAAATGGTGTCCCAGATATGGCGATTGTATTTTGGACTCAAGAAAAATCAAGAAGTCAAGTTCTTTGGGGCACTGGATCTGAAACTCATATTTTAGCTGAAAACCAGCCTCAAAATTCACACATGTTTCTTTTAACAGGGCTCTTACCTGGGACAGAATATTGGTATCAGATCAATAATCAAGGTGAAAATTTTAGTTTTAGAACCCCTCAAGCAATAAAGGATACTTTAAAATTTGCTATTGCAAGCGATTCTCATTTTGGTCCTTTTTCGAGCAATCTCGATACTCCAAAAAAATTACTCGACCTTATTTCTAATGCCCCTATAAAGAATGATCTTTTCTTCATGTTAGGAGACTTTGTAGATGTGGGTTTTTGGGACGACTGTTGGAAAACAGGATTAGAACTTATTCATCCATGTACATCGAAGATTCCTTTTAGACCTTTAATTGGAAATCACGATTCTATTCTCGGAGGAGCTAAATATTATCTAGATTATTTTTACCCGGATCGAATGCCTGTTCAAACTGGTTCGAGATATTGGTATAAATATGATATTAACAACATTCATTTCTTGATGTTAGATATTGAATGTGACATTATTGATTATACGCCTCAACAAGAAAAATGGTTCGAAGAACAAATTAAAACCGTACCAAAAGAGGATTGGACCATTATAATGACCCACATGGATTTTGACGAAGAAATGCTCGATAAATTCCATTCTTTATTTATGGAATACGATGTTGATTTAGTTTTTTCAGGTCATTCTCATCAAATTGAGATAGTAGATAGATCAGGCATCGTTTATAATGAATTAGGTACTTTTAGCAAGTCTTGGTGGTATCACTTTAACTCTTATGTAGACGATTCAGGTTACATGGAAGTAAATATTCAAGGAGATCTAGCCATCTTGAAATATATAAATTCATTTAACGAAACAGTTCATCAGATCAACATGTTCAAATAAATTTAGAAAAATTAGATTATTTTTAACTAAAGTTTTAAATTATTATCTCGATGATCCTTGAGTGTAGAATTTAGTAAAATACAAAATTTTATTTTTCAAGAAAAATTCTTTAGATCACCTCAAGAAACTCGATTATTAATAGTCCAAATATCGAGTATTTTTCAAGGTTCTCTACCTCAAAGGGCTCGTGGATTAGTGGAAGATCGCACGCTTGGCATGCGTGAGGCCGCGGGTTCAATTCCCGCCGAGTCCACCATATTATCTTTCATATTATCACAAGTTAACTCCTTTCTGTTTGAGAATAATTGGTTTAGAAAAAAATCAAGATTTTATTTTCTGTTTATTTAAATTTGTTTAATAATTATGGCTCTTCTTACAATGATAGATCTAAAGTTGTTCCAAATAAAAGCAAATCATAACCAAATTGTCCCACCGATTTCCTGTTCATAAATCTACTTTTTTGTATAATTGATAGTTCACTTTTCTACCAGATGATTTTAAATAATACGTATCAATTTCAAATATATATATTATTAGATTATTCATGGGTGTTAGATATTATCTTAAATAAAAATAAACTTCGTAAAATTCATATTAAAGGCGTTTTAACGCTCTTAATAGTTGTATCAATTCTACCTACCTTTTTATCATTACCAAATGTGTATGAAATGTTTACTTACGATGAGAAAACTTTATCAAACAAGGATTTTAATAATTCTTCATTCAATTTAAATTTAAATAATGCTTCAGATAACATTGAAGCGTTAAATGTTCAAGTAAGAACTCTTGAATTCAATTTACCTACAAAAGATCTTGAAATAACTAAAGTTATTGCTTCTACTGGGGAAATATGTAATCGATTAAGCCTTCAAGAAGGAGCTTCTTTGAGTCAGGCTGGAGCACCTCAACTCCCTTTGAAAACCATGAAAATACTCCTTCCAAATGGATTTGAATACGAAAACATTGAACTTGAATTAACGAATATCAAAGAAATATCTCTTGATTACAAAATAGAACCTGCAGAAGAACCAGTTCCAATCGGGTTCAATGTAGATCCAGAAATTACTTTCAATTCGTCTATTTACAACTCTACGGATATCTTTCCCGGGAAATATTATTCCATTGAGGGAATTTATGGATTTAGAGGATATAAAGTTCTCATACTTAACCTATACCCCATCCAATATACGCCATATAACGGAAAAGTCACTCTTGTTGAAGATATGAAAATAGATTTGAATTTGAGAAAGACAACTAATTTTAATAATCCGCTTTATAGAAACCTCAAGAAAGACGAAAATAAAGTAATTACTTTTGTAGAAAATCCTGAGGATGTAATATCATATAGTGGAGGATCGAGCATCATTACGGGCGCTTCCTTCTTAACAAATCCATCTCTTACAACGAGTTCTGTTTTAGGGTTGCCACCTGCATCTTATGATTATGTGATCATAACCAATAACGCTTTAAAGAATTCGGCAGGAACTTATACATTCCAGGATTTAGCCGATTTTAAAAATGCATATGGAATAAAAACAACTATAGTTACTGTCGAAGATATTTATGCAAGTTATGCTGGTCGGGACGAACAAGAACAAATACGCAATTTTATAATAGATGCTTATAATAATTGGGGTATTGAATACGTCCTCCTTGGAGGAGATGGAGATGGAGCGGATGTAGGAGGTGAGAGTGGAGACGCGATTGTCCCTGCAAGGGGGTTCTATTATAGTGGTTCGACTTCAGATGATAACATGCCTTCAGATCTTTATTACGCAGCACTCGATGGTACTTGGAATACCGATAACGATACATACTGGGGTGAGATTGGTGAAGATGACTTATACGGGGAGGTTTATGTAGGTCGTGCACCAGTTGATACTGAAGATGAATTATCCAATTTTATAATGAAAACTCTTGCGCATGAGACATCAACAGACGCTTATTTATCCAATGCATGCATGTTAGGAGAAGATTTGGGGTGGTCCGTATGGGGGGGCGAATATAAGGATGAGGTAAAGGACGGGTCCTCAAATCATAATTTTACGACCGTTGGTTTTCCTTCTGATTATAATGTGTCTACATTATACGATATGGACATGTCTCCAGATTGGGATTATACCGACCTTACTCAAATCATAAATAATGGCGTGCACGTTATAAATCACCTCGGACACGCAAACAATGCGAATGTAATGAAAATGCATTATTCAGACATTGATACAATCCTATCAAACGATAAATATTTTTTTGCGTATAGCCAAGGTTGCTATGCAGGTGCTTTTGATAATAGGGATAGTTATGGAAGTTATAATTCTTATGATTCCGTGGTCGAACATTTTGTAACTTCACCTTACGGAGCTTTTGCGTTTATTGCCAATAGCAGATATGGATGGGGTAACAGATACACTACCAATGGTGCCTCACAACATTTTGATCGCGAGTTTTTTGATGCAATTTTCGGAGAGGGAATAACTGAAATCGGAAGAGCCAACCAAGACTCTAAAGAGGATTCAATCCCTTTCTTATCACAAGCTTATATTAGGTGGTGTTATTACGAGATTAATCTTTTTGGTGATCCAACGGCAAATATCCTCCCACAACCAAACGATAACTCTCCAATCTTAACGAGCGAATCTCTAACGCCTGTTTCTGGATATCAAGACACTCCTTTTATTTTCAGAGTAACTTATACGGACATGGATAATAATGGTCCTTCCTTCGTGCGAGTGTCTATTAATGGAACCAGATACGACATGGAAAAACAAGATCCTTCTGATAATGACTTCACCGATGGGTGTGTCTATCAACTCAATACTTACTTGCAATCCGCCTTTTATAATTACTCATATTATTTTGAATGCAAGGACAGCAAGTTTTACACTTCGACCGGGGAATATGATAGCCTTCAAGTTTCTTATTCAAATAATAACGATCCAATAATGACCGGAGCAAGCGTGGATCCTCTACAGGGATACATCGATTCGACTACTTTTACTTTTTCAATTAATTATTCAGATATAGATAATAACGCACCTCAATCGATAAATGTCATGATAGATTCAATTTCGCATTCAATGGTCAAATTAGATGTAAAGGACGATATTTATATTGATGGGTGTGTCTATGTTTATAGTACGAAATTGAATAAGGTAGGAACTCATTCATTTAGTTTCGAATGTTCTGATGGAAACAATATCGTACATGATGGCCCCCATTCTGGACCATTAGTAGATGTAGGACCTTCGATTGCAATACTCAATTCAAACCAATATCCAAGATATTTTACAGGAGCTTTGAATAATGATTATAGTACTATATACAATGGACTCGTGAGTTCTGGTCTAGATGTAACTATAATAACTAACGATGAAATTATATCAGGTGGATTATCGGGAAAGGATGTTGTAATATTAATCGATAATACCCCCAACGATCAAGCTTCAATCTTGTTAAAAGATTGGTGTCTCAATGGTGGAAATCTTATCACATTCGATAGTAGTATATGTTTTTTAAACTGGGCGGGTTTATTACCCCCAGAAGCAAACGATACACATGGATATGGGACTTATTGGGATTATTATAGCCCCTCATCGGGCGTTGTTGTTGACGAAACTCATCCAGTATTGGACGGATATGCATATAATGATATTATTTATGGTACAAGTGGAGATTCTCGATATTATTCTTCCTCACTAGCTTCGAGCTCTATTGGAGATTATTATTATCCATTGGTAAAACAAGCATTAGGAAGTGATTACGATTTGATCGTTGCTTTAGATGCCCCTCACGCGGGAAAAGTCGTGCATGTATGGGATCAATATCATTGGGGAAGATCATCAAATCAAAGATTAATTTTAAATGCTATAGATTGGGTTTCGACTCCAAATATATATAGTCCAGAATTAAATAATGCATCCGTATTACCTGTTTGTGGTTATCAGAATACAATGTTCGAATTCAGCGTTTCGTATGCGGATCTCGACAATAACGCTCCTTCATATGTTAACATTGTAATTAATGGCACATCTCATTCAATGACAAAGACCGATCCTTTTGATATAAACTACATTGATGGATGCGAATTCCAATTTAAGACGTTCTTATTGCCTTCAAAATACAATTATTCGTATTATTTTGAATGTTATGACAAGCGATATTCTAATTCCACGAGCGTATACAACAATATAAAAGTATCAGAAACTAATTTTTTCGCTCCTAGATTATTAAATCCTCAAGTAACGCCAAATTACGGAGGAAATAACACGAAATTTCGATTTACAGTTGATTATTACGACGAGGATAACAATCAAGCGGATTACGTAAAATTATACATTGACTGCGAATATTTACTCATGGCGAAACTCAACGAGTCAGATATCAATGCAATGGACGGAATTCAATATTTCTACGAAACAACTCTCGATTTTGGTAAATATTGCCATAAATTCAAGTGCTCTGATGGAAAATATTGCAATTATACGAATTGTCTTGTTGGTCCAGAAGTCAATCCCTTTTACTTGTATGCAAACGAAAGAATATTATTTGAAGACGATTTTGAGGATGGATATTTGACTCCTGATTGGACTCTTGAAGGAACAGGAGGTGTAGGAACGCATACCTCTAATTCGGGAATATATTCTGCCTATCTTTGTGAAGGAAAGGGAAATATTAAATCTAAAGAATTTGATTTATCCACTTATAGAAATATATCTCTTTCATTTTGGTTAAGAAGGGGCGATATTACTTTTAGCGAGGATCCTGATATCGGTGAAGATTTAATCGTGTCATATTATGATAAAACGGGTATTTGGATCGAGCTAATGAGATTTCCTGGAGATGGAACTCCTGGCGAAATTATATTCGTGAATAATTTAACTCTCCCTGAAAGTGCGTTACATTCTCATTTTAGGTTTAAATTCGAGCAAATTAGCGGTTCTGGATCTGGTTTCGATTATTGGCATTTTGATGATGTAAAACTAAACGCATTTCAATATATTGAATTATTAACACCATCCAACCAATCTACGATATATACGGGAACTAATATTTTCAAGTGGACGAGTTTAAATGCTAAATTTGGAAATATCAAATACACCTTACAAATTTCAGATACTTACAATTTCTCTAATATAATTTGTCAACATAATTGCATCTACGAAACACCAGATACCACGAATATCTCGAAATCTCTATGTTTATCGAATGGACGCTATTATTGGCGAGTACGCCCTGTTTTTGATATATTCCAGGGAAATTGGTCCAAAATTGGAAGCTTCAATTACATGATTAATAAATACGCACCCGTACTGAGTAATTATTACGTAACTCCAAAAATAGGAGATCAATTTACAGAATTTGTATTCTTCGTAAATTATTATGATAAAGACGATAATCTTCCAATATACATGAATGTGGTAATTAATGGAACCACTTATGCAATGCATCATTTTGATGGTTTGTGTGATGGTGGTGATGATGTTGAAAAAGTTCTTTATCAATTTAATATTTTATTGGATCCTTCTGAGTTCAATTACTCGTATTATTTCGAATCCTTTGATGGGCGCTTTTATACTTCTACGCCAATATTTAAAGATGTATTTATTCAGGAATCTAATTATCACGCGCCCAAGCTTTTAAACCCCCAAGTATCTCCTGAAATTGGTATTGATGATACAATCTTTAGATTTACTGTGAATTATTTTGACGATGACAATAATCTTCCCTATTTTGTAAATATCACTTTTGTAAATGGCGACATCATTTCAATGACAAGGGTGGATGAATTTGACAATATAGCATTGGATGGTATTCAATTTTTTTATGAGACCACACTCGATTTTGGTTTATACGAGTTTGAAATCACTTGTTATGATGGACTATTCTTAAGCTCAACTGGTTTGATAACAGGCCCAGAAGTCAATCCGTTTTTGAATTATCACATGGGTATTATTTTTGAAGACGATTTCGAAGATGGATACTTGACTCCGGATTGGACTCTTGGAGGAACGGGAGGTGTAAACTCTTACACTTCAAATTCAGGCCGTTATTCAGCTTATTTATGTGCAGGTCAAGGAGACATCACGTTAAGAACTATTGATTTATCCACTTATCAAGAAATAAGTGTTTCATTCTGGATAAGAAGGGGTAGCGACGAATTTAGTGAAGATACTGATTATGGAGAAGATTTTATTGTAGAATATTGTGATATATATGGGCATTGGATTGAACTTGCTTATTATATTGGAGGAGGAACTCCTGGAGAGATTTTCGTTGTTAACGATTTAATTCTTCCAACGGACGCTTTACATTCAAATTTTAGATTAAGGTTCCGACAAACTAGTGGTTCTGGAGCTGGATACGATTATTGGCATTTTGACGATGTAATCCTTAAAAATTCTCGATGCTTACAACTTATCTTGCCTGAGAACGATTCGACAATTTTTAATGGATTGAACACTTTCAAGTGGATGAGCTTGAACCCTGTGTTTGGACCATTGAATTATACCATTCAAATTTCGGATAACTCAGGATTTACTACGATTTTACAAGAATTCACAGGTATAGTTGAAACTCCCGGCATGACAACAATTTCCCTTGATCTGATAATGCCTAATGGAATGTATTATTGGCGAGTGCTTCCCGTATTTAACGAATTTGCAGGAATCTGGTCGGAAATTAATACTTTTAATTATGTTATTAATGATCACGCTCCAATTTTGGTAAATTGCTATATTTCTCCAAAAATTGGTAATCAATATTCAGAATTTACTTTTAGCGCCGTATACATGGATGAGGATAATAACGCTCCTACAGAAATAGTCGTATATATTAATGGTGAAATTCATGAAATGCAAAAAAACGATCATTTTGATACCGATTATACTGATGGATGTTTATATCAATTTTCGACTTTATTGGTGCCCTCGTCTATGAATTACTCTTATTATTTCGAATTCAGCGACGGACGTGATATCATAGTTACCCCTATTTACGATGATTTGCAAGTAATTAACGATCCAGATGGCCCTTCTGATGATCCAGAGGATCCTATTAACGATGATGATTCTGAAAAACCGCAAAATACTAGTCCTTTGAATATTGATCCGTCTATTACAGTTATAATAGGAAGCGTGATTACAGTCTCCATAATCGGAACAGTAGGAGCATCTTTAGGAGTTTTAAAGTTAAAAAAACGCGCACCACTATTTACTAAGAGAAATGGATTACATTCAAAAAAGTTTGGTTTTCTTAGCAAGGCTAAACAAGATAAATTGGAATAATCATATTTTAAAATTCTTTTTTCTTTCTTTATACACTTTATAGAAAGGGCATTAAGTAAATGTTAAATGAAAAATCAAAAGTAAATCGTTCTTATTTAATTATCAATTCATAAAATTCTTGTTTGATAATCCTTTGTATTAATTAATAGTACTTACGAATAATTATTTTATCATGACTGATTATGATGAAATCGTAGAAAAGATCAAGCGATTAAAAAACGAAGAAAAGTTCGAGGAAGCGCTTCAATTATGCGAGAATTTGAGAAAATCTCAAGAAACGAGCGATCAAATCTTGGAATTATACATCGAAGTGCTTTTTGCTTATGGGCATTATCTTTCCGAAGAATTGATACAGGAGTACGAAAAAGCAGCCGAAATTTACGAAAAAATTCATACACTACAACCTGATAATTACAAGGCCCTATATTATAGAGGTGTTGCCCTGTTCCATTCTGAAAATTATGAAGAAGCTCTCAAATGCTTTTTTAAAACCATCGAGCTCAAACCGGATTACGAGCACGCTTATTATAACATTGGTCTGCTTCACGAAACTAGGGGAGATCTCGATGATGCCCTCAGCTTTTATAATAAGACATTAAAACACGACCCTCTTCATCTTTACGCTTCTTCTGGCAAGGCTCATGTCGAAGAAACACTAAGGATGATGAAATTAAGTCGTTTAGATAGGCCCGTGGATTACAAAAAGCTTAAGTCATTGCTAAAAGCATCGAAAAGAGTTGAAATTCGAGCAATTCAAAATTATTTAAAAATCGACGAAGACGATTTAGATGAGATAATTGCGTGGTGCGAAAAATATGATTTTCAAATAGACGGGAAATACCTTGAGATTAATAAGAGTCGATTGCCCGACCTCCTCAAGAAATTAGACGATAAGACGGTTTAATTTAATAAAATCCTTTTCAATTTACGAATTATCTTGAATATTTCAAATTCGGGTCAAATAATTAATCAAAATCATAGAAATCTCTATAAGAATCAGCAAGGCCATCAACATCATGTCTTCCACTTCCATCGTCATCGGATCCTCCAAAAAGAAAGATGGGAGGTAATATTATTATTAAGATACCTATTCCGCCCATAAGAGTAATAGAATTTAAAAATCCATAAAGAGTGAGCGAAATTCCCACCATGCCAAATAAAAAGCAATTTATTATTTTCCATTTTAAAATTGGTTTAGTTCCCCTCTCTTTTTGTTTTTTAAATGATTTATGAGAACAATATCCACAAAAAATTGAATCGTTGGGAACTTCATTTTCACAATTCTTACAACGATAAAATTTCACTTGTTTACTTTTAGGTAATTGAGTTGCTTTTTTGCAGTTTGGACACTGTTTTTCTTCATTAAATAATTTTCTTCCACAGAATCTACAAAACATGATAAATCACCATTTGCATTTCGGGTCTCATTTTATAACAAATTAATATAATTTATAGAATCACCAATCGCGCTCTCGAAGCGCTTCTTCACCATCGATATCGATGTTAAAATATTTTACAACATAATCAATGGTTTCCCAAATGCTTTCCCTCGCCCCCGTTTCTAATTCGCTGCCGTTCTCTTCGAATTCATCTTGTAAGTCGTTTATGTAATTCGTCATCTCGTCGAACTTCTCTTGCACGTCTTTCAACGAATGTTCACCCTTCTCTAGATATTTTATTACCTTGAGGATCGCTTCTTTTACCTTATCGACCAAGCGTTTAGGAAAGTAAGGATCCTTGTACATTTCTTCCAATAAAACATATTTTTTATCAAATTTCTTATCCATATTTAATTACTTTTATTTTATAATTTAATTCCAATTTTTTTTCCGTGTTTTTGACTAACTTATATAAGAATTGTTCGTTTTCAACTAGATCTTCGATAATTTTGGTTAACTTTTTAATTAGATTTGATAAAGAATTTACCAATCTCGCTTTCGAAGCGCTTCTTCGCTATCGATATCGATGTTAAAATACTTTATAATGTAATTGATTGTTTTCCCAATGCTTTCCCTTGCGCCCGTTTCAATCTCGCTGTCGTTTTCCCAGAATTCTTCCTGCAAGTCGTTAATGTAAATTGTCATCTCGTCGAACTTTTCTTGTATTTCCTCTAATGGATGGTTCCCTTGTTCTAAAAATTCAACGACCTTGAGTATGGCAACTTTTATCTTATCAACCAAATGTGGAGGAAAAAAAGAAACCTTGTACATTTCTTCCAATAAAACATATTTTTTATCGAATTTCTTTCCCACTTTTAATCACCAATATTATTCTTGATTAATCCCATTCGATTTCGTCCCCGTGTTCTTTTATAAGGGCATATAATTTTTCCTCGTTTTCGATCAAATCTTCGATGATTTTGGCTAATTTTTCTGCCTTCTGCTCGTTTTTCTCATTGATGGGCTCGTAAACCGCAACATACATGCCCGCTTCGGGATCGTGGATCAAGTCCTCGAGAAGTTCTGGATGATTGGATCCTAAATAATAATCAAGAATTGCTTCCCAATTATAACCGTTCATATAAGCCATTGGATTGATTTCATTCATTTTATCTCCGATTTCTAATATTTTTGTTGATTCAATGTAAAAACACATTGATATTGCATCCGATCCATGCTCTTCGTGTTTTATGATGTTAAGATAATCTTTTGTCATTTTAATTCTTAAAATCCACTTATTGTATTATGAAACAAAAAATAATTTTTAATATAAATCCATCTGGTAGAAAAATGAAATGTTACTTCTTCTCTAATTAATTGATTGAATATAATTGTTCTATTTAAAGAAAAGAAAAAAAAAGAAATTGATGCCTGAAAGTTTACGCATCCATGTTTTCAACAATGATGGCTAAGCCTTGACCTCCACCAATGCATGCATTGGCGAGTCCATATTTGGCTTTTTTCTCCTTGATAATTCTGGAGACAGTACCTGTAAGTCTAACCATTGTTGAACCAAGAGGATGTCCGATTGCGCTGGCACCACCGTGAATGTTAACTTTTTCTTCCGGAATATTAAGTGCTTTCATGCAATTTAAAGCAACGATGCAGAAGGCTTCGTTAATTTCCCAGAAATCGATATCGTCGGCTTTTAATCCAGCCTTTTCAAGAGCGATCTTGGACGCTGGCACGGGACCTCGACCCATGACTCGTGGGTCTACTCCTGCCCAACCCATCGAAACGATTCTTGTCATTGGTTCAATGCCTCGCTTTTTTGCTTCTTCAGCGTTCATTAACATGCACGCTGTTGCCCCAGCATTTAACGGAGAGGAGTTTCCAGCAGTAATAACTCCCTCTTCAGTACCTTCTCGTTGGGCGTATCCTGCTTTTCCACCAATGTTCTCTCCGCGGATGTTCTTTTCGAAGAAAAATGGCTTCGATAACCTTCTCAAGGATCCCATTTGTTCCATGGTCGATTTTCTTGCGGCCATATCTCTATCAATCATCATTTTTTCTTCGGGATTCCCTTCGGCGTATCCTTGGAGTGGAATGATTTCTCCCTTGAACCAGCCCGCTTCGTGGCTTTCAACGGTTAGATCGTGGCTTCTCTTGCCAAAAGCGTCGAGCATTTCTTTCGTAAAATAGGGTGTTTCTTCTTCGTATAATCTCTGGGCAGTTTGAAGCATGTTTGCAGCGTTTCTCAAATCGAGATTTGGTTTATAGTCTGGATGGTTTGGATCTGTCATGTACCATGGAGGATCAATCCAAGTGTTGCTCATGGGAATTCTCGTCATGTGCTCGACTCCAGTAGCCATTCCAATGTCTATTTGACCCGTCATGATCTGTTGGGCAACAAAACCGAGTGCTGCTCCTGCAGAAGCGCATTGCTTGTCAATGAAAAACGCAGAGGTTTCTACGGGAAAATCAGCAAAATACAGCGGATACCGACCACCATATGTCCAACCCGAGTGGACGCCCATTGCCGTTCCAACTCCAAATTCTTGAACATCTTTTTTTTCAACGGGTTTGCCACCAAGGTATTGATTACTCTCGAACATTTTAACTAATAAGGTTCCGAGAAGATTTTCGTTCCTGTAATCTCCGAAAACATCTCGTTCTGGAGCTCCAGGTCTCGATCGCGAAAATGCGGTTCGAGCGTAATCCACCAACCATACTTCATTTAGTTGTACCATTTTTTTTTACCTATGTTTGAATTTAATTCATTCTACATTTTTATTAAATGATGATTTGAAAAACATGTGATATTTTATTACTTTTATTAATTTCGAATTTTTGATATTGGGAATAATCATTCCATTTTATTAATTTTGTAAAAACTCATGTTTTTTTTTATGAAAAATAAACATTGCATGATTGGTTTGACTAAAAATCAATGACAGTAGAAAATTTAAATATGAATGATATCGCTTAGAGAAATAAAAAAGGTAAAAATAATGAACAAATCGAATATATCAAATACACAAGAGATCTATTAAGATAATTATATCTATTAAAAATTTCATTTATTTAGAGTTTACTTTTAACCTCCTATAATATCCTAAAATTCCTAAATCCCCTCGTTTCGAGCCATTTAAGGTGCTCCAAGAGATAATCGTGAAATCATTACCTTTCGATTTGATTTATCGATATTATCAATGTTTCAAACCTCCTATTTTTCGAAGTAATGCAATAAATTGGAACAATCACTTTCCAATTCTTTTGAGACGATAAATGAACGATAATTTCCTCTAACTTAAACTAGTTTTTTAATTATTTAGTAATATTTTGGAACTCTTAATATAATCATTGATAGCATAATTTAGAAGAATTTTTGTATTATTTTTGTTTATTAATATAATGATTAAAAAAGGATATACTTGAAAAAAAGAGTAATGAACTAAATGGGAACATGGGGTCCAGGAATTTTTGAAAACGATTATGCCTTGGATTATTTGCTAGACTTAGGCAATTTACTTGTAGAGAAAATCGATGAATTAACAAGCACGAAAGATTTAGGATGGGAATTTACTAGCGTGAATTTTTTAATAGAATCATATATAAAATACGACCAAGCATCGTTCTTATTTGAATATGTTTTTACCGAAAACGAAAAAATGATTTTAGGTGATTTAGAAGAAGAAGAAGTGGAATCCGAATTTATGCCAAATGTGAAAATCATGTCGCTTCTTTGTGCAATCGCTAAATTGGATCCTCCTCAAAAATCCTTGGTAATAAGCTGGAAAAAGAGAGTGTTAGATATATACGATTCTGAGATTGACGATTGGAACCCTTCGGAAAATTACAAAATAGAACGGAGAAAGGTATTAGAAGAGACTTTTTTAGAGCTTGAAAAACAATCCACTTGAATTTATTATTATTAGGACAGATTATTCAATTGATAGTATTTAACGAAATTTTGAGGTTAGTATTAACTCTCTAAATTCTTCAGACGATGATTTTATATTTAAATTTTAAATTTTTTAAATTTGTAAGCTCTTCTAAACCTTTAATTTCACAATTTGTTTTTCAATTTTAAAAAATACAATCAATATAAAAACAAAAGAACAATATTTATTGGGTAACTTAATTCAATTAAAGTAAAATTATAATCTAATTTTATTCATTGCTTTTTCAAATACTTTTATTACACGGTCTATTTCTTCTGATGTATGACTTGCTGTCATTAAAGTCCTGAATCGAGATGAATTTTTAGGAACTGCTGGATATATATAAGGGCACACAAAAATTCCTTCTGAATTTAATACTTTTGCCATTTTTATCGAAATATCCTCCTGTCCCGTATAAATCGGAACGATGGCGGATTCAGTACCCATTGTATCAAGCCCTAGATCTTCAAGCCCCTCCTTATACTGCCTTACATTTTCCCATAGCCTGTCTTTCCGTCTAAAGTCTTCTTTGATACAATTTAACGAGGCGATGGTTCCCGCATTTATGGCTGTAGGTAAGCTCCCTGAAAACATAAAGGACCTGGCAAACACTTTCAAGTAGGTTATGATGTCCTTGCTGCTCGCTATACACCCACCATGACTTCCGATTGCTTTTCCAAACGATGTCATCCAAATGTCGACATCGCTCGTTTTCATTCCAAAATGTTCGTCAATCCCCCTTCCCGTCTTTCCTATTACGCCCGTACAATGGGCCTCGTCTACCATTGAAATTGCTTTTTTCTTTTTTATGACTTTAATTAATGCAGGCAGATTCGCAAGGTCTCCCGTGGAGCTATAAACTGCATCCAAAATCACTAATGTGTTATCATATTCATCAGAGGATTCTAATATCTCGGATAGAGACTCAACATCATTGTGTTCAAAGCGTTTAATTTGAGAACCTGCAAGCTTAGCTCCATCGTATATACTAGCATGAGCGAATCTATCAAGTATTATTAAATCTCCTTTTCCAAATAAGGACGAAATCGTGGTGATGTTTGCATCATATCCACTGTTAAAAATTACAGCTGCTTCAGTTCCCTTAAATTCAGCATAAGATTTTTCCAAATCTTCGTGTATTTTTGTCGAACCCGAAAGTAATCGCGATCCTCCAGTACTCAAGCCATATTTTTTAATTGCTTTTACGACAGCTTTTTTTATTGTTTGATCGCATCCTAATCCAAGATAATCGTAATTATCTAATGTAATCATTTTCCTTCCGTTTAAGGAGATTTTTGACCCGGAGACATAATCTAAATCCCTATACCAAAAAAAAGATCTATGATTTTTGAGAATATCGTAACCTTTTGAAAAAAACTTGGTTTTCCTCTTGAATTTTTTTACTTTATTAAAAGTCGTCAATACATCTATAAAGAATTTCCCTGATTCTGCCATATTTTTTCTATCTAATTTTTTTATTTGTATTAGTTTAAATACTAATGAACCATATCACAGTGAGTGATTAAAGCCATAATGATAAGAATTAATAATTGGTTGATTTTTACTTCCTTTTAAATTCTTAAGTAAAATTATATACAGATATAATTAAAGGCATATGGGTAGCTTTTGCAGTAGTGAATACTTGAGTCTTATTAAACCTTCATTTTCTCATTGTTTACAAGATAATGTGTGAAGTTATCATTTTTTAGTGGTAATGATTTAGTAAGAACGGAATAAAACAGATTAATTCTGATTTCCTCATGTTAAATACAGAAATTGACGATAATAAGAATGCATGAATATTTATGAGTATTTAAAGGAATCATTTATTCGCTTTGGAGTGCTTTTACTCGATTTAATTTCTCATTATAAATAATAATTAATGCAAAAAAATTGAGAATAAAAGCAAGAGACTAATCTTTCTCTACCAATAGTTTTAAAAACAAGAGTATCGCTGAAGATCCACAGTGAAATTAAGATTACCCGGCTTTCTTTAAATCAAAATTCGTGGGGTACGGATTATATTTAAGGAAAAAGAAAAAGGAAAAAAATGAGGGTGACGAAAAAATCGGAAATAATCAGTCTAATTACTGCGTCAAGAACGCTTTTCAATTCGATTTAATGAATGGAATGACGCCTTTTATTATATATTCAACCCCATTTTTGAAAATCGCATCATATCTTTATTTTTTTCAAATACGAAGAATCTCGTATTGCAGTGTCTACCCCCATGGGTTTATATAGGCAATCAATTTTCCTTTAATTATAAAACAATTTATAAAAAAATGTTTACCAACAAACAAATAAGCGAAAAATCAATGAAAATACAAAAAAATATAAAGAAATCGGATAATACAATAGGAATTGCGAAAAAAGCAGGACTTCTAGTAGGAATTTTTGCAATTATGTGTTTTTTAGCACCGACAATCCTTATCATTACGAGCTTTAGTTCCAACGATAAATCTGCTTCTTTTACAATTATAGAGAATCCCATAACATCTGATTATTGGGTACTGTCAGATCCCATCATAATAGATGCCCTCAGTACCAATAATTGGGAATGGGCAGAATCTCAACCGTGGTGTAGCGGCGAGGGCACGCTTGCGAATCCTTATGTAATTGAAAATCTGACGGTTGACTTGGGATGGATGGAGATATCTTGTATTGAAATTAGAAACTCGAATGTTCATTTCATTGTGAAAAATTGTACATTGACTGGCTCGAAAGAGACTTACCCTGAATATGAAACTGCTGGATTAAAATTCTCAAACGTGACAAACGGTCAAATTATTGATAATGATGTTTCATACAATGGAATAAGTATTTTACTATACGACAGTGATAATAATATTCTCTTGGGAAATAAAATAGACCACTGCACATTCGGAATATTCCTGTATAGCGATAGCGATGAGAATAGCATTTTGGAGAATATCTTAGATTATTGTAATAATCAAGGCATAGTTCTTCTCAAGAATTGTGATATTAACACTATATCAAATAATCATCTAGTTCGTACCTCTGGTCAAGGGATTTCCGTGCGTGATCATAGTAACAATAATATTATCTCAGAAAACATCATTAGATTATCTAATTATGACGGAATATTTATTTTTAATCATAGCAACAATAATATCATTTCAAGAAATATTGTCAGCGAACATAAGCAAACAGGAATATTCCTGCAGAATAACAGCAATCAAAATTTCATTTCGGAAAATAAAATATTTGATAACCAGAAAATCGGGATAAAACTAGATTATTCTCACGAAAATGTTATTGAGAAAAATCTTCTATATAACAACGCCCAGCTTGGAATTATCCTATCTTATAGTAACGAAAACTTGATATACTATAATAGTTTCATCAAGAACAATAGAAACGCAGAGGCAAATGGCATTTATAATTATTGGGATACAGGTTCATATGGAAACTACTGGGACGATTATTTTGGTGATGACGGAAATGGGGACGGCATTGGTGATAGTCCTTATTTTATAGGATCAGATCGTGATCGATATCCATTAATGAATCAATATAACCACGCCCCCTATTCAATAACTAATCCTTCACCAGGGAACGGTGCTGAGATTCACGATTATTACACTACTTTGAGCGTGGAACTATCAGATTTTGAAGATGATTTAATGGACGTGTCTTTCTATAATGCAAGCGATGACAGCTTGATTAGGACGGATTATAGCGTCGCCAGTGGTGGAACTGCGTCAGTAACCTGGACGAGATTATCTGAGGGCACGACACATAGCTGGTATGCGGTAGCTAACGATGGAATGGCTTCTACGACCTCATCTACTTGGTCGTTTACCACCGTGGCGGAATTCTATCCCGTTGCTGATTTCGAGATGAGTACAAATAACATTTATAGGGGTGAAACAATAGAATTTACCTATACTGGAAGTGAGGGCGATGGAATAGCCAATTACTCTTGGGACTTTGGGGATAGCACGCCCATTATCAATAAATGGCACCCATCTCATCAATTTATGGTTGATGGCACTTTCAATGTGAAGTTGCGAGTTCAAGACTCTGACGGCGATTGGAGTAACGAGGTAATACAAGTAGTTACCGTCAAGTGGAACGACAAGCCCGTGTTAAGCGTACCAGAACAATTGACCATTATATCTGGAACAAATTGGATTACATGCACGGTATCTGATAATATGGTTTATAGCAGCGAGTATGCCATGTATATTTACTGGATTGATGTATTCGACATTTGGCATCATAATGCTTATTATTGGGATCCTGGAACGCCAATAAACATTTACGCTGCTAAATTATCCCTGGGACAACACTCAATTCGCATCGCGTTTTTTGACGGTTACGGACTATACGACATGAAAGATATTACGGTTACTGTCATTGAACTCCCTCCCATTGACGCTCCGCTAACCCCGGGATTGATTGTTGTAATGCTGGTTGGGGTGGTTGGCTTTAGCGCGTTCCTGAGCTGGAATGTCAAGAGACGAAAGGCA
>JAFGGO010000076.1 GCA_016930515.1 Promethearchaeota archaeon | reverse complement strand
TTAACAATTAATAAATATATAACAAGTAATTGAAATAAGGATGAGAGAATTTATACATAATTGGTTGATTATTTTAATTGATTAAAATAGGACTCATTATTGATAAGATACATTACGAACGGAAAGTTAACGAATTAGTACAATATTTAAAAAAAAGAGTGGATCTTTCCGTATATGTTGAAGAAGAATATCTCTTGGATTCTTCCAATTTGGATTTTAAAGAAGATCTCTTCTTTACGAAAGGAAAGGGAGATGTGATTTTATCTTTAGTTAAAATTATTGAGAAAGAAACATCGATTCCTGTAATTAATTCTTATAAGGGGATCTGGAACGCATTTAATCGATTTATCAATGCTACTATCTTAGATAGAGCAGGCATCCTCGTTCCCAATTATACTCTAAATCCCGAAAACATCTTTCCGAATTTTAAAAATTACATATCAAAAAACATTCTTGATCAAAAAACTTACCAATTTACTCCAAGAATAGATAAAAAGGGTGGGCGCTTGCGAGTTGACGATCAGAGAGCACTCTTGGAGAAAGACCAATTTCATTACCTTTTCTATCAAGAATTCATAAAAAGCAAATGGGAATATAAAATATACTGTATCGGAGAAGAACTTTTTTTTTACAAACAAATTCCCGTTTTGGTAAATCCAAACAAAATGGAATCTCGAAAAAATATTGATAAAATTTCAGAACTCGAAGAATTAGCCTTAAAAGCAGCAAATGCCGTGGATTTGAAAATCGCTTCTATAGATTTTCTCAAATCTAAAGACGGTAAATATTATTTAACCGATATAAACTCAACACCAAATTTTAATTACATCAAAAACGGTCACGAGATCGTTGGAAATTACTTGATAAAACAAGCGAAAAAGTGAGAAAAAAGTGGCCAGAATTGGTATTTTATCTAAACGCACTACCACATTTGCAGGTAGAATGAAAGACTATTTTGAAACTAAGGGTCATGAGGTAAAGATATACACTTTAAATGATCTTTGCATTAATAAGGACTTACTTCATGAACAGGATTGTTTTGTGCTAAAATCGAAAAAAATCATATATTTAAACGCTGGATTTTTTATTAAAGCAAACAAGATTCCCATTTTTCCAGATCCTGAACTCACATTCAAGCACAAAAATAGGATCCAGGCGCATTATTTGTTAAAACAAGCAGGATTAACATCACCAGATTTTTTCGTTGGTTCTAAAAACGCCTTGAAGAACCACATTAGTACAATGGATTTACCGCTTGTATCAAAGTCTTTTATGGATTCTGGGAGCCTTGACGCAACTTTTATTAAAGAAGGAAAGGATCTGAATCTTCTGGGAGAGTATGTTGTATATTTTGAACGAAAGATAGTTGGAAAGCATTATATCATTTATTTTATCGAAGACGAAATAAGCGTGTCTGAAAAATCACCGTTAAGTACCGAGCACGCAAAAATGAAGGAAGTGATACCTACAGAAAGCATGATTAAAACCGTAGAAAAGTGGAGAAGCACTCACGACGTCCCGTTTGGTCATTTAGATGTTATTGAAGAAGATTCAACAGGGAATATCGTTGTAGTGGATCCGGGTAACTTTCCTGAATTTGCCAATTGGAAAAAAAACAACGATCCGTGTCCAAAAGTATGCGATATCATCCTAAACAGATTTGGATTAATTTGAGTAAAAATAAATTTCATTACAAGTAATTGATAAATAGAATAAAATAAAGATAGCTTGAGCGATTATTCCTTATTCTCGATTTCTTTGTTAAATTCATCGACTTTTTGGGCAACAGAATCCATGGGTGTTGTTTGAACTGGCATTTTTTCGAAAATTTCAACGAATTTCACATCGTTTATTTCTTCGCTCATGTGAGTTTGCAAGTCCATTGCAATACCAAATTTCATGTAAGTAAGATTCTGGAACAAGAACATTTTTGGAATGGTGAATTCAACGGATTTATCGTCTTTATTGTATTTAAAATTAAAATCTTTTACATTATCCTTCGGAATGCCTTTATTTATCAAGAAATATTCGATTTTCTCTTCAAATCCTTCGATTCTATCAATAATTTCGAGATTATAATCGACATTCTGACCCGCTAAAGGATGGTTGTAATCAACTATTACTTTTCCTTGAACGATATTAGTAATTGTTCCTCTCTGGCCAGTGCTTTTTTTCACGAATTCCTTGCCAATTTCGGGCATTTTTCCTTCGTTCATTTTTTTAAACTTGGCAATTCCAATTCTTTCTATCTTACTCGGTTCTCTTTTTCCAAATGCTTTATTAGGAGGAATTCTCACGGATTTCTTTTCAAAAAAGTTCATAGTTTCGATCGTTTCGGTAAGCCCCTCGTTTAAAAATCCTGGCTTTCCAACTATGACAAAATCTGGCGTGTAATAGCCTTGTCTTGCGTCTTGCTCGTCGTATATGCCTGCTTTTTTAGCGTCTTCCTCTGAAGAGACCTTGAAAATCTTTCCTTTTTGTGTTTTTGCCGTGGTGTTTACTAAGACGAAATCTCCTTTTTCAACTTTTTTTCCTGCGAGTTTTTTCCTTTTTTCTTCCAATTTTTTCAATTCTTCTTGGAGCTTTTTATCAGTTTCTGTGTCCTTAGATGTCTTTGTTTCGGATTCGTCTGAAATGTTCTCGCTGTCAAGCAATTCTTTTGCGCTATTAATTATTTTTTCTGCTGTTGCTTCTCCTATGCCTTTAAGATTGGATAAATCATCAACCGAGGCATTTGCAAGTTTCTCAACAGAATCTATACCTGCCTCTTTGATTGTCGTAATCTTAGTTCCTAAACCCTTCACGTCTTCTAAAGTGGGTGTCATTTTAAACCTATTCCGTTAAAATCTATAAGATAAGATATAAGTGTATGGGTTTGCAAATATTCGATTGCTTATAGATTTTTCGAAAAATACCTTTTCTCCAAGCAAGGGCAATGAAATCGGAATCTTATAATAATTTATAATGCTTGAAATTAATCCATAGTCAATGCTTTTATCACTTTCAAGATCATATCTATAAATTCGTCGTCTGAACCAAAAAGGTTTCGAAAAATAACGTGACGCCTAATAAGTGCTTTCCAAACAGATAAGGCTTTTTTAAATTGCGACTCATTAACTGGTTTTCCTGCTACCTTTTCTATTATTATCTTAAACGAATCAATATTTACATTTGTTGCGTGCTTTTCTCCATAGGCAAGATAAAGGTCAGGTTTGCTGAGGGTTTCAATTTCCAATGCTATGATCATGGGACGCATCTTGCGAGCTAAGTCAAGATCCCTTAAAAAAAAAAATCTTAACTCCTCGTCAGTTATTACACCATCTGAAAGAATTTCCTCAAGCTTTAATTCCTCTGTTAATTTTTCCGAGAATCGTGTTAAAATCGAGAATTTTCCTTGAGGAAAGTGATATAAAAGCGTACTAACGCTAATACCGACCTTTCTCGCTATTTTTCGAGCACTTAAATTCCCATAACCCGTTTCAGAAATTAGTTTTAAGGTTGTATTGATGATTTTATCTTCTATTGTTTTAGTCATATATTAGATCAATGTTAGAATATTATGTATTATATCGATAAATAATAATTTAAATATATCCATAAAGCTATTAAAAACCATTTGATTAATTCGATCATTGATCGAAATCTTTAAATATTTAATTTTTATATTATTAGATAGATCTTTTGATCGAAATCAAAAATCCAAAAAACAAATACTCAAGGGAGTCGTTGAAAATATTAAAAATGAACTCAAATAAAAAAGTAAAGATCTTTTTTGATCGATTATATGAGGTTATTCCAGGGCCTTATTTTGGTATCACGAGCGTTTGTACAATGTTTTTATCTGTCTTTCTCGCCCTTTTCTTATATATTATCGTAGATCCATCATATAGTATTTTTACACATTGGATTAGTAATTTGGGAATAGGTCCAAATGGATCTCAGCTAATATTCAATAATGGTTTAATGCTTGTTTCTGTAATGATGTTCTTATACTTAATCTCAGAAATGCGGAATTTAAAGAATAAGGGAACCAGTAGACTGTTCTTGGTTTTAATGACAACGAGTTCGCTTACTTTAAGCATCGGGTTATTCATGATTGGAATATGGCCCATGAATCTTTTAGAATTGCATTGCATGGCAGCAACTTTTTATTTTTTCGGCTTTTTCTCATTAACAGCGATATACAGTATTATCGTTTTGGTAAATAAAAATATTGAGAACAAAAGGGCCATTATTTCAATGGTGACCGCATTTAATCATATTATTTATTATTTCGTTCCCATGATCGTCAAATTACCTCTTGGAACTACATTTGGACTTACGGTGACTTTTTTAGAATGGACAACCTTCTGTTCACAGCTTTGTTTTATAAACGACATTTTAATACAATCGATAAAATCCAGATCAACTCGCAATTTGTCTTTTAAAATAATTAACGGACAATTTGTTCCACTTTACAATAAGTACATGATTCATTTTCGAGGTTTAAAATGACGAGCTCCGATAAAAAATATCTCAGAAATTTTTTTTTTTAATTGCTTTTTCAAAACTTTTTAACAAGATTTTTTCACAATAAATCTAAGAAACTGGTTCATAAAGAATATCTAACTTACTTGCGTGTTGTTTAACATCCAATAATTCCTCTCTTGTAGGTTTTCGTTTAATGTCAGGGTATTCATGAGCTTTATATTCAGGTCGATATTGACTCATGATGTTTACAACGCATTTAGGTATTTCTTTTGCTATAAAATTTAAAATGGGTTTTGAGCAACATTCAACATGACCAGGCATTACAAGATGTCTGATGATGATTTCACCACTTCCTTGGTCGTGAATCCGCTTGTGATTGCGAGAAACTACATCAAAATAGTTTTTCACTCCGGAGAGTCTTTCTCCGCACTGGTTATTCCCGTATTTAAAGTCAGGCAACCAAAAGTCAATAAAGTCGATAATTAAGGATAAAGCCTCGTTGGTTAGGTAAAAGTTTGAGTTCCATAACTGACAAATGTTCGAAACCTGAATGGAAAGACTTCCAATAATCGTGTGAATATTTGGAATGGGATCTCCCCCAACATAATTTATGTTTTGGGCTCCTTTATTGGCCAATCTCTCGGCAATACGTGCCAAGGTAATTTTATCGACCTTTTGAGACACGTCTTCGATGTTTGCTTTACCCTTCCAAGTTTGAGAAATGTCGAAATTCTGGCAAAACACACACCCAAAATTACATCCTTGAAAAAAAATCGTTCCAGAAGGGATCAACACGCTTTCTTCTCCCATATGCAAAAATGCTGATGTAACATAAGAGTCTTTAGGGATCATGCAAAATCCCAACTCGTTCTTTATTCGATTCGCACCACAACGGCGTTCGCAAAACTTGCAGCTTGTTAGATAACGATAAGAAATTTCTTCTGCTAGATTCAAATAGGATCGTTCTACAGTATCTCGATTTTTTAAAACTGCATTTGAATTTTTTAAAAGTTCGTTAAATTCTTTAGATTTTTCATGTAATATCCGTTCCAAATTTTCGGTGGATTCTTCCTTTTTAAAATCGCAACTTAAGGTTTTTGCAATCAAAAAACGCGCAATATTTTTGCCATCTAAAATTGCTTTATAATTCTTAAACCGGGTTATGATTTGTTCGTTTTGCCAGACGGGAATAGTGTCTGGACGAAAGAACCTAAAATCCATCTTATAAAACTAATCTACTATTTTTTAAATCTCAAATGTCAACCATTTAAGAATATTCTCGATAAACATGAGATTATCGCCTGCGTCTAAACCAAAATCGTTATCTTCTAACAATAGATCGGATGATCCCAAGCATACACTCCGTCCATTGAAGAATTTTGATACAACACAAATAGGAACTGGACCAATTCCTCCCCTTTCGTTGCTTGAATATATAAATTCTGCTTTTTCGGATGTGTTTATGAGATCGTCAACGTCTTCCGTAAGCGTGAAAAATGTACAATTAGGAAACACTAATTCCGTGATTCCACTGGTAATGGGATGGGAGAACAAATCAGTGATTAGTAAATTTTCCCGATTAACTAAGAAATTCGTACCACCTTCGAGAATAGTACCGTTCCAAAACCTTCGAACGCCTGTAATTTTATAGAGCACTCTTATGGACCCCAGTTTCATTGGAATATCTAAATCCCCTCCCGATCCTGTTGTAAGGAAAAGCCCGCCTCCCTCTCCGACAAACCTTTTTATCGCAGATAATTCGTCGGGAGAGAATTTATCTTCCTTTCCTTTTGCAGTATGTTGTATGTTTCCAAGAAATAACACATCAGCGTCCTCTAACAATTCAAATGTTATCGGACCTTCGTTTTTATCTATGAAATCCACGGTATAATCGTCTTCGTCGAGGGCATCTTCAGGGAATTCGATTTTTTCGTTGTGAGATAAATCAACAATTATTCTGTATGACATGTTTCGATATCACGACTCTAACTTTCACGCTAGTTTATTTTGTACTGTAATGATGTTGAGTTTTTAATGTTATAAACAACATCTTACTAAAAAAGTTTTCTTAATCCTTCCTTTTAAATTTTTACCTTATCTAAAATAGAGCTAGCATGAAAAAACAACCCAAAACAAGTTAAAAATAAGTTTTGAATAAAATTCAATTATTTTTCGATTGGAATGAACT
The DNA here is from genome assembly GCA_016930515.1 of Promethearchaeota archaeon. Classification (GTDB taxonomy): domain Archaea; phylum Asgardarchaeota; class Lokiarchaeia; order Sigyniarchaeales; family SOKP01; genus FT1-020. The sequence goes on along the minus strand of JAFGGO010000076.1, from coordinate 11,043 downwards.
CTCGTTCTGCGAAACCGCCTTTTTTCACGACAACGACATCAATACCATTTCCAGACGCCATATCTCTTATTATGGACGAAGTTATCGCCTTTATTACAATTGCTTTTCCTTCTTCAGCAGTCAATCCCTCCTTGAATTTAGACTCTAAAACACCATATGAGAAATTTTGACCGCTACCTACTGCGCAAAATTTTTCGGGTAAAATCGAACCGTAGGCACCTATATCTAAAAGGACAGGGCCTTCTTCTTCGGTAACTCCACCAAGAATGTGTCCGACTTGGTAGGGAAACATCTTGCTTTGATATAAGATATTTGCTAACATTTGGCCTGCGCTTTTTATCTTGATAGGTTTTTCCTTATTTAATTGATAAAGAGTCGTTTCCGCCTTTAAAATATCAATAAGATATTGAGCGTCAGCTACCGATCCCGCAATAGTCATCCAAAGATGTGGTTGGATCTCATGAAGCTTTTCGGCAGTTTTACTCGCAACAAAATAGGCCATCGTAGCTCGCTTATCGGTGCCTAATACCACGGCATCCTTACAGGTCAAACCTACAGTGGTTGTTCCCGTTTTAAGCGTTGAGTTGCCCTTCGCATTCGGCTTCGCATGATGTTCCATCGCCTTAACAGAATCATTTCTTAAAAACCTTGAATTAAAAGTCTCTAATTCGTGTTTTCTCATAAATATCATAAATCCCTATAGTTAAAAAAATTTTCCGCTTAAAGATTACAATAAATTTGCTTTAATCAAAAAGCGTTCTTCTCTGTTATTACAAATTTGGAACTTCTAGGAAACGCTCAAACCTAAATTTTAAATTCAATCACTTCTAATATAACAAGTAATCCCATAGATTCTGGATTTGAAAATCATCATGAGAAAAGGGTTATTAACTGCTTTTATCTTGAGCATGCTTGTATTCGTGTTGCTCAACTTTTTGTTTTGGATTATTGGATACGCAATAGTAGGTACATTAGATAGTCAAATTGACTATATCAGTACTGAACCGAGAATTATACTAGTAAGGTTGGTTTATCCCATAGCGGGATATCCTTGGGAAATAATTGAAGGTGCTGCTAATACTACATTTGATGGTATACGAGTAATGTTGATCGGGTATTTCTTATCGCTCATAATTTCTTCTATAGTAGCGGGTCTAGCCGCAGGAGACCTTGGAAATGCTTTTTTCGCTTGGGCATTAGTATGCGTGGTAAGTGTTATTCTTGCGTTAATTGGATTTGATTTGTTCACGAGCGATTTACAGTCTGAGGCTTACGATATAATATTTGCCGGAATCATTCATCTCATCCTATTTGGATTATTAGCACTTTTAGTTGCTCAAATCGCACGTAGACCGGAAAAATAGTTAAATAATGCTATTCTTTTTTACTTTTTTTAATAGATTTAATATCCCCTGTTTTGAATATAATTTCTAAAACTTTTTATTTTTACTGTCCCATTAAATAATATCATATTCAAATTTTAAAAAAAAAGGGGTTTGATCTAATGAAAAAAAGCGCTGGTATAGCATTCATCATAAGCTTGGTTGTATTACTATTATTAAACTTCCTCTTTTACATAATAGGCATGTCATTGGACGATACTCTATCATCTGATTTAAATCTTGTATCAAATAACTTTACTTGGTTATTGTGGCGATTAGCTCAACCTTCTACGGCTTTTCCATGGGAGATTGCAGGCGATTGGATGGAGTTTCCTGGCGTGACTGATGGGGATAAATTACGATATGTAATGATGATCCTTATAATGATCTTTGCGGCAATCGCTGCAGGCCTTACGGGGGGAGATATATCAAACGCTGTGATTGGATGGGTCATTACAATGATCGTTTGTATCGTAATGGTAACAATAGCAGCAAGTCAATCACAGGTGGTTTGTTATTGGGTGACTAGTCGAAGTAGTACGCAATTTTCTGACGCCGTTGTATGGATAATTGTGAAAGGTATTGTTAACATGATCTTGTTTGGAATCGTAGCGGCTTTAGTTGCCCTTGTAGTCGGAAGATCGAAGAAATATTAAGTAAAAAATTACTCTTTTTCCAATTTTATTTCTAATTTTCTTTTATATTGATTTACAGTTCCGTTCTAAGAAGATTAATCCTTTCTTGAGGTCTTGTTGCCATCCCCCTCTTGCTTCTCCCATAAAACCACCCAAATCCCCGTTTTTTCTCACCACGCGATGACAAGGTATGATTAAAGGGAGTGGATTTGACTTTAAAACAGTTCCAATAGCCCTAAAAGCCCTCGATCCAATCATTTCACCTAAAGTGGAATATGATACTAATTCTCCGTAATTTATGGAGAGTAAAGCCTTCGCAACTTTTAACGAAAAGGAAGAAGTAAATTTGTTCTCCAAATCTAGATCTAAATCGAGAAATTTTATCGCATCTGCTAAGTTTAATTTCTTTCCTTTAAAATAGCTTTGAATAATCTTTAATAATTTTTCAACAATTTCTTGATGTTCTTGTAGATCTTTATTAAGCGAATCCATATTTTTTCGATTATTTTTGTTAAGAACTTTGTTCTTCTCATTATGCAATGTGATTCGCTCTAAAATAATTGATTTTTTCTTGCTATTAGATTTCTTCCAAGAAATCAAGAGATAAATGTTAAGGGGTTCTATTTTCACACATTTTTCAAAAATAAATATTCACCATTTTTGTCATATAGTTACGGAATCTATATATATGAAAAATAATGAATTAAATTAATAGATATTCTATATAATTTTATAAATTTGGGGAGCTTTGATGGTATTTACGGACATGTCAATAGATAATTTTATTAATGGTTTGGTTACATTAATTTGGGTCATTACAACTACCGTTATTGGGACGAGAATAATTCAAAAGACAAGGAAATTAAAAAAAAACGAGTATATAACAGTAGGAATGACCATGCTCCTTTTAAGCTCTCCGTGGTGGGGAGTGGCAACTGAGTTTATAACTCATGGTTTTTTTAATTACCACTTAACCGAAGCCCAATATTTATTGATTGCTAATGTAGCTTTACCATTCTGGATGGTAGGATTAGTATACTGTATTGTGACTTTTATGGAACTAAAGCGTGGAAAATTAATCTTGATACCATATATAATTGCTTACACGGGTTTTTTGGTTGTTATGATAATAGCTTTATCGACAAATAATATCTCATTTATTGGAGAAGTAAATGAAGAGTTTAATTCCACGCATTCCAACTTTTCTAAAATCTTTATATATACGGCTATTTTTACGTTCATCATTGCTGGGACTGCTTTTTCCGTTAGATGCATCAAATCCGAACACGAAGAAACGCGTTTGAAAGGTTGGTTCCTTGAATTTGCGTGGATCTTGTTTACAGTGGGAGCGATTTTAGATTCAACCATTTCTCAATTACAAGGGCTTCTACTAATTCTTATCAGATTAATATTGGTATTAGGTGCGATATTTTATTATATTGGGTGGTTCCTCCCCAAAAAAATATCTCATGTGTTTCTTAAGAAACCTGTTATATAGAAAGAATTAATAAATGGGCATATGGCAATTAGCAGCAAATTTTTATTTTATATAATTACACACGAAAAATTGAACATGTCGTTAAATATATAAAATAATTCCATTATGATAATGTTAATCTTTAATTCATCTAAAAAGTTCAAAATGTGGACTATTTTTAAATACAAAGGTAACATCATATTATTTTATTATATAAAGAGTGAGTGAAACATGGGTGATAATTTAAAAGATATGCTCGACAGCATTGATTCAAAAGAAAAAGAGTCGGCAACGCTCCAACAAAAGATTGAAAAATTAATGCTCGTTATTGAAAAACAAAAAACGATCATTTCAGATTTAGAAACGCTCTTGGACGAGCAAAAATCAAAATCAGCCGATTTAGTAGAAGTTCCCGAAGATATAAGGGAGTTAAAAGCAATGATTGGAGAGCTTCGCGTGATTATTAACGAGAAGGACACTGAGCTCGAACACATTAAAGGGGATCTCGTACAAGCTCGAACGGAGCTGGATCTCAACAAGAAAGCGGTCGTTCCTGCTCAAGAAAAATTGAAAGAATCCTACGAAACTATCTCAAAATTACAAACCGAGAACGCCGAAAAAGCTTCTGAAATTATTTTTAAAAATGATAAAATACTTTCTTTAGAAAATAAAATTAATCAGCTTGAGATTACTTCGAATAAGTACAAAGAAGAACTCGAAAAGAGAACTCAAGTCTTGGGTGGAGAAGCCGAGGGTATAAGGGAAGAAAGTAAGAAGGAAGTCGAAAAAATTCGCGAGGAATACGCCAAAGAGTTTGAAAAAATTCGAGAAGACCATAAAAAAGAGCTCGAAGAATTGCGACTTTCATATTCCAAGGAAAGACAAGAACTGAAGGGTCAAATCAGCGACTTAGACTCAAAGATACTTGAGCAAAAATTAGGTTTTACAGAAAAACAAAACGAAGCTCAGGACGCCATTAATAAATACTCAGACCTTAAAGAAAAGTATGAGGAAGCAATTAAAAAAATAAGCGAATTTGGAGATTCCAGAAAAGCTGATGAGGTAAAAATGGAGGAACTGAAACAACAAATGGCTGATTATAAGATATTTTATGAAAATAACGCCCAAAAAGTAATGCAAAACGAAAAATTAAATACATTAATGGAACACGAACCTCAATTCAAGGCATTTTTAATACTTGAAAAGGTTGGCTCCATGAGCATTGACGAGTTGAGAGCTGCGTTAGGCTCTCCCATGGTAATGACTCAAAGGTTTGTGAAACAACTCGAAGAAGTAGGGCTTGTCGAAACAAACGAGTCGGGCAAGCTCCAGATTAAAAAGGTAGTTAAGTAGACCTTTGACTTTTTTTAATTTTTAAATTATTACGAAAAAGGAAACAGAAAGAATTTTATACTTTTGCTAGCTCCTTGTATAGATCTGGAAGTAGTGCTAGAAACTTTCCATCGGGAATTTTATCTAATATTTCTGCAGCGATTTTTTTTAAAATTTCTCGATAAAGGTGCGGTTTTTCATCTCTACGAAGCAGCAGGGCAACGACATAATTCTCCACGCTAATATGCATGTCGCCTACTCCTGAAAAGAAAGATACAATCTTATTGTTTTTCAACGAAATCGAAGCAAATCCTGGTTTCAACGATTGATATCGGTGCGAACTGTATACTTGGGTCAATAAATTGTTGGTGATTTTAAGCGTTTCAGGATAAAAACCCTCGTTGATCGGACCGATCTCGTTATCCCATCGTATGACGAGTATTCCTACGGGCATTACATGTACCTCCGCCACTTTAGGTCTATATTCTTCTTGAGCACTTTCATGATGATCAATGAACTTGAGTTAAAGTTTTTAGTTTTTCCATGAAATTTAATATGTTTATAGTTATTCTATTATTTTAACCTTTTGATAAGTAAAAAAAATTTGGTAATTTTTGACGCTATTTCTTGGCTCATGCCAAGTACAGATCCTGCTCGAGAGAATGTGGAATGGTTAACTTGCAAAAAATATACATTATCGTCTTTATTCTCTTAACACAATAAGAAAAATCCAAAGAAAAATTTATATGAAACATTTGATTTTTCATATTGTACTTTAACGCGTAAAACAAGAATATTCGCGTTAGAATCGTTCCAAGCATTCGCTTTTTCGGAGGGATTACCGAGCTTGGTCAAATTGACCATTTGAGGCCTTTAACTAGCTTGTCTGGGTCAAGACTAAAGGTGCTGGACTTAAGATCCCGTCTCATAGGAGTTCGTGGGTTCAAATCCCACTCCCTCCACTCTTCTTTACTATTGATATTTTTTATATAAAAAAATATTGTAATTTTCTCTTTAGCTAATTAGAATGATATAACCAAATATTATGTATGAAAAAACACTCATTTTAAACCTATTATTTAAATCTGAATATAAAAAAAAGATACAAAAAATTTAGACTATACTATTTATTTTCCAATTTATCTAATCTATCTGTAAAACTGTCCATTTTTACAACTATCTGATCCATCTTATGCAAAACTTCACTTAATTTTTCATCCAACATCAACCTAAAACGCTCATAGATGTCAGTGATTCCAGCCACTCGCGCCTCTTTTTCCATCAAATTGATTTCTCGCTTGAGGTTTTCGATGTACTTGTAAACATTGGCACAGAACTCCCCGAAATTATCAAGATCGTATTCTAATCCTAATTGCCGGGATAAATTCTTTTCTGCTAAATCTTGCCAATCAATATCCATTCCTTTTAATGGAACAACGGGGATTGAAAATTTATCAGCAAGTTGCAATTCATTTGCACAATCAACCGAATTAAAGACAGATTTGTTGGTACCGATAAATAAAACGAGTTGACATTTTTGAACATTGTCTAGCATCCACTGGTCGATACTTCCAGACATATCTTCTTCGCAGAATAAAACTTGAGAGATTTCTTTTTGTTTTTCCAGGTAATTCACCAATTCTTCAATTCGATAAGGTTCAAAATCAACGACTGCATGCGATATGAAAATCTTGATGGTGGCTTGCTTTCTTAAGGTTTCTGTTATTATATCAGGAGTTTTTTTAGATAAATTTAAGTTTTCAGGATTTAAAGGATTACCATTTAAATTTAATTCCGTTAGATCCTTTAATGCCCATAATTGAGTAGGGATTTCTGTAAACTTATTATTACTTAAATCTAATTTAGTCATGGAGGTCAAGTTAAAAAAAGAGTCTGGTAAATTTGTCAGCTGATTTTGAGATAGATTAAGTTCTTTAAGCCTTGTTAAATTTCCAATAGATTCTGGTATTGATTCCAATTGATTAAGACTAAGATCAAGTTTAACTATATCTCCTAATTTTCCAAAATCTTCGGGTAAATGTTTTAATTTATATCTCCATATTGCTAGATGGACGATCTTTCCATTTAAAACCCGGGGATTTACTCGATAGGAATAAAAATTATTTAATGGTTTATCAATGGATTCTATTTCATCAACTTCGACCGCATTTTCTTCATCCTCGTTAAAAATGTCCTTAATTACTCTCACTTGGTCCAGAGGAACAGCTAATTTAACATGTAACGAGTAAAGATCATTATCTACTTTCACATTTCTTTGGTGGAAATACTTTAATACATCAATATTAGATTGATTTAATTCAAGAGAAGAGTGCCAATCGCGCAGGTTGAATTGTTTTAAATTATTAAAATCACGAAACCATTCGGGTAATTGAGATATTTTGTTTCTACTTAAATATAATTTTTCCAAGTTTCTATATTCCTTAATACCTTCAGGAACCTGCTTAAGACCGGTATTTGGAATGGTCAAAATCTTAATAGATGTTAGATTCTTAATCCATTCAGGAATATCTTTATCTTTAGGGCTGTTTATAAAAAGTATTTCTAAATTCGTGAATTTAGCAACATACGCGCCTATAAGATTTATCTTTTGGTCATCCAAATCCATGTTATACAAATCAAGACCTAGTCTCATGATGGAACCTTCTTTGTTAAAATCAAATAAATTTTCAACATTATGGTATCCCGTCTCTGCTACCCTTCGGAAAGCACCTCCACAAATCTTTTCTATTTCTTGAAGTGCTTCTCTCTCATCCTTATTTATAGCTTTATTATCACTCATATCTCATCAGTTTTTCGATTTAAAGCATAATTGATTTTATAAATTCGAAAGATTCAAATCTTATAATGATGCTGGGAATTTTATTGATTATATTTTTATCACGGGAAATTATTTTTAAAGATTTTAATTCTGCCATGTTTCCAGGTAGTTGTCCTAATCCTGTTCCGCTAATATTAAGATTCCACACACATCCGTTATTTGTTTCGAAAGAAAACATAATTTCTCAATAAAATAGAATGATTTTTAAATACCATTGGCATAAAACTGGAATGTTCAATTAAAAATTAGGAAAATTTTTCTGAAAAAGGGATAAAAATTAAGTAAAATTTTTTAATATTTAATTTATATTAACCAAAATCATCATGCATTTCATTTAAGCAGTTTATCTCCACAGAAGGAACAAAATGTAGCTTCTCTCCTCTCGATTGGATTTCCACACTTAGGACAATCATTGATCGCTATATTAACAAAGGGAAATTTCTCGTTCACATTAGTAAAAAGGTTTTCCATGAGGTGCTTTACATGGTTAATCTTCTCAGGTTTTTTTTCCTCGGGAAAACTATTAATATAGATCGATGCGAGCTCTACGAGAAAATTTTCAATGAACTCTAACTGTTGAGAAAAATTATCTTTTACTTTTTTCTTTAGCAATTCTTCGCCCGCTTTCGTAAGAGAATACACTTTCTTAATAGGCCCAATAGGACTCTTCACATCCTTAATTTTTAAAAAACCATTCTTTTTTAATTTCGACAAAATGGGATAAACAGTCCCTGAATGGGCTTTCCAAGTTCCCGCAAAATGGTCGTCCAAGCTTTTAATTAGGTCGTAACCTGAGATCTCGTTATTATTGAAGATTGATTCTATGATAGTAAATTCTAATGGAGTTAACTTGTTTTTTTTAATGGCTTCAAACAAACCTTTTTCGATCGAGCGCTTGAATTCTTCGAGATCGTTTTCGAGGTCCAAGAATTTTCCTAACCACATTTACATACCACTTCACGACACTTGCTTATATTTTCGTCTCATCTTTTCCATCTCCTTTTCGATGAGCCTTTCCCTTTTGGTGCCATATTCACCTTTTTTTGAGGGTTTCGATCTAAAGTAAGACAAGTAAATAAAGATGTGTAGCAATAATACCAAGCCCCAAAAAAACGCAGGAAATTGTACCCATTCAAGGGAAGAGTAGGCTCCCACTGACATAATATCAAGGTCGATTGAAAAAAGCAAGATCATCGTTGAAAGATATCCTACCAAGTGAATTAAAACGCTCCGCAAGGATATTGGGGAGACCCCACGTGCATATAGTATGTAAAGGAGAATATGCATTGTCAAACCTATTTGCCATCCCAATACTGGATATAAAAACCACAAATGATCGGGAACAGTTACGATGTTTATCACGAATAATAAGGCATTTACGAATAAAAAGCACGAGGCGTGAATTCTTACGCTATATCTAAAAGTAATTTTTTGTGAGGCAATTCTTCGCAAGCTATCTTCTGAAAACACTTCATTCACGACTTTTCACCTTGATGGTAATAAATGTTAGTGTTTATTTATATATATGTTGTTGTTTCTATATAAATGTTGTTGAAACTACTTAGCAAAATAGCAACTTTAAATGGTATTTCAAATCACTTTAACAAATCTCATCTTGTAAGTACAAATAGATTATTCTATTTAATAATACTAAAATTTATCTATATTATTTGGAGGAAATTCCTTGTTAATCAAACGAAAAAATCGTTCTAATTTGGATTTAATAGGTTCATAATGAGTAAAATATCCCTTTTTAACCCCCCTTATCAATCCCGCTTTTTCAAGGAGTTTTAGGTGGTGTGAGATGGATGGTTGAGATTTATCGAGCATTGCTTCTAATTCACATACACAACGATCTTTTTGGTTAAGAATTTTCAAGATGCTTAAGCGTAAATCATTTCCTAAAACGGAAAATAAGTTAGCCATTTCCTTTATATTTTCGCTTGAAGTAATATATGATCCGTCTTGTCGGAGATCGTTAAAATATACTTCTAAATCATCGTTTTTCAAATCAACGCACATTTTAAGGCTATTAATAATTTCATTCTTTCGTTCTGACTTCATTTTGAATTTCTTAATTGGATAATTCTTAATATAGATTGTAAATATTTGGATTAATATATATTTATTCATTTCAAGTATTTTCAATCTAAATCGAAAAGTATAAATCTGAGAGGGATTTGAATAAATTAAAACATTTAAAAAATGAAAAAATGACTAAAAAAGAAGAATTAAAAAGCTGCAATCGATACGATCAAGAAGATTGCCACGAACTTGGCTTATTTGAAAAACTTCTCCCTATTTGGATTGCTCTTTGTATCTTTATTGGAATATTGTTGGCACAATTCGTTCCGACTTTAAGCGAAACAATTAATTCCCTTCAAATTGGAACGATTTCCATACCAATAGGTATTTGCTTGTTTTTGATGATGTACCCCGCAATGCTTAATCTTCAAGCTTCAGAAGTTAAAAAATTAGGGAAAAATCCTAAACCTATAATATTAACCATGGTATCAAATTGGATTGTTGCTCCATTAATAGGTTTAGCCGTTGGCGTGATTTTTCTTAGAAATCAACCTGAATTGATGCTTGCCGTTATCCTGTTGAGTAGTAGTCCTTGCACCGCAATGGTGTTAGTTTGGGGATGGATGGCCAAGGGTAATCAAGAACAAAATGTGATTAATACGAGCTTGAATACGATCACGATCATTCTCTTGTACATTCCAGTGGTTTACTTACTCATTACAATCGCAAACATTACCTTAGAGCAAAAAATACCACTCGATGTTATCACGCTTCTGGTCTCCCTTGTCATTTTTATTGGATTACCACTCGCCTTAGGATTAATAAGCAAGAAATACCTTATCAAATCAAAAGGAGAAACCTGGTTTGAAGATAAATACCGCCCTTTCGTCTCAAAAATCGCAATTATTGCTTTGTTAATGACGCTTGTTATTCTTTTCGCTCTGAATGGCAAGAGCCTGATTGAAAATCCCGACTTATTGATACTCATTTCAATCCCGTTATTAATAGGATTTGCAATCGTTGTCGGCTACAATATATTGATAACGAGAGCAGGAAAACTGGAATATAGGGAAGCAATCATCACGGTAATCATCGGTTCGTCCAGTCATTTCGAGATAGCAATTGCCGTTGCCATTGCGATGCGTGGCGTTGGATCGATCGCCGCCTTAGGGACCACGATGGGCTTGTTCTGGGAAGTGCCAATAATGCTCGCCTTGGTTTATTTAGGGAGATATCTGGGAAAATGGGAGTTTTGGAAAGGATATAATGATGCTATAACTCAATATAAGTGATTCTAATCTATTAAATTTATTTTTTATAAGAAAAACGATATTATAATTTCTTAAATGATAG
>JAFGGO010000075.1 GCA_016930515.1 Promethearchaeota archaeon | reverse complement strand
AGAATGCGCAGTCAATTCGGGTTTTACCATGAGATATGTTTTTAAAGTATTAGCGCTAGGAAATCCAAGGTTCTCAATTAAACATCTTGTAGCTGCTTTTAACGATAAAGGTGAAAATAGAGGCCCATATAAAGAGTGGTATAGAGAACTAAATGTTTTAGAAAACATCTGCGATTTAGAAATCGATGCGATTACCGATTTTATCACGGCAGATTTTGACGATATCATCCCTAGCGTTGATGGAATCGTATATTTTTTAGACCCGTTAAACGAAGAAGAATCAGAACTTTTTAATATCATCATCCCGATAATATTTTCAGTAAAGCGCGACATTCCAACAATAATTCTTTTTTACAATCCAGATGGAATAATTCCAATTTCCACGAACGAGTTATTAGAAAAAGTATGGGTTAATTATCCCAATCTCGAAGCATTTGTTAATCTTTTCCCAAATCAATTTCATCAAGTACTTCAATGTCTCTGTTTAGCAATGATTTCGGGAGATACCCCGTTAAACATTGAGAACGCATGGATGAGATATCCAATATATTTACAGCTTGCAAATTTTTATTTTATAAATAAAAATTATTTTTATGCTGCCCAAGCAATAAAGAAATTATCAGCTATTGCCGAAATTTACAATAAACAAGAATTTTATATTTTTTCCGAACAATCAGCCTATCTTTTTACCAAAATGAGCCTTTTTTTGGAAGCCAGTAATGTTTTAGAAGCAACAGATCCTAAGTTATCTAATACTTTCAAGAAATATTACGCTGAGAGGATGATTTTAGAAGGTAATTTGCTTTTTAATAAGAATAAGTACGAAGATGCGGCCATTCAATACGAGAGCGCAGGACAATGGGCTTCAATTGAACTAAACGACAAGCGAATCGTTAAATCTGCGTTTGAATTAGCCATAAATGCTTGGATTTCTGCCTGTCAAGTGGAAAAAGCTTTTTTAATTCTTGAAAGATTGCCACATCAGGATATTGTTCCTTTACTCGAAAATCTTGCTAGTAAAATTAATGCTGCTGCGGATTTCTTAATTTCAAACGGAAATTTCATTGATGCCAAGGAACAACTTTACTACGCAATATTCAGATTTCAAAAAGAGAGTTTATTTGAACATCTTAAAATATTTGTTGTAAAATTATTAGAAGTACTTATAAAGATTTACGAAGAAGCCATATCTTCGAGGACCTTTTTACTTGCTAAAGAAACCTTTGACGAAATCGAAAATATTTGGGATTCTTTTAAGATAAAAAAGACGAATTATGATAATTTACTTGAAAAATTAATCACGTTAGCTATTGAAAAATTGGATTTTAGCATGGCGGGAGTTTTAATCAATAAACTCGAATCAATGGATCTAAAAAAGCAATTAAATAAATACAACCTGAAAAAAGAGGAGGAAAATAAGAAATTCGTCAAAAAAGAACAACAGGAATATATTCAGACAGGAATAGAGGTTTTAAACGAATTTTTTCAAGCAGAGATGGACATTATTGCACAAATGAACTCTAAAAAGATAGAACAAGCAAATTCTTTTATAGAACAAAACGATTGGTTAAAAGCAGCCCTTCATATTAAAACCCAAGCAGATTTCCTTCGAGAAATAGGGAAATCTAAAATTGAAAGCCAGATTCTAGCAAAAAGCATGGATATATTATTAGAAGGTAAATATTATAACGAATTTTTTGAGTATTTTTCTTTTTTAAACGAAGATTTACAAAAAGCATATCTAGTACGCGTGTACCCTAGTTTTATCGCTCAATTAAAAGAGATTAAAAGTGGAAAAGATTTTGACGATATTTTAATGATTTTCGAAAAATCAATCACAATCTATAGAACTCACGATCTATACGAGGAATCAAAACAAATTAGCGAGATTTTCATAAGACTTTTAGAAGAGGAAGGAAAAAAGATCGTATCAGAAAATCGTAATTTAAAGGGAATTAATCTCGCTTTAGGAATAATAAAAAAAATCCTTACTATTACTTCAGCTTATTTAGATAAATTTAAGGTTAATTTTGATGACATTTACAAGCAAATAGCCGAAATATATATTTACGAGTTAAACGATTTAGCCTCTGCAAATGTTTGTAACGATAAAATAGAGGACAAGGAAATAAAAAAGGAAATTCATAAAATAATTGCTCATAAGGAATCCGAAAAAAGCGCTGAGGCAGCAAGAATCGCAAAAGATTCAATTAAGGGAGAATTTTTAAAAGAAAGGTTTTCAATTATAGAAAAAAAAGCACGAGACGCATTACATGACAAGGTTAACGAATTGAAAAAAAGAACTGGGATAAAAAGAGCTTATTTCAAGGACGCATTAAATTACCTAAAAAATAAAGATTTTGAGAAGGCTATTGAATCATATTTAAATAGTACTAAGCGGCTTTTGATCATTAACAGGTATAATTTAGCTGCCGTGTCTTTTGCCATGTCGTGTCTTTTACTTTTTAAACAAAATAAAATAAACGATATCAGTAATCTTTTTGAAGAAGAAAATGAATTATTTAGCAATAAATTATTTACCGAGACTTTTCCTGTTATATTAATTAATTATCTCATGGATATGAAAAATATCAATGAGAACTTAAAATACGAAGAAGCAGCGTTATTCCTAGAAAGTTTACCGCTTTTTGACGAAGAATTAGATGTTCTTTACGATCATTTAGGTCGAAAAAGAGTTCATGAACAAGAAGAAAAAACAATAGAAAAAATCGTCAATATTAGTGATATTGAAAAAAATATCAGAAATTACGCCGATAAGATAGAAAACACCAAGAGAGATGTTGGAAAAAGAAATTTAATGAAAAAAGATTATTGGGAAAAAGCATTAGAACAACTTTCAGAAGGAAATCTAACAAGTGCATCAATTATTTACTTAGATACATTTAACGAACTTGCTTCAAAAGATCTATATAAACACGCGGCCATTTCCTTGATAATGGGATGCTTAATATTAATAACAGAAAAAAGCGTTCGAGTTGCTAGTTTAACATTTGACAGGCAAATATCGACCACCCCTAAAATTAAAAGGAATGAATTACAAAATTTAGCAGAAATTCTACTCATGGAGCACATTTTTAAAGCGCACGAAAGCCATTCAAATTCATTGATTAGATTGTCCTACAAACAAATTATTGACAAACTCATATTATTTGAACCTGAAATCGAATTTCTCCGTCAATATACAGATGCTGTAGATTTAGTAGATGATTCAAAACAAATGCTTTCACGAAAGGAAAGAGCACAGTTATCGGATTATAATTTAAAAATAGAACAATTATTGGACGACCTCCAACTAAAGATGAGAGATGTTCTTTCAGATTCTAAAAGCTTACTTGAGAAAAGAACAGCAATGCGACGACATTATTACGACGATGTTTTATTACTGCTTAAAAGGAAAGAGTTTCAACAAGCTAATAAAAAATATTTACAAATAGCTGAAAAAATTTCTAAAAGAAATGATTTTAAAACAAGCTCCCTGCTAGTGTTATTATTCGTGTTAACAAGCTTGAAAGCTGAAAATTCTATTGAAGATATTGAGAATAAAATTGAAGTTTATTTGAATTCTTTAGGATTAAATAAACCTCTTGTTAAAGAAACTTACGAGATAAGTCTTGTTTTATTTATTCTCGAAGTGTTTAAAAGGAAATTAACCGGATATATTCAAAAAATTAAAGAACTTCTCGAAGTACTTCCTTTATTTATGGAAGAAAGGAACATGACTGAAATCGATCTCTATTGAGCTGCGGATTTATTTGATCATGTTTACAAATCTACCCAAATCCTTAACTCGCATTCTTAAAGTGACTTCCGTAACTTGAGCTAGCTTGCTAATTTCTTTTTGCGTCCGATTTTCATTACACATCTTCGATCCTATATAGATCGCAGCAGCAGCAATACCTTTAGGGTCCTTTCCTGCAGAATTGAAACCGCTTTCGTTAGCTTGCTCGATTAGTTTTACAGCAATATTTCTGCATTTCATGGATAAGTGAAGCTCGTCGTTGAATTTATCCACATACCTATCTGCTGTGAATCGTTTGACCTTAAGATTCAAATTAGGAAGAATCTCGGTGTATATCAACCTGTAACTTCTAATCACTTTTTTCTTTGTTATTTGAGCAACAGAAGTGATTTCTTCCACAGTTCTTGGAATTCCGTGAACTCTTAATGCGCAAAAGATCGAAGCTGCGAGAAGCGTGTCAATGCTTCTTCCCATTGTGAGTTTTTTCTTTACAGTTTGGGTATATATCCGAAGAGCATCTTCAGCGACTATGTCGGGAATTGCCAAACGCTTTTGTAACCTTTGCAAGTTAGGGAGGGCGATCCATAAGTTTCTTTCGTAGCTCGTGGTTAGCGACCTGTGTATTTTCGCCAATCGATTGAACTTTGATTTAAATTTAGGGCTGAGCAGGGTCCCTCGAGCGTCACGACTACCCCGAATGATTGTTCGTGGCCCTATAGGACTATAAACCCGTTCATTACTTTTTCTTTTTTGAATTTCTTCTTGAGTGAAGGCCCTTCTGGGAGAATCGTCTAATACTCTAGAATAAACAGAACCGCAATTTAGGCAAACATAAAATCCATCCTCTTGAGATATCTTTGGAGAATCACAACATTCTTCTTCCGCGTGATCTTTTTCTTCGAAAAAAATATTGTCGTCATGATTAGAAGGTGACATCGTAATTAAACGGACTTTATTAGTCAAGGATAACTAAAATTAAGTATTTTTTATTCTAAGTATTGTTACATAATCTATAACATATTTAAATTTAATTGAATTTATATAAATACAAGTGTCACATATGTGATATTTTCTTTTCATGGTCGTGTCCAAATAACATAAATAGTAGTATAAACATAATATATTAAAAAAAAGAGTTTTTTTCATGTCTACAAAAATCACCAATATTATTACTCAATTCACAAAATTTTTAGACACGACATCGAGCAAGGTCAAGAAAGTAAAAACGATTGAAGACATCTTGAACTTGCCGATTTCTAGCTTTAAGTTCCTTGATAAAGAAAAAGTAAAAATCATTCAAGAACTATTTGAGGTATCTAACATTGGCGAGATTGCCAAATTAAACAAGAAAGATCCTTTCGAAAAGTTACTGGTTTTTGATCAGACCAGTGATACAATTGACGATTCAAACATGCGACGAGAACTTGAGGCAAAAATAGAAGAGCTAAAAAATAAATTTCCAGGTCTTGAAAAAGAAATGCAAAAAGCGATTACCATTAGCTCAATTATCTATAAAATGCCTGAAACCTCCGAAGGCGCCGAATTTCCAGGTCAAAAAGTAGTAGTAGTCGGATTAGACAACGCAGGCAAAACAGCTATTTTAACCAAGTTTGGAAAGAGGCTTGGGATTAACGACTTGGCGTCGTTAAAGCCAACAAAAGGCATTCAAAGGCAAAACGTGAAAACCAATAACATGGAACTCGTCATATGGGATTTTGGAGGTCAGAAAGAATATAGAAAAAAATACATTGAAAACCCTGAACAATATTTTCTTCAAGTAAATCTACTCATTTATGTTATTGATGTGCAGGATTCGCAAAGATTTGACGAATCGTTGGAATATTTTGGACATATACTAGATATCATACAATTCTTAGAAGAGAAACCTTATACTATGATATATATTCACAAATACGATCCCGATCTCAAACAAGATCCCGAATTATTGTTAAATATTGAACTTTTAAAGGATAAAATTTACAAGCTCATTCAAGAAAAAAATTCCACTTTAGAATACGAGATGTATCTGACATCGATCTTTTCCTTAATTTCAAACGAGCCGAAATTCTCCAAATACATCAAGGAAGTCATGACAGCCCATGGATCTATCGCAGACCCTGTTCATAAAAAAGTCGATGGAATGGGAAGGATTCTTGAAGAAACGATGAACGCGATAATCAGACTTTCCGAATCTATATCCCTTCAGATCAGGGAACTAGACCATCGATTGAGGGCAATTGAAAGCGTGGGATTCCAAGCAGCACAATCTGGAATACCCATAGAAATTAGTTCTTCTCAAGAACCCATACAAACGAGAGAGGACATGGCCAGATCTACAGTACTAGACGAGCTTAAAGTCCTATTTAAAAAGCAAAAAAGACTAGAATTATAATATTCGTCCTTCTTTATCTCAACAAGATTTCTTTTAATTTCTGTTTTCCTATTGTCCTATATATAGTATAAAAAATTAACCCTACAAATATACCGACACAAACTAATGCATACCAAGGTTCCGAAAGAAGGGGGTTGATTCTATCGTGATATATGAGATGTGGGATAAGAGACTCGAAGTATTGAATTAAATTTAGAATAAGTGGTCCTAGAATGACAATCGTAATAATACCACCAAGAAGTCCGATTACATATCCAATAATTACATCGCTAGGATAATGAACACCTAATTGAATTCTCGAAAAGCAAATTAGGATCGATAAAACGAATAAGACTATCGATAAAATAGGATTATGAAATATATAACTAATTACAAGCGTTTCAGCTGCAGAAGTATATGCGTGCCAAGAGGGAAAGCTCTTCGAAGAAGGGGGACGCTCTAAGGTCTTTACACTCTCAAGTTGTAAATAAGGACGATCTCGATTAGTAAATTTCTTTACAAGCAGATTCACCAAAACACCATTCAAGAATGTGACTCCAATATACGAAAATAAAACTGGATTGTACCAAATTAACAAATAAAACGCAATTAAAAGGTCCCAAAAAGGGTCCTTACCAAAAAATGATATAAATTTTAAAAAAAAAACTAGAACCTTATTTCGTTTTGAGTTATATTTTATCACTACTCGCTCATCCCATTCAAAGATGCGAGTAATGAATTTAGAATTATTTAACTTCATAAATAGACATGAAATGTAAATATTTTAACAAAATTAAAGGTGTTTATCGCTTTCTAATTAAAAACCATCTATATTAATTCAAGTTGAGGATATAAGGATTATTTTGTGTATATAATCGTCTATAGTATCGAGAATTGGATCTATATTTGAATTATCATCTATGAAAAGTACGAGAAACAATGTGCTTGAACATCTTATAAGCATAATGGAACGATCGTCCAATTCTGTAATGATTTTTGGGGGTTTAACCTCAGCAAGAATGTTCCGTAAGGTTTCGGCGCTTTCAAGAACAGAAGCACACATTGCTGAAAAAATAGTTGTATCTATTTCTTCTTCGAAATTATTTGAAAGTATATTTCCTTCTCGAGAAACAAGCAACACACCCGAAAGATTACCCCGTTGTTTTATTTCCTCCAAAGATTCTTCTAAATTTTTAACCTTTTTATCAATAAAATGCTTCTTTTCGTTCATGACAACAAATAGTTCAAATTAAATAAAATTAATCAATTTTATTATTTATGGTTAACGACAACGCTCAAAATTCGATCGTATCGCAAATTATAGAAAGCAACGAGAACTATATCCAAAACGAATTAATCCCATTTTTGTCAATTCCTAGTAATACTTTAAATAAAAAAGGAATCGATGACGCTAAGGAATATATCTTATCTTATATAGCAGATTTTTGTGAGAATATTGAAGTGATCGAAGGAGATATTAACCCGTTAATATTGGCTCGAGTTAATGGAGAAAGTAAGAAACAACTTCTAATTTACATGATGTATGACACCCAACCAATAACCAACGAGAAAGAATGGATAAGCGAACCATTTGGAGCAAAAATTAAGCAACTTTCACCACCATTAAACGATCTAGGGGATTGCTTGATTTCTAGGGGTGCTTTTAACTCAAAAACACCATTATTGAACTTTTTAAGCGTTTTAAAGCTTTTAAAAAAACTATCGAAGCTGAAAATTTCCCTTTTACTTTTATTTGATGGAGAAGAAGAAATGGGATCTCCATCCTTGATTAACTTCATAAAAACGCACAAATCTGTTTTTAAAGACGTGATTGGCGCTTATTATCCTGCCGCAAAGCAAAACATTTCAGGCGAAGCCGTTTTAAAATTAGGATATAAAGGAATATTGTCAATCACAATAACAATAAGCACAGATAACAGCGAACCACACTCTTCTTTTAGTGGGTTGATCCCAAATCCAATATTGGATTTAATTTCTCTTATCAACGAGATTTACTTACATCAAAAATTTAAAATTAAAAGTCTAGCCCGATCTTACGATGTTTCAAAAGAAACACTTTCCTTAATAGAGAAACTATCAAATATGATCAACATGCAAAAAATAAAAAAGAAAGCAGGCATAAACAGCTTGGCGATTCAAGATCCTAAAGCTGCGTTTATTGAATACTTATTTGGTCCTACATTTAACATTTCAACATTAAAAGCAGGCTATTTAGGAGAGGGTTTTAAAAATAATATTCCCAATTCGGCAAAGAGTAATATTGACATTCGTTTTGCTCACGATATCTCCGTAAACGAGATTTTTGAAGAGATAAAGGCAATCGTGGATAAATTCTCTTCGAGGTCAAGATCTAAAGTGGAGCTTATAAAAAATATGGGATACGACGGTTCTAGAATATCGGAGCAATCTATAATTGTTAAAAATTTAATCAATAGTTTCGAAATATTAGGCGTCTCTACTGAAATCTGGCCAATAAGTGCCGCTGCTGCTCCTTTAAGTCAAATCAAAAACCATTTAGGAGTTGAATTTGTTGTTGGGGGATTAGGGATTGGCGGACACGCACATTCACCTAACGAATTCATTCAATTAAAGTCCATTATTGATTCAAGATTATGCACATTTTATTATCTCGATCAATTCTAAGAGCAAGTAATACATTTATTAAATTCCTAAATATTTTATATAACATAGCTTATTATTATTATATCATAAGTTTTTGATATCTCAAATAATCCTTTTCTTTTTATTGGAGATGATATATCCTGCAGGACGCATTATTCAAAGTGTGCATTTTCGGAGATGGAGGCGTGGGAAAAACCACTCTTCTTAATAGATATTTAACAGGTATTTTTAAAGAAGATTCTGGCATAACGATCGGTGTTGATTTCCATTTAAAAAAAATTGAATCTGAAGGAAAAAAAATTTCTTTACAAATTTGGGATTTTGCGGGGGAGGATAGATTTCGATTTCTTCTCCCAAGCTATTTAATGGGTGCCTCTGGTGGCATATTCATGTTTGACATCACGAGATATTCTAGCTTGAAAAATTTTGACGATTGGCTGAGAATTGTCGATCAAGGAACACTAGCAAACGAGGAACATATTCCCGTATTAATGGTAGGGAGCAAGCTCGATTTAAGCCACATGAGAGCAGTTTCTTCAGAAGAGGCTATTGAAATGGCAAAAAATAACGGATTATACGGATATGTTGAATGTTCTTCTAAAACGGGTCAAAATGTTGAGAATATTTTTCTAGAATTAACACATATTATGATGGAAAAAAACGATTTAATATAATCTTCATTCAAAAAAAAAGGATACTGACATAATAGAGTTTTCTGAATATAATCCCGTTTTAAGCGAATTATTACATCTTAAATAAAATTGAACCTTATATATATTTCATTACAATTATTTTTATTAAAAAATAGCTTAAATATTACTATTAATATTTGATATTTAATTCCAATTTTTTAAAAACATTTAATCATTTTGGAAATACATTGATTTAATGTTTTGTTGAAAGTATTTTTCGATAATATAATAACACATAAAAAATTCTTTCAATGAACAAGTAATAAATTACATTTAAAGGATTAAAAATGGATGAAAATTTATTAGTTGAAGCGTTAAAAAAAGCCATAGAAAACAAATGCGCGTTCATTGTTTTGGCTGACCAGAGTAAAAATGTATACGCTCAATTTGATTTTACTTCGTTAGATGAAAACGACTTTATATGGGAATTTGTATCTAACGAATATTTAAGCGAAGAGTTCCAATTAACCGAAGAAAAAATCATATTATTAAAAAAAAAAGGATTTGAACCAACAGAACACAATTTTTTAAAAACTATCGAAATCGAAGTTAATTCCACGGATAATCTTTCTTATGAATTAGCAAAAGATACCATAAAAATATTTAAGGATATATACGATATTTCTCCCTCAGCAGTTCTTGAATTTGAAATATTCGATTGTATGAACCACGATACCGAAGAAGTATTTGAAGTGAAACATTCAGGAATTTATAAAGAGAAAAACATCGGAATTTTAAAAATAGGAAAGCGCGGTCAAGTCTTTTTTAACGACATAAAGATCAATGAAGAAGAGCTCAGTAAAAAACTTAGCGAACTCAAAAGCAAGAAGCAATCCATTGCTTGTTTCAGAGAAGCGTTAATGTATAAACCATCAAAAGATGTTGAAAGCATTCTAAATAAAGTTAAAGCATCTGGTGTAAAGGTCTTATCAGAGGAAGAAACACCTCCAGAATGGGGTGAAATCGATGCTTTCAGTCTTTATTTAGCTCCTGACAAGTTTAGGTTTGCAGTCCTAAGAGGAGATGTATTTGCTTTTGCTTATATTCCCAAAGGATCCAAGGAACTCGTGATTTATCACAAAGAAGTGCCAGATACAGACATTATTCTTCAAAAAGTAGCTTCTTTAATAAGTGCCGATAGCATCATAGAATCGGGACAATCAGACCCAGATTTTGCTTTTGTAGAAGAAAAAGAAAGTGAACCGTCCCTTCATCTAACAATTTTATTTAGCGAGGGAAAGGACTGGTCAACATGGTACCCTGAAAAAGATATTGCTGGAAATTTCAAATCGTTAATAAAAGACTGCGAAAAAATTGGTATTGATAGGATAGCGGAAGACGAGAAAGAAGATATTTAAAAGTTTTTTTCCCTTCTTTTGTTTTAAGGAGCGTGATGGATCGCTTTAATCCACTTTCGAACAATATTGACATGTTTAAAAGCCCTAAATTTCCATTCTTCCTCAGAGAGCCTTTTATTAAATGTTGGACCATGAATAGAAGACACCCACGCTCTTACGTCCCAAAATTGCGTAAATTTTACAATAGTGGCGCTTTCCATAAAAAATAAACGATTATATTTCTTTTGTACTGGAATTCTTGTTATATTATTTACAACAACGATTAAAAGCACAATATCAAGAAAAAGCACGAGGATATTAAGAAAAATGTTAGATAAACTCATCATTATAGTGAGGAAGAGGCTTAATATGATCTTAATAGAGGCTATAGAGATTGGAAAGCCCTTGCTCTCCACGGAGTCCTTGATCAAGGGATTGGCTTCCGAGCAGCCAGTTTTTATAGCTATATTTGTTGAAATAATATCAGCAACTTGGAGGAGCGTAAAAATTATTCCCAGTAATATCATTTAAGGAGTTTTTTAATATTGTGATGTCTAAATCTTACATAACATTATCGCTTTTTATTTCTTTATGTACCAATAAATTTAAAAGTAAAACCAAGAATTGGTTCAATATTGCTTGAAATATCAAGGATAGCGATTTTTTATGAATTCAAAAATTAAATTTAATTCAAGTTTGGATAATTTTGGAATTCTTAATTCTTTAGTTATTTTTCTAATTAAATCGCTTTTAGACTGTTCCTGATCTTCCTCCATCAATAGCTTGGTATTTTCTGCTCTATGAATGAAATTCTTAATGTCCCTCTGTAGTAATTTAAGCTGCTCTTTAGGATTAAAGATTTCCAACGCTTTTTTTATGATTTCTTCTTCAAATTTCGCTTTTCCAGTCCAAGGTATATTTATAATATTTTTATTAAGGTCAATAACCAAAAAATCCTTGAATTTTTCTTTATCATATTCACCTATTTTGATACGATTGACTTCTGATTCATGACCACGATATTCTCTTGGCATAATTATATTTCCCATTATTTTCAAGACTTCAGTTATTTCGTCCGATGTGTTATCAATCAATATCGCACGTTTGTAATCAAAGATTCTTGCGTGCATCAAATGAGCAAGAGGTTCCAAGCCAATAATTTTAATGGCTTCTGACAAACTTGGAAAGCTTGATCGATTCTTGGATCTCGCATCAATATTTTGTTCGTGTTCCATCAAGACATCGATCCGTTCATAACCCCTAACAATTCCTTTAGTGTCAACGAAGACAATAAATCTATGAGATCTACAAGCCGCACCAGCGGGGACTTCTATTTTAAAAATGCCGAATTTTTTTTGAGAGAGAATTTCTTCTGGAATGTTTATGCTACTCTCGTAATCACAAATAGGACATTTCACGCGGACTTCTTTCATTTCTTTTCACGGGGTCTTAAGATATGAGCAATACTCCTCAATAAATTAGTATCGCGTTTAAAATTTAAATAATTTTATTTTCTGATAGTAATTCTCTTTAATTCATTCGTGTTTAAAAATCTCTGTTAGGGAAGTAAATATAAAGTTAGGAAGTAACTTTTTATCTGCATTATTATCCTTTTCCAAGGTGGAAATCATTTCAAGGTTACTCACACCTGTTAGTACAAGCGCAGTTTTGATTCCCGCACGATTTCCCGCTAAAATATCCGTCTCGAGTCTATCTCCAAATATAATTGCTTCTTCTGGTTTAACGCTTATATCCTTGACTATCAGGTTAATACCATCTGGTTGAGGTTTTCCAAAAATTCTAATTGGTTCTTGACCCGTACATGTCGTTACAGCATTAACCATCACACCAGCACCAGGCATTAATCCATCGGATACAGGAAGCGTGGTATCTGAGTTTGTGGCGTAAAATCTTGCACCTCCCTCTAATATACATCTTTGTGCCAACGCAAGGTTTGCGTAATTGAAATGAAGATCTAACCCAACGACGACGAAATCTATTTCTTTGTATTGGGATTTTGAAGGTTTTATGACAACATCGTGCCCAAGAGCCTTGAGTTCCTCTCTCAAGCCATTTTCACCAATAACGAATATTTTTGACTTTTTTTTTATTGCTGTTATTTCTTGGGCAGTAATTGAAGCGCTCGTGTAAAAATCAGAATAATCGCAAGAAATATTAAACTTCCTAAGTCTTTCGACATACATGCCTCTAGTAATCGTGGAATTATTTGAATTGTAAACTACCTTTATTGATAGGTCTTTTAAAGCTTGTATTACTTCGTCAGCTTTAGGTATAAGTGTCTGTCCCAGATAAACCACACCATCTAAATCGAAAATTGCAAGCTTGATACCTTTTAGGTCTTTAATTAATTCCTGAAATTTCATATTCATAGTTTTTATTTCGTGTATTTTTTTTAAAGGTTTAATGATTTTAAAATCCAATGGGAATTGGAATGAATACCGATACAAGACCCAAAACTATGCTTATTGCAATTGGATTTAGAATATTATCGGCAATCACTATAGGAAAGTAATCTAAAAGAAAGAATATTAATGCAACTAGGAGCGCGTAAAAAGGTCCGACAAAGAATAGAGCAAATAAAAATGCGCTTCCAGCTCCAGCAATAAATCCTTCTATGGATTTTACATCTCCTCCAATACAAGTAATTTGATGCCTGCCATATTTCCTTCCTATTAAAGCTGCTAAGGCATCCGAAAAGCAGGAAACGGTTATTGCAGAAAAAGCTAAGGTGGCAGGAATTAATCCCATCATATATAATAGATAAGAGAAAATCGAACCACAAATTAGATGAATCTGAGGTCCAAATGCATTGAATTCTTTATTTCTTAATACAGATTTGGTTAAAAGGCTAAAAATAGAATATTCTGGACCCCAAAGAATTCGTATTAAATCGGATAACATCATGAAGAACAATGCTGCGATCAAGGCAAACATGGTGAGATCAATTACGGCGTTGAAATCCCCTGGAACATATGGATATAAACCAATATCGCCCCATAAGGAACTATAGAAGGCCCCTACTTGTGTGATATACGTGATTAGCCCTTCATTAACCATTTGTGTAAGTGGGGGAATGAATAATAAACCATAATATGCAATCAAAACCAGAAGACCAGTAGAGTGAAAGCTCTTCCTGATGGCTTCCATTTTTAAAGAGATTTTTTTCTGATACGGATTTTCCTTTCGAATAAGGACAATATATCTTTTTAAACGACTCAATTTATTAGAATCAAACTCATAATCACGCGATTGTTCTAATTCAATTTTTTTAATTGTTTTATTTATTAATAGGGCATATAACATATATATCAAGCAAATAATTCCGACCCACCAAACCATAAATCCATTAAATGGATAAGGGAGAATTGCGTGAACTAAGTTATAGATCCCAAAAAATCCAAAGAGAATTCCACATATCAGAGTCGAAGTACCACCGTAGATGTTCTTTGAAGCATATCCTTTTCTAGCTACTATAACGGCTAAAATGGCGAGAATGAAGAATAAAAACGAAAAGCCCGTTTTATACGATATTGCTACGACATCCCACATGATATTCTTAAATTATGGTAATATATTGATATTTAAAATAAGAAATCATTATTAGATTTTATTAAAATTGTTAAAAAGACAATCGAAAAGAATATAGGATTAGCCTCAATTAAAACCAAAAAAAATTTTAAACGATGTTCATTTATTAATGTAAAGAATCTGCGGTTGAAATGAAAAAATCATTAAAATTCTTATTGCACG
The DNA here is from genome assembly GCA_016930515.1 of Promethearchaeota archaeon. Classification (GTDB taxonomy): domain Archaea; phylum Asgardarchaeota; class Lokiarchaeia; order Sigyniarchaeales; family SOKP01; genus FT1-020. The sequence goes on along the minus strand of JAFGGO010000075.1, from coordinate 2,274 downwards.
ACGTGCTCTTGCGAGATGTCGACATTACGGCAAAGGGATTTTTCTATTTTTTGGCGGGCTTTTTCTTTTATACACTATCTATTGAAACCGTACTATTCTTGATTTTTCTAAATTTAAACATCTTAACTATAGTTTTAATTCTCATAACCTTATTAATATCTATTATCTTTGCTGGTTTGATAGTTGATTTTTCTAAAAATCGAATGAATCTACTAGTAATCGTGTCTATAATCATACTAATTGGTGATATTATTGCAGCGCTTCAAGAAGCACACTTTCAAGTTATTGGAGCAATGTTGATCATTTTTGCATCTACTATATATATCACTAATTTACAAACGGTCATTATCCACGAATCAACTATATTGAATCGAGGAAGATTAACAGGTTATTTATTTGGATTTGCTCTAATAATTGCTTCCGTTGTTTTTACGATAACAGCACAAAACCTTTGGGCCATAGTTGGAGTAGAACTCTGCTATGTGCTCTTTAACTATTTATATATCGTAAAAGAATATTCATATATAGAAACTAAGGAAAGATTAGCATCAAACTTAAAGTTACGAGAATTGGTGTTCCAAAAACCCATTAAAGGCTATTTATTTTCATTTACAATGTTGGGTTTTATTTTAGGGTATTCATATCCATTATCTTTTAATTTTTTCTCTTCTTCAGTTTTGTATTTGGCACTTTTTGTGTTGTTCTTAATTTTAACGGGAATTTCACTAGATAATAATGGTCGTAAATGGTGTTTCTCTGCTGGACTATTTAATGCGGCCGTGATAATTGTATTTGAAGGAATATTTGGATCATTATTTTCAGATTTTTTAATTGGTATAACGATCCCATTTTGTATTGTAGTTCTTTTTACTTTCACAGGAGATTTTACCACGAAAAGAAATGCCATTAGGTATAGAGGGCAAATATTTTGCGTTTTTTTACTATTATTTATCATAGCCATATGCTGCGGGGGTTTAGTAAAAGGATTATTTACGGAAATATCCCAGCTTCACCCATCGCTGGCGTGGTTCGTTGAAATAAAAAACAGATTTAATATTTTCTTGTTAATAGTAATGATATTATTCATGATGCCTTTCCCAGAAATTTTATCCGCAAAAGAAGCAGATTGGGCCGATACAATAAAAAGTATCTATATATTTAACAAAAATTCTATTTGTTTATATTATAAGGATTTCACGGATTCATCCGAGATAGATCACTTACCTTCAGAAGACTTGATTACTAGCGGTTTAACGGGAATTATGGCCTTGATCTCGGAAATAACTAACGAAAAAAAGAACTTGAGAATAATAGACAAGGAAAACTCAAAAATTTTGTTTTCTTATGGAAAACACGTGAATATAGCCCTAATATCTACAAGATCTTTACCTATATTGTATAAAAAAATGGAAATATTTATGAAAACATTTGAAAGAGAATTTGAATACGAATTAACACATTTTAAGGGTAAAATTAATGTCTTTTTAGAAAATACGGACCCCATCATTGAACGTTATTTTAAATAATTTTGACGATTTTAAATAAATCGATAATTAATTTCCTAAAAAAAATAAGTTATTTATCGAAGGTTTTTCATATTTTTTATCAATAATTCAGCAACATGTTTCCTAAATAAAAAAAAATATAAATAAAAAATTTCAATTATAAGATATATTAAAAATATTTTGCGTAACTAAGTAAAATTGAGGAGAAAATAAAAACATGTCAGATACGCCAGAAACTCTCGATGTTCTATTAAGAAAATTATTATCGACTATGCCGGAGGTCACGGCTGCTGCTATCGTTTCCGTGGAGGGATTGCCAATTTCGTCGGCTTTAGCCGCAGATGTGGATGAAACTCGCGTTGCTGCAATGACTGCTGCCATTCTCTCCCTCGCCGAGAGAGCAATTCATGAAATGAGCAAGGGTGATTTTCAGGAGATATACATCAAGGGTTCTGATGGGTATCTTATCGTATTAAGCGCGGGAAGGAATGCGGTTTTAACCGTCTCCACAACCATTGACATTCGGCTTGGTTTGATTTTACTCGACGCAAAGCGAACTTGCGAGAAGATTGCTAAATTAATTTAAATAAGATCAACCAGCACTTCAAACGAGTTAAAATAATTCAAGATACGCTCTTTAGGAATGTTAACTTTTTTCTAAATACGCGGAATTGTGTTGCTAGTGTAAATTCATAGTTGAAAGATTTCTTGACAAATCTGGACTTCATTTAAATGCTTGTATCATCCCTATAATCAAATATTTTTTATT
>JAFGGO010000074.1 GCA_016930515.1 Promethearchaeota archaeon | reverse complement strand
TAAATTCTTCAATCCTATTATAGGAAACCTACTTGAAAGTAAATCAATGGAAACAGCTTATAATCTTGAAAAATTAGAACCAATCCTAGCGAATGGTTTCGATCACGCACTCAGTAAAGAAGAAGTTTATCAAAATCTACTTAAAGCAGGAATAAAAATAAGTGAAAATACCTTTGATATATATTGTCAAGATTTAACTGGAAACACATATTATGGAGCAATGAATGAATATATTCTAAGAACAGCAGCAATCTCATCGGATTTAGATTCAAGATATATAGCATGGCTAAGTGGTCAACGATTTTCCAGAGAAAAATTAGAATCCGCATTGTGGGTTGTAGAAGGGCCAAAAGGAGATGCAAATCCACTCTTTTTAGGATATCATAATGATGAAGATTCTGGAAATGGTTTCATACATTCATTTATTAAATATAGAGATAGATTTAATGATTGGTTTGTAGATAAAATAAATTTAAATCCTGATGTAAGTTGTGATCGAATATCAAATATAATTTATGAAACAATGACAAGAGGGGATTGCAGTAAAATAAGTAATAATATATATAAATATAAATTAATAGTAAATGGTGAATTAAGATTTTTTATTGTTGAGTTTAACTCAATAACGGGAGAAATAAACGAGATTAGACCTGGTGGTTAAAAATTACCAAAATCTTCATTAAAAAAGTAGGAATCAGTACTTATGATCCAGAAAATGATGTGATTTCAAATTTTTGGATTCAAACAAAATTGAAAAGTGGAAAAGAAGTAATTATTTTAGATGAATTTCCTTTTGATCTACGAGAATTTGAAAATCAAGAAATTGAATGCTTGATTTATTTAATGATAAGCCGAGTTCCAATAACAGAATCAACAAAAGATGAACCTAAAAATCCAATTTTAACTGGAAAATATATTGGAAAATATAAAATCCAAAAAAAATGGAATATTCCAGAATATTTTAAATTAATTTATGATCATATCCCGGAATATCATGGAATTCAAATCAATGATGATATATTTCCAATAAATCCTAATAGTTTGAAATATCACTCTATACAAGAGGGTGATGTCTTTACATTCAAGTCAATAGGACTCGAATTATGGGCTTGGGAACCTATTTAATAAAAAAAAAATTAAACATTAAAACAAGTGGAACAATAAATGGGAACAGATGGTCCAGGTATAATGCAAGGAAGTTTTCAAATGGATTTAGAAAGTAAGTTGACTGAGTTTTGGGATCTCGATCTTGGAACATTTTTAGATAATAAACTTGATCCAAAAAAGAGTCCCCTTAAAAAGGAAATATTTGAAAAAAATTTAAGCAAAGTTCTTGGGTATATCGATGCTTTAAATGGCACTCTCATAGTATTGACTCAAAAAAGGATTGCTTATCAAGTTTTGGGATATTTTGTGTTATTAACTGGTGCTGAAATTAGTGAAGATTTAAATGAAAAAATATTAATTGCATCTGATTTTCAACGCGAAAAGCATAAATGGCCTGAATTTTGGAGGGAAGAACGAGAATTTTGTTTAAATGAGTTAAGAGAAAGCATTATCAACCATAAACCCGGGAAGATAGTACATTTAACAACATAAATTCTCCTTAAATTATTTACAATTTTTACGCAATAATTATTGAACATTCTTTATCTTATATTTTTTATTAACTAGTAAGATTGTTCGAACATCAAGAAGGACGACGCCAGCCAGACCGCCTACAGGCATCGATTCGCCCTCGAGTTCTTCGCCGACTGGTTTAACGACCACAACGATCCCACCAAGACGAGCCGAACGCTTCAGGATAAGCAAGTAATTGCGTGGACGAAAGGTAATACGGAATATAAAATTGAATTTACATCCGAGGAAATATTTGAGTTGGTAGACAAATATGGGCTGCCAGGAGTGTATGGCAATGCATATTACTCTGAATACAAGATGGAAATTGACACATATTTCTATAACGCCCTAAGGTTTGAGGAACTCTCTGCCGTTTCTCACTTTAACGAGCTCAAGGCCAAATTATACGCTGAAGTTCAATCGTTCTGTCAAAGCCCTGAAATTAATGTCGACAAGCTCTACTTCCGAGTACCTTTCTATAATTATCGAAAAGATCGGCCAATTGCCGCTTATTATCTTGAGACACACATGCTTGACCTGAACGCTCAAGACGGTGCTAACGACAAGAACAATCTCGTCACGCTTGCGAAAGTCCTCACGATGATCCTTGCGGGGAAGGGGGTTGACTGTAGCCTTTCGGATCAGCTCAACGGCGTCGAGGTCAATACGAAATTCCAAAATGTACTATGCACGTTAACCCGAACGGGATGTCTTTATCCTGAGGGGAGCGTTTCTTCTCAAACAAGGTTCGCTATTCAACAATTCAACCGTTTTTTCGAACGGCTCTATTCGGAGATGGACCTCGTGAGGTCGATAGACTTGAATTACAACCAATTAAGAATTCCCATGTCCGATCCCGTGCTGTACATGGATTACCTTATGAAAGTCGATAAAGAATGGGAGAAAATTCATTATTACATTGATTTTAAGGAATTAAACGATATTATTTTAAACTCAAACAATGAAAATTTGAAGAGAGCCTGGAAGATTTTCATTGATCTAATAGAGGATCAGGAAGGATACCGCGGGCTTGATTATTTAAAAATCAAAGACAAGGAATCTGAGTTTTATTCATTCATTAGTTCTATTATTATTGATTCGACTGGAAATCCGATTCAATATGATGGAACATATCTGAATCCAAATTCGTATGAAATTCTTCCTGGATTCTATCGAGCAATGAGGTTATTCAAATATCGAAATAATTTAGCATTTTAGCGTACACTATATGTTTAAATTCCATTAATAATTAATAGAATAAAGAGGTCAATTAAATATGAGAAGATATAAGAAGATAAAATCGCTTCCTATTGATGAGGACTTCTTATACAATGATACCTCAATCGAAGAACTCTGGTTTAGATGTAATTTAACAAGTATGGCCCAAATCCCTGATTTAAAACCATTTAAAAGTTTAAAAGTATTGGATCTATCAAATAATGTAATTACATCCTTGGATAATATAGATAATTTTAATGAATTAAATAGTTTGAATCGTTTGGATCTTCACAATAACAGAATCACCTCACTTGTCGAATTAAATGGTTTATCCTCTATTAACAATATTAGTATTTTAAATCTATCTGGAAACAATATTGAACGAATATGTATTGATGATAATAACAATCTCCAAAACCTTCTTAAACTCGACCTTTCACATAATAAAATACAAAAAATTCAAAAAATCAAAAACTTGCCCAAACTCGTGAATTTAAATCTTGACAATAATCAAATTTCAAGACTTGAAAACCTTTTTACCTTGCCTCGCCTGGAATACATCGGAGTGAGAAACAACCCCATCAAGTCCGTCGACCCGGAGTGCCTCCTCAAGCTTCCCTCGCCGCTTACCATCGACGATATAACGTGCGAAAGCCTTTACTGCGACCAGCGGGAGCCCGCCGAAAGGGACGAGCTGGTCGAGACCATGTGGGAACTCGGATTCGATAAAGACGTTCGAAGGCACGAAGACGGGAACTGGGACGAGGAATTCGCCAAAAAATATAATTACAACGAGAATCCCTACGAGTGGCACCAAGCCTTCGAACGGGAAAAGGTGCATTACTCCTTCATTTACCAGAGACTCCCGCCAAGCCAGGTTTGCAAGGTTAACGAATTCCTGACCGTCAAGCTCGAGCGTGCTTGGACCTACGTTTACGTCAACGGGAGACGGGTTCGCAACTGTATGAGCGTGTTCGTCCACGTTCCTCCCGGAGGGGCGTGGAAAGGCGGGCTTGAGATCGATTCGATCGACGAGCTCGTGGAAAAATACGCCGAAAAAATTGCTCCAGGAGAACACGAGCAGTATTTCAATAATCCTTATGAACTCTCTGCGAGCGAGCTCTTTTGGGCTCATTGCTCGAATTTTCAAGCGTGGACCGAGCTTGAGTACGACACCCGAGCGCTTCACTCGAACGTGGCGTTTCCCTTGCTCAAAAAACTCGCCGAAGCGGGGGACAAGACGGCTTTAAGGGTCTTCAAGGACGAAATTGCCAAGCGCTACTCGTCTGGATGCGCTTCGGTTATCGAGTTTCTAACCAACGAGGGATATCTCGATTATCTCAGCGAAGAGGAACTTAATATGCTTAATTCAGAAATTTAAATTTCACTTTACTAATGTTTTGTTCTGAGTTGAAGATTTAGAAGACCTTGAATTGATAATAGCTATAATATTTATAAAAAGCGCAGACGGAGGGATTCGAACCCTCGGGTCCGTTCGGACACTGGATTAGCAATCCAGCGCATTACCAGGCTATGCAACGTCTGCACGCGCTTATTATTAGGTTTAATAATCCGTTTCTAATAATTAATCAATAACGAACCGAACCTTTAATATTTTTCCATGTCCCTCGGACATGGCACCAAAAACCCCTTTTTTCGCCGCAATTTCCACGATCCGATCGCAATCGATCGAAGGTTCGCATCGATCCCGAACGGCGCCCCCATCGCCCCGTGCGGCACATGAAAAAGTATTAAAATTTTCTCGGATTATATAACTCCTACACGATTTTATAACACCACGTTTTGAGCCCATGGTCTAGTGGTCATGACGTCGCGCTTACACCGCGAAAATCGAGAGTTCAATCCTCTCTGGGCTCACCATTCCCTCTATCGACCCGAATTTACTTTTGGTCCCACAATATCGATTACACCCGCAAGCTCTCACGAAATTGACCTTTTTAACCAAATTCCATGTTGCCTCGTTTCCGTTCCTTGGCGCTTTATTAACCAACCATCGCGATAATATATAAGCGAACAAAGAATTATCTTCATCAAACTAAACGTGACGAAATCTTCCGTCCAGAATTAACAATTTCGACTTGGCAAAGCAAAAAATATAGACAAAAAAAATCCCTAACAAGTGAAAAAATCATGTCATCAAGCCCGAGTTTTCAGTTTTCCCAGAAACAATTAAAAGTAATACAAATTTTAAAAGAGCAGACTTTCAGCGAAAAAGACCTTTCCGCAATGTATCAAGGAGCCATCATGGTCAAGGAAGACAAGGAAAATCCCGAACACATCTACCAATCCGCCCATTCGTTAAGAGAGTTAACTTATTACATGACGGATCATATTAAGAAAAGTCACAAAGAACAAATGAAGGAATACTTGAAGAATTTTGACGAGTTGGAAGGTGATATACACGAATCTATAATTGATCAATGGCACGGTCTTCACGATTATTTCGTTAAATTATGTCATCATCGTATAAGCATTATTAATTATGGTACTTTTGAAAACAACCTTCGCTTGCTAGAAAACATCGTCCTTTCCATCCACGGTCCCATATACGATTCCATGAGCGAACTCGATGCTTTATTGGAAAACGAAAATCCAACGATGGAAACGGTAGAAACGGCGCTTTCTCTCATTAAAAACATGTCCGCCTACGAATATTTTTTCAAGAATTTAAAACACCCGAATTGGCTCGAATTGTTGGACCAAAAAGGCACGTTTAATAAAACACCTCTTTTAGGAGAAAATTGCGTTGAACCACTTTATTTGTTAAAGATTGCGAGAAATAAACCCGATAAGGTTTTGGAAATCATCCTCAGGCATTCAGATACCGATCATCTTGGTGCTCGTTTTTACTTCATTAAATGCCTCATTGATATGCCCATAAAACACGCTAAAACAATGATCAAGCAAATAAAAAAGTGGATGGGCCAACTGCCCACTTACGATCCTTCGATTTATTCCGTGATAAAAAACTTGGCGTTAAAACTCATCGAAGAAGGAACCGAAAAAGAGGCATTCAACTTGATTTGGTCAATCGTGGAAATCAAATGCGAGATCATCGAACACGACCAAAAATTACAGGCACAATTAGACCAAAAATTCAATCAATACTGGGAATTAACTGATAAAGACCATAGCACGTTTTACGGATACCCGAATTTCAATTTAGGGGATTCTTTTCAAGAAGAAACGGAATCTTACTCCTACAGGTCAATGCTAAACGATTTATTTCCCAAGATGATAAATAAATACCCATTAAAAACCATTCGACTCATACTGACCAACCTCCAAGTATCCATTTCGTTGTTTTTGCAAAACAGGGATAAAACATCGATTAACGACCAGTCCCTATACTGGCGCAAAAGAATCGACGAAAAACCGATTCACTTGAATTTTCGAAACATCTTGGTGGATTTTGCAAGAGATGGCATTGAACACGTTGGAAAAAACGCTAAGGACAGCTTTCCAGATGTTATTACCTTACTCAAACAGTACAATTACCTCATATTTAGGCGCTTGGAATATCACGCTTATCGAAAATTTCCAAGCTTATCCGAGGACTTTTTGGTCCAGATCGATTTTAGTAAGGCAATATTTAAGGACATCGAAAAAAATTTCGAGTTATTCCTTTTAATGGAAAATCAATTTAAAAACATGCCCGAGAAAACCCAAAGTGATTACGTTGACTTTATTGTTAACCAAGATGCCGAAATCAAGCATTTCTGGGAAGATAAGGAGGAAAAACCATCAAAAAAAGTGATTGAACACTACATCAAACATCGGCAAAAAGAGCTGCTCAAACCCATTTACAAATATCTAGATGGAGAATCATTCGCAGAATTAGGTTTTTCAATAAGCGAGATAGAATCCATTGAACTTTTTAAAGACGAGGGCGTCATTATCGGCGATTTTAGCCCGCTCACCGACAGCGAACTCGAAGAAAAATCGCTTGAAGAACTGGAATCATTCTTGGTAGCTTACGAGGATAAAAAACTCTTTCAATCGTCTAAAGTAGGTTTAGGAAGACAAATTCGAGATCACATTCCCAATAACCCCGACAAGTTCATTCAATTACTTGACGCGTCTTTAAAACAACCGAAGCTTCACAGGTACGCCTCTTTTGTAATTGATGGCTTGAACAATTCCTTGAAAATAGAAATACCCTTAAACTTGAAAGAATTGCTTGAAATTCTCGAGGAAATCACGAAAGAATTGATAATTAGCGAAGAATCGAGCCAATTTAAGGCCAATCATAGGCGAGACATCCTATGGTCCGTTGCTGATTTCCTTCGCGTGAGCTTGTATTCTGACGCAATCTTGCTCGATTTCGAGACTAAAATTTGGGCCATCATCGAAACGCTTCTGAAAGAGCGGAGCCTCACCATCGAAAAAGAGATCCAAGACATTGGGAAAAATTGGATGCCCTGGCAGACGCGCCTTAGTTCGGTTTTTGGTGTTTCATTAGAGTGCGTTTTTTCATACCTATCGTGGGTGAAAGATTCCGATCGGAATCAAGAATTTTACTCAAAAGCGTTAAAATTACTCGAAAGCTTGTTTCAAGAACCCCTTCACACTACAAGTTATATTATCGGATATCACATCACATTTTTGTATGACATAAATCCAGGGTGGGTAGAAGCAAACATTAACGAAATTTTTCCCTTAGAAGACGCAAAACTGGATTTCTTCGAAGCCGCGTGGTCCGGATACCTTCATCGTAATCGCGTTACCATTAACTCTTTTGAATTACTTCGACCCTTTTACCTTTATTCCATAGAAAAGATAAAAGATGAGCCCAAGCTCGTTCCAATTCCGACCGAATATTTGGCGAGTCACATCACGCTCTCATACATTGATGGCTTGGAAGATGTAAAGGACGAGAAATCCTTGATTCGTCGCTTTTTTGAAAACGCTCCTGATGATGTCAGAAAAGTCCTTGTAAGAAACATAGGAGTTAATTTACAAAAATATAAAGAGGAAGAGGATTTTGAAAAAATCAAGGAACGCCTCATGGATCTATTTGATTTTCGATTAGAGTGCGTGAGAACCGGAAATCCATCGGAATATCAAGAAGAACTACAAGGATTTTCTTATTGGTTTAAACATTCCATTTTCGATAAGGATTGGACGATCGATCGATACTTGGAACTACTCCGACTTGCCAAGAACGGGAATTCTTATTACATCATAGATATTTTAAAGGAATACGCCAGCGAATTTCCCGTTCAAACGCTCGAATGCTTAAAAATTATCGGCGAAAAGCACATCTCTTATGGATTCATTCTCTTCGAAAGCGAATTTAAAGATGTTCTCAGTACCATATTAAAATCTGGCAACGAAGATGCTAAAGAAGAAGTCGTTGAATATATTAACCATCTTTTGAAAAGAAATCTTCATACATTTAAGGATTTGTTAGAGTAGACATTATGAATTGGTAAAATAAAAACACACAAAAAACTATCAGTAGTAAAGGATGTGATAAAATTAACTTAAATGTCTCTTTTTTTTTTCAAATAAAGATAGTCCTATCCTTCGGGAGTTCGACCCTCCCTGGGCTCACTAACCATATTTTTATAGTTTATTCCCTTTTGAACTGCTTTCAAAAGTATATTAAGTTTTATTTAATTTGGTTAATTTCATATAAAGGAAATAATTAATGATTAATAGTTTTAGTTGAATTTTATAATGATGATTGATTGTAATTACAATAATTATTAAAATTAAAACACTCATCAAAAAACGCAGGCTTTATATGAAATTAACCAAAATAAAGGATGAAATTAGAGCTATAGGTATTGATGACGCCCCGTTCATCCCTCATACAAAAGGAAAAACTAGGGTATTTGGTGTAATTACTAGGGGAAATCAAAACATTGAAGGAATAGAGCAAGTAAAAATCGAAATAGATGGCACGGACGCTACTGAAAAGTTAGCCGAAATGATTAGAACAAGTAAACATTACGGTCAAATACGCGTGATAATGCTCAATGGCATTACATTTGGTGGATTTAATATTGTTGATATTGACGAACTGGCAAAATTAACGGATTTACCGACAATTAGTGTCATTGATACTAATCCTAATTTTGATTCCATAAAAATAGCATTACAAAAACATTTTGAAGATTGGGAGACAAGATGGGACGTATTTACTCGAGTTAGAATTGAGCAAGTAACGATTAAATCCAATAGTAAACCCTTGTTTTTTCATTATTCCGTTGGAGATTTAACAGCAGATATAATTAAACAAATCTTTATTAAAACGAGCCAGCGTTCTAACAGTCCCGAATGTATAAGAATTGCACACATGATCGGTGCGTCATTTTTAAGCAAAAAAAACATTTAATTACACATTATTATAGAAATCATGAGATATTTAGAAAAAGATCAGCAAGAATTTTTAGAGGGATTAGAAAAACAAATTGGAAGGAAGTTCCCTAGAATAAAAAAGATTCACGATACGGCGTTTGGAGTTAAAATTGAAGATAATAACATCGTAGGTTTAGGTCTCTATAACTACAATTTAAAAGTGCTTCCAGATACTATTAGAAATTTAACATCGTTAAGAACGATTGTATTATCTAATAATGAATTGACATTGCTACCAGACACAATCTGTACCCTTAAATCATTAAAAAAAATTTTTCTTCATAAAAATCTGTTAAAAAAATTGCCTATATCGTTCGGAGATTTATCATCACTTCAAATACTTCAAATTAGCAATAATTTACTAAACAAACTTCCCGAATCCTTTAGTGATCTTAAATCACTGAAGAAATTGGATATTTTTAAAAATAATTTAGAAAGATTACCTGAAAAAATTGGACAACTTGAGTCGTTAGAAGAATTAAATTTGTTTCAAAATAATTTATCAATTCTCCCGGAATCAATTGGATCTCTAAAGCACCTTAAAGAGTTAAATTTAGATTTAAATGAATTGGAAATCCTTCCAGAATCGATTGGAAATTTAGAATCGCTACATGTTCTCAAACTTCAAAGAAATAAATTATTTACACTTCCTGAATCCTTTAAGCATTTAATTTCACTTAATACTCTTGATTTAAGAAAAAATAATTTCAAATCAATTCCAGGTATTATTTGGCCACTAAAGAATCTTAAAGAAATATACCTAAATGGAAATCCATTAGATAATGATTCAATTGATATCTTAGAACGAGATCAGAGCGCTATCTTAGAATATTGTAGAAAAAAAGCAAATATTACCGTATTTATCAGTCATGCTTGGGACGATCAAGAATTATATCGCATTATAGATCTTAGCGTTTATTTAGAAAATCGTGAAGAAATTTACGAAGTATTTGTCTGTGAAGAAGACCTTATTGGGGATATTCAAGAGTTTATGGACGAAAAAGTACCCAGGAGTCAGTTATTAATATTTATTGGGACTAATAATTCAATAAAATCTAGTGCCTGCCAGCATGAAATTGCTTTGGCAATATCTAACGATATTGAAATAATTCCAATTAAAGGATTAGATTTAACCTGGACAGATTTGAATCAAATTGATTTAACTGATGAAAATCTGGGTTATTTTGATTTGGGAAATAAAAAAGGGATTGAGTTCAGTTCTAACAATTTTGAATCTTTTTGTGAAAACTTATACGAATATATCAAGAAATATAAGCGAGAGATAAATTTATACGAAAAAGATATTGCCAAAATCGATAAACTGAAATTGGACATGATTGATATTTTCACTAAATTCACTGATACTGACGATTTTACAAAAACAATTAAAAATAATTTAGTAGATATAAATTTAATTCTTGAAAAATTGAAGAAAGATAAAATTTCGATACCAGATTTTTTTCTAAATTATTTTAATATAGTTAAAAAATAGTAGAAGAATTTAAGAGATATCTGGAGAAATTTATTAGATTTTATTGATCTGTAATATTTTCTGGAGTATTAATCATCCTCTAAATAGATTATCCCAAGAATAAATTAAGAATTAAATAGCTAAGAGTTTACTTATTTTCTTTGCTCTTAAGGCGCTTAATTTGCAGCGTTTCAAGTTTTTTCCTATACTTACGATGATTCCAGGGGCGTCCGTGTTATCTTTCAATAAGACCAAGTGTTCTAAAAAAGAAAACCTCTCTGTCGATACGATATCTCGTAGGTGTCCGGAATTCACGAGCGCTTTTTTTAATTGGTTTTTTGTGGTACCGCTCGCAATAATTCCTTCAATGTTTTCGGACACGATCTTGTGAAAGATATCAAGCGTTCTTTTCGATAATTCACCTTGAATCGTCTGCTTATCTACATCGATTTTAACAACTTTAATGTATACAGGGTAATTTTCGATGAATTCATATGTTTTAATGATATCGCGAGTCGAGATATCCCTATCGTTGCATAATTGTTCCCTTAAGGTGACCAAAGGTAGTAGAACATCAACTTTCGGGTTAAGGATTGCACAATCCACAAAAATACCAAATCCGACCTTACCAACATCGACCATCGTTCCCTTGAATTCCGTGCCAACCTTGACTTCCTTGAACTCGGTTATGGTTCCTATTTCTTTCTTCAAGATATTTGAGAGAAATATTTCTTCCGGTCCTAGTATTTCAACGGCGTATCGCTTGTCGAATTCTCGCAATTTCTTCAGGGATACTTTCGTTCTATCAAATCCTTTCGTGAATTCGTTAATGTATTTCAAATATCTTGAGAATGTTTCTCGTTTTGCCCGTTCCGAGGTGATGTTGTGAATTTTATCGAATAAAACTAATTTTTTAACCATATAAATAAACCATAAAAAAGAAGCACTTGAAAAATTAAATGTTTGGAGCGTAAAAAATTTTTCCTACTGTGTTTGGTTAAAAAAACATTTAAATGATAAGATTGTCTTCACGAATAAAAGAGAATTTAAAAAACTTAACGATTGAAATGGACGAAAATAAGTTTAAAGAAGTGCTATCTGAACTAAAAGAAAACCAAGCTGTTGAAGAGGTTTTTCTTCTGGATAAATCAGGAAACATCAAGTATAAATCGGGAGATTTTCAGCTATCCGAAGAAGAAGCGAAGGGCATAATTAAAACATGGACAGAAAAGGAAAAAGCTTTGATGTTTCAAGGAAGCAGGTTCGCAATCCTAAAAAACGACGAAATTCAGCTGGCAGGAAAGAACATTGCACAAGGAAAAGGAAATCTCGTAGGATCGATTACCAAGGACGGAGATTACATTGTGGCTCATACCAAAGACGAGGGCATGATCTTGGAATGGTCAGTACTCATCAACAAGGTCGCTTGGAAATGAGGATATTAAATTTAAAATGTATATGATTAAGAACCAAAGTTGAGCGTGATGGAACAAGAAAAGTTTAGCCGCATCGTAGACGATCTAAATGTATACAAGGGAATATTAGAGGTGATCTTACTCGACGAGACGGGTGAGATTCTTTATCGTCACGGGGAAGACACTTTATCTGCTGAAGAAGCAAGAAATCTTCTAAGTTCTTGGAAAAATAAGGAAAGCGCAATTGCTTACAATGGTTATAGATACGCGATGGTTAAAAAAGAAGAGATACAACTTGCAGCAAAAAACACTTCAGACGGAATGGGGAGCGTGGTAGGATCCATCACCAACGAGGGTGATTATCTCATAGCTCACATCGGACAAGAAACAGAAATCATACTCCTTGAATGGTCCATTTTGATCAACAAATTAGCGTGGGGTTAAGAAATAAAAGGAATTTATTTATATTTCCTTGAATAATCTTATTACTAATGGATTCTAAAAAATTTAACATAATTTATCTAGTTGGATTGTTAGTCACAACAATTCTAATGTTCTTAATCATAATTTTCTGGATAAGAATCACGGCATTCTCGTTCTTGATCTTTTTTTGGATTTTGAAGTTTCTATCGGGCTTTGGATTGATCTTAGGAATCGCAGGAGCTTTTTTATTCCTCCTAAATAAAGGCAAGGAAAAAATTGGTAAAAAAGGTACAAAAGCAATTTTAATATTTCAGATTATCGTACCATTCATCTTAATTATTTATGCTTTATATAACATTATATCGAGTGCTATAGGAAAGAGCGCTTCTTTTGGAAACTCAAGCCAATGGTCGTGGGTGTATGTTCTTATTAACAACATCATTTATTTATATGGTATTGTATCCTTACTGATAAATTTATATATCTGGCCTATAGCGAAGGGCAAGTTTCGAGAAGCTGCTGAAATTGGTAAAACCCAGTGGGCAAAAAAAGGATTAAAACAATTCGGGAGAAATGTTAAAAAGAAAGTATTTCAAGCAAGAGACGAACACGCAAAAGTCATGGTTCAAGACCAAAAAACAACAAAGGAATTTTTAAATTTGTGGCGAAATAAGTTTGCTATTAACGCGTTACTAGTATTTTCGTTAGGAACTTTCATTTTTACGCCTATGACCTTTATTTATGTGATGTATTGGTTAAGAGTGTATATTTTTTTCAGAATGGAGGAAAAAAAATACGAACGGGTTGCAATGCTTATATCCATGATAGTTGTTGGAATTATTGCTTGCGTACTACCTTTTGTAAATTTCGTGATTTATCAGGAGATTAATGATTACATGTGGACGATAAACATCTTTTACCTCGTGGGAATTCTAATTGCTTCTTGGATATTTATTAAAAAACTGCTGAATCTGAAAAATATTTCCATATCTGGAATTAAAGAAAAAAAGAAGGAAGAAAAGATCGAAGAACAAGCAAAGAAAATTAAAGATCTCGAATCAAAATTAAAAGAAAAACCTCCGAATAAAGATTAGAATTGCTCCCATTGCTTTAGATTTACAATCAATAGAGGAGTTATTTTTCTTTATTATTTTTTTTTTGAAAAAAGAATTTATGATATTCGAATATAGCTTAAAAAAAATATTTATTTTAACATTAATTAATTAGTATTAAAATAGTAAAAAAAAACAAAAACATACAAATCGATTAAAAAAAATCAGGTGTCATGTAAATTATGTTCCAGCAAGCGGGAAGAGGCTACGACATGGCTATTACTCAATTTTCTCCAGAAGGGAGGTTATTTCAAGTAGAGTACGCCATTGAGGCTGTAAGAAGAGGAACAACAGCAATAGTATGTAAGAATAAAAAAACTGTTGTTTTTGCTGTTGAAAAAAGGTCGTCTGAACTTCAAGCAGACACGGATAGTTCCGAAAAGATTTTCAAGATTGACGATCACATTGGTGTGGCAATCGCTGGCTTAACCGCAGATGCGAGAGTACTCATTGATAGAGCAAGAATTCAAGCCCAAGTAAATTTATTGAGTTACGATGAAAAAATTAGCGTGAAAGATAGCACGCTAAATATTTGTGAATACAAACAAGCTTTCACGCAAAACGCAGGAGTAAGGCCTTTTGGTGTGAGTTTTTTAATTGCTGGAATAGATGCAGACGGGAAACCTTCGCTTTTCTTGACAGATCCTTCGGGGGCGCTATGGTCGTATTTCGCTTTTGCGATCGGATCTGGAGCAACTGAAGCAAGAACCTTTCTTGAGAAGAACTACAAGGAAGATATGAGTGAGGATGAACTCAAGTTATTACCCTTAAAAACACTGAAGGAGATCATGGGTGATAATTTAAATAAAAACACGTGTGATGTTGCGTTCATCCTGGAAAAAGATAGAAAGTTTAAATTATTGAGTGTAGAAGAGAAAGAAGAATTGCTAAACAAGCTGTAAAATAATTAAAATTTGTTGTAAACATCAAGGTAACAATTTCATTTTTTATCTTTGGTAACTACGAGTAAAACATTTGTATATGACGAAAAAATTAGTTCAACTAAACGCTGTGAAGATATCGTGATTGATAGAGCAAGAATTGACTTGGGAGGATACATTATTGGTCGCATCGACAAGGGTGGCAGGTCGTTTGAAATGCTTATGGACCCCGAAAAAGCATGGGATGCGAAGAAATATTTACGAGAAGAAATCAACAATAGGCTAAAAGCTGGAAAATCCCGACCTTTAGTAAACGATATTATAAACGATCCCAAGATAGATTTAGAATTAATTTTTGAAAGTTTTACGGTTTTTGAGGATTTAAAAAGAGGTCGAAAGGCCACGGACGGAGATATGGAGGCTGTATTCGACACTACGGACGGAAGAATTGTTAGTGGTCATGTACTACTTGAGGGTGAGATTCATTGGACCCAAAAGCAGAGAGAAGAAGAAAGAGAAAAAAAATTAAAGCAGATTATAAATATTATTAGCAAGAATTCCATTAATCCACAAAACAAAAAACCTCATCCAACTCAGAGGATAGAAAAAGCAATCGAGGAAGCAAACATCAAGATAGACATTATGAAAAACGCCGAAGAACAAGTAGAAGACATCATCAAACAACTTCAAGTCGTCTTACCAATTCGTATGGAACAAGCAACCATCGCGATAAAGCTACCCTCGTCGTTTACGGCAAAAGGATATAATATTGTTGCTCAATACGCTCAAATTAAAAAAGAAGAATGGCAAACAGACGGCTCTTGGGTTTCAGTCGTGAGTTTACCCGCTGGTTTACAAATGGAGTTAATTGATAAATTAAACAAGCTTACTCATGGTAGAGTACAAATCAAACTCTTGAAATCGTAAGCATTGTCTTTTTAATTGATTTCGTATGTTATATTGAATAAAAACGAATTAAAGAGTGTGATTTAGATGGAAGATGAAGAGCCTGATATGAACGGCGAAGACGATTTCGACGAAGAAGGAGATACGAGTACGAGAGAAATCGTCGTACCTGGTGAAGTATTAACTGATGACATAGAAAATTTTTTACCTGGAAGAAGTGCTATTTTTAACAAAGACAAGACAAAAATTGTATCTTTATCTATTGGCTTAAAACAAATAAGGAAAAACTATGTAAATGTCATCCCACTTAGAGGGTTTTATACGCCTCGCCCTGGTGATAAAGTTTTAGGTATTGTTGTTGAAAAAAATCCCGTTAAATATAAAATAGACATAAACGCAAAAGATCTCGGTCATCTCAAACCCAAGAATACTATAAAAAAAGAAAAGGGAAGGTTTGGAAGATCGGGAGATAGGGGAGGAGGTCATCACCCACGAGACGAAGATTCAACAGAAAAATATGATATTGGAGATGTTTTGATAGTAAAAGTTCTTTCGGCTGATCGCTTAAATAGTCCAGAATTAACCACCGTAGGAAAATATTTAGGACAAAAAATGGGGGGTTCGGTGATATCAATCGGACCAAACTCCATCCCTCGGGTAATCGGTAGGAGCGGATCTATGATTAAAATGCTTAAAAATATGACAAATTGCAACATCTTCGTAACGCAAAATGGACGAATATGGATTAAAGGAGAGAATCTCGAATCTGAGCAATTACTCATTGAAGCCATAAATAAAATTGCAACGGAAGCACACACGGTTGGATTAACTGATAGAATTCAAGAATATTTAAAAAATGAAAAAGAAAACAGAGGTTTGAACTAAATGCCATTAGTAATTAATGATGAATACCCGAAAAAGTTATTTCGGGAAGATGGAAAAAGACTCGACGGTAGAGATAAAACCGAACTAAGGCCAATTAAAATGGAAGTTGGCGTTGTTAAAAATGCTGACGGTTCTGCATACTTAGAATGGGGGAATAATAAAATTTTTGCTGCTGTATATGGCCCAAGAGATGTGCATCCCCACCATCTAGCAAGACCTGATAAGGGAATATTGCGGGTGTTCTATCGAATGACTACCTTTTCGGTGTTTGAGCGAAAAAGACCAGCTCCTGGTCGCCGGGAAAAGGAGATATCAATGATAATCTCTGATTGTTTAGAACCCGTATTATTCCTCGAATTATATCCCGGAACGAGTTTTGAAGTTTTTATTGAAGTTATTGACGCAGATGGTGGTACCAGATGCGCTAGCACCACGGTAGCAGCGCTTGCTCTAGCCGATGCAGGCGTTCCTATGAAAAGCTTGGTGACCAGTGTAGCTTGCGGAAAGATTGATGGAGAGTTGGTCGTTGATTTGTCAGGAATAGAAGACAAAGCGGGTGAAGCCGATTTACCTTGTGCAATGACGTGGTTTAACAACGAACTTTCTTTGTTGCAATTCGATGGAGACATGACATTGGAGGAAATCGATTCATCCTTGGATCTTGCAACTGAAGCTCTTAAAAAGATTTACGACATGCAAGTCACCGCCTTGAAGAAAAAATATTTAGATATCCAAGAAGGGACCGCTCAACCAGAGTCAAACGAAAACGGAGGAGAAGAATAATATGGAGAATGTTAAAAGAGTCATTTCCGCAATTGAGCGTAAATATATTTCGGATAATTTAAGAAAGGATAAAAGAATTGACGGAAGAGATTTATGGGATTATAGAGACTTTTCAGTCAAGGCAGATCTTATAAAATCTGCGGAAGGATCTTCAGATGTTTCTTTAGGTGAATCAAGGATAATTTCAGGATTAAAATACGAAGTAGGTGCTCCTTTTCCAGATACTCCTAACGAAGGCGTTTGTACGGTTATGGCCGAGTTATTACCCATTGCGTCACCTCTCTTTGAAAGAGGTCCACCTAATGAACAATCAATTGAACTTGCTAGGGTTGTCGATAGAGGAATACGACACGCAGATTGCGTTCAAACCAAGAAAAAGCTCTGTATTAAAGAAAAAGAAGCCGTATATATCTTGTTTGTTGATATGTATGTTATGAATTACGGAGGCAATCTCATAGATTGTGGTGGTGTAGGTGCTCTAGCAAGCTTAATTAGCGCTCACATTCCCGAAGGAGAGATTACTGAAGAAGGATTAAAATGGACAGGAAAATATATGAACGGAAAAGACATTGTAAACGAATTACCCTTTGCTATTACATTTGCAAAAATCGACGATACAATTTTCTTGGATCCTAATTTGTCCGAAGAGCTCATTAGCGATGGACGAATAACTATTTCAGTGAGCGAAAATAAAGTAACTTCGATTCAAAAAAGCGGTGCGGCAACTTTCTCGATTGAGGAAATCAAGATGTTAACCAAGAAAGCAATGGAAAAAGGCAAAAAATTGCGTAAAGACCTTGATTTATGGCAATACCTCGTTAAAGAAGACTAAACCCCTAAATTAATTAAATTTTTGTTTTCTGGTGTTCCAACACCAAAATTTTTATTTTATGCTACTTTTAAATAAACATCAATCTGTATTACTTGAGTGTGAATTATTATGGGAAAAACGAAAAAGGTTGGAATTTCTGGAAAATTCCAAGCTAGATACGGCTCAAATGTAAGAAAAAAATGGCGTTTGATAATGGAAAAATCGAAGGGCGATATCAAGTGTCCTCGTTGTGAAACCAAGGGCCATGTATTTAGAAAATCCGTAGGAATCTGGCATTGTAAGAAATGCGACGCAACCTTCACCGGCGGTGCATATTATATTGAAACACCTAGAGGCGCAGAGTCATACAGGGTTGCGAAGCGTAAACAACGCGAATTAGAAATTGAACAATAATGCTAAAAAAAAGCGCTTTTACCATAAAATCAACTCTTGAACTGCTATTTAACGATTCCCAAGTAAGAGACTTTTCTTACAATTCTTTCCTTCCAGAATTTCAGAAGCTTCAAACAAAAAGGTCTTTCGTTCAAATGGAAAAAAAAGAAAATTCACTTTTTTTTACCATAGAATGTTCTGATATCACTGCCTTTAGGGCAACGATAAGCGATATTATTGGTCTTGGAAAAATAATTTCCAATACAGTTGAACTGAAAGAGGAATGAGCTCTGATTTAATCTGGCAAATATTCTATAATTTATGATAAAGAATTTATTTTTTGAAATATTTAAGACTATAACATAAAAAAAGATTAAATGTGAATATGGATATGGGAGCAAATTATGATAATCTACCCGAAAATGTAAAAAAAAAAATTGTTGACCTTCAAAATCTTCAAATTCAATTGCAAAATCTGCGCAATACCCATGACTTTTTGCAATCACAAAAAAACGAAACTGAATTAGCTATAGAAGAGTTGGAGAAAGCTACTTCAGAAACTACTGTTTACAAGTCAATTGGTGGGATATTAGTAAAAAGTACTCGCGATAAATTGCTTGATGAGAAAAAAAGCTTGAAAATATCAACTGAAATGCGTATTAAGACCGTAAAACAGAAGGAAGAAAGGAGCCTTCAAACGCTTGAGAATATGAAAAAGTCCTTGCAGTCCGATCTTCAACAAAAATAGTTGAATAGACATGTTAACTTCAAAGTTCGAAGATCTTCTAACTTTTTTAAAAAACAAGCGTATATTGATAACAACTCACGAACCCATCGATGTTGACGGTCTGGCATCTGGTTTTGCATTAAAGTATTTCTTAGAGAATTCTTCTCATGATGTAAGACTTTATTTTCCAGAATTTACTAGAATTTCAAAAATATTCCTTGAAAGGATGGCAAGAAAATTTCCAGATCACGATTTTAGTTTTGAAAAAACCTGTAACTTGGAAAAAATTGACATAGTTCTTATCGTTGATACAAGTAATCTCGGTTTAATCAAAAGCATTAATCTTTCTGATACAAAACACATTTTTATAGATCACCACCCGTTAAATATCGAGAAAAATACCAATAACTTAAAATCCCTTAATATCGTGCTGGAGGATTACACTTCTGCGGTTGAAATTATTTCAGAGTTCTTTTTCACCTACAATATCGATATTCCTTTACCCTTGAAATGGCTTATGATGTCTGGAATTATGACCGATTCGGGATTTTTCAAATACGCAAATAACAAAACAATGATTAAAGTTGCTTCAATCCTTAGCGATGATTTGAAAATTCAAGATGCATATCTTTTGCTGAAAACTGAAGAAGAATATTCTGAAAAAATGGCGAGGATTAAAGGTCTGCAAAGATTAAAGCTTATTCAAGAGAAAAATGTATTAATAGGTCTTTCTAGTGTTAGCAATTTTGAAAGCATGCTAGCAAACACCTTAATAGCAATAGGATTCGATATTAGCATTGTTATTTCAAAGAAAAAAAAGGATCCTATTATGACTGTAAGGGCAAGAAAAGAAATAACAACGAAGATAGGATTACACCTTGGGAAATTAATGCAAGAAATCGCTTCAAACTTAGAAACAAGTGCGGGAGGACACGAAGGGGCGGCCTCAATGACCGGTATAAAAGACATCGATATGGCTCAAAACACATTATTGAAAAGAATTAAACAAATAATTAATGACCAATTATAATATTCATTATCATATTTGGTGAGAAAATGACTCTAGTTCGATTTTCTGGTTTTTATTATCGTTATAAAGGAAACGAAGAATATGCTTTAAACGATGTAAATTTAGAGATCGAACAAGATAGATTTATTTTATTGGCCGGGGAAACAGGTTCGGGAAAGACAAGCCTCATCCGTTGCCTGAACGGTTTAATTCCTCAATTCTATCCTGGATTTTATAAAGGAAGCGTTCAAGTAGACGGAAAAAGCAATACTGAATTTACTATTGCGGAGTTATCCACGATTGCAAGCATAGTTTTTCAAAATCCAGAAAATCAATTAATTGCAATGAATGTGGAACACGAGATTGCATTTGGTTTGGAAAATTTGGGAGTACCTGCTCCACAAATTAAAAAAAAAATAGACGATGTTGTTAAATTAACAGAAATTGGTCACCTCTTAGATAAAGCACCTTTCGAACTTAGTGGGGGGGAGCAACAAAGAGTAGCTATTGCATCTATATTGGCTCTCGAACCAAAAATTTTAGTTCTTGACGAACCAACTGCTTTATTAGATCCTGGTCTAGCCCAAAAAATCTTAATTCTATTGAAAAAGATTCAAGTTAAAAAAAAAATGACCGTAATAATCAGCGAGCATAGAATGGATATCGTATTACCTCTTGCAGATGACTTAATCTTAATGAAAGAAGGTAAAGTTATTGAATACGGTGCGGCAAAAGATGTGATTAATGGTTGTAATTTTAAAACTCTATGCATAAATCGTCCTGTAATTTATTCTATATTTGAACAATTATCTCAAAATTATGAATTAGGTCGAGAACTTCCTTCCTCTATTCCAGCAGCAATAAAATTATTAAAGGAGGCTCGCCAGCAGTGACAATTTCCGAAAACTTGCCACTTGTAATAATGAAAAATGTAAAATACGAATATTCCAATGGTACAGTGGCTTTACAGGGTGTTAATCTCAATGTAGTTAAAGGCGAATTAATAGCAATAATGGGAAAAAATGGTGCAGGAAAAACTACTTTAATTAGAACTTTAAACGGTTTGATTAAACCCACCGAAGGAGATGTATTTCTCAATGGTGAGAACTCACGTAATAAATCCATAGCAGAACTCTCAAATATCGTGGGTTTAGTGTTTCAAAATCCACATCATCAATTGTTTTCAAACTCGGTAGAAGAAGAAATTAGATTTTCCTTAAAAAATTCAAAGTTTAGAAAGGAAGAAATTGAGAGTAGAGTAGAAGAAACTTTATCTCAATTTACCTTAAACAAATATAAAAACCGATCTCCCCTTACTCTTTCTGGAGGAGAAACAAAAAAGTTAGCAATTGCGTCTATATTATGTAGAGATCCAGAACTCCTTGTATTCGATGAACCAACACTAGGACAAGATAGGAGAGAAATATCTTTTTTTGTTAAAGTAGTCAAGGAGGAAATAAATAAGGGTAAGACTGTTATAATAGTCACTCATAATGTCGAATTTGCAATGGAATATATACCTCGTACTATACTTATGACCAATGGAAAAATCTTGGCTGATGGGCCTACTCATGAAATTCTCGTTAAATCGTTTTTAGCTGATAAATCTTCTTTAGTCTTACCACAAGTATTCCAATTTATCCTTGCATTAAACACTAATGGAATATCGTGCTCAACAGAAATAAAGACTAAGGATGAGATGATTTTGTTCTTGAGCAAATATATAAAAGAAAATTTACGATTTAAAAAAAGGAGATTTGAATACCGATGAGTCTCATGTTCTTAGAAGCTTTTAAATTCCTTAAAAAAGACACTTTCCTTCATCGCTTGGATCCTCGTTCCAAGTTGCTCATGGCGATATTTTATTCTATTTTTAGTTTTCTATTCTTAAAGATCATTCCATTGCTATTAATATTACTAACGATGATACCACTTGTAATCTCTGGCAAGCAATTAAAAAAGTGGTTGACCAATCTTAAAAACATGTATTTCTTATTTGTGCTCATCATACTCATAAACACGCTTTTTTTTTCACTTAATTTTGCCCTGCTTATGGTCTTAAGGATTATAATAATGCTCTCTGCATTCACGCTTTTCTTCCAAACGGTTGATCCAAACGATTTGGCTTTATCGTTTATATCGATGAAAATACCTTACGAGATCGCTTTTTCTTTTTCTTTAGCTTTTAGATTCATACCAACTATAGCAATGGAAGCCGAAAACATCAAGGACGCACAACAAAGCAGGGGATATGAACTACAAGCAAGTGGTATGATAAATAAAATAAAAAATTTGTTCCCGTTAATTGTCCCTTTAATAATATGTTCAATCAAAAGAGCTTTCAATGTTGCTGAAGCCCTAGAATCCAGAGCCTTTGGTAGTAGGAAAAATAGAACCCATTACTTTACCGTTAAATATGCAATTATGGATTGGCTTTTTACTGCATACCTAATTTTGCTATTAATCTTTCTTATTTATATACAAATCAATATTGGTCAATTAATCGTCCTAAATTGGAGTTTCCCACTATGATAATAAAAGAATTTTACAATCGAGAGCTTGATCTCGAGTATTCTGTAGGAATTAATTGTATAAGAATAGACTTCAAAAATTTTTTAAATAAATTTAACATTAAGAATCAAAAAAATGCTCTAAATCATCTATTTAACCTTTGTAAAGATTTGGAAGGACCCAATGATAAAACTACCGTCCAATTTTTTAAAGATAAGTATCTCTTATGTCAAGATCATTTCTTTATTGCATGTTATCATGTGATAAAAGCGTTTGCTTCTGGAATTAATATCTCAAATTCGAAAAATCTCGAGCTACTCCTCTATTTATCTTCAAATAGACAGATTAATCAAGCTGTTGAAGCTTTTGGCATTGAAAATGACGATCTAATAGCGGGCAAATTATCATATTGCATAATTTCAGAAAGTGGATATATAGTTGATAAAAATAAGGAATTAACCGATTTAATTGATGCAGAGGAGCTTGACTTCCCTTTTAAATATGATGATGTGGAAAAAATTGATGAAATTAAGCATTACTTCGAAGTTACAGATAAACAAATTAAGGTAGTTTTAAATTCCTATGAAAGGGTTAAAAGAAAAGATAAATCCGATTTGGAAATAAAATCAATGGCGCTCTATGATTTGATTTGCGAAAAAATGTCTTTACTGAACATTGAGAAAACGAGCGGAAATTAAAACGGATTAAAGGTATTAACGATTTCTAAAATATCGCTACGCTTTAAAAACGATATAGCACAGGTGTTTCCTAAAATTTCAAACCTAACAATAACATCGGGAGCATCGAGATTAACACTCCGATTGATTATTCTCGCAATAGCGTCAATGAAACTCTGTCTCTCAATGATATCACTTTTCCTTCGATTCAACTCAATTTTGAATGATTCTTCGCTGGGAATGAATTTTTCGTATTTTTTCGATATTATTGAAGTGATGGAGCTAATATCTGTTTCCGTAATGTAATCAATAGGAATGATTTTCAAGATATATTGAAAAAAAATAGGATCAGAATTTAAAATATTTCCTAAATTACGAACCACCTCCTTGGAATCTATTGTTGTTAAAGCAGCTATTAGACCAGAATATTCGAGTTTCGAGATTATTGGATATTTATCTCCACACATGAGTAGTGAAAACCATAATTCTGCTTTTGCGTTTGATTCGTTGTGCCTTGATGTTGATATCAAGAGATTGAAGTTATTAATTTTCTTTCACCAATTTATAATATACAAATTAATATTAATCTAAGGCTTTTCTTATTTCTTCTTCTGAAATCTTGCCAGCACGTAAAATCTTTACCGAGCTAGTCGATAGATCAACAATAGTTGTTGGTATCTTGGATTTGGTTTTCCCTGAATCAATGATTAAATCAATTGCTCCCATAAAAGCTTTCGATACTTCCGTTCCGCTAATCGAAGGAGGTTCTCCAGAAAAATTAGCAGACGTACCTATAATTGCTCCAAGTTTTCCCCTTTTTTTCAGCTCCTGAAGGATTCTTAGGATGGTCTCGTTTTCAGGAACCCTTAACCCAATTGTCTCTTGAAAAGCGTTGAGTTCAGCTGGTAAGGAAGTGCCTTTATTTTTCTCTAAAATGATAGTTAATTGGCCTGGCCAGAATTTTTTTGCAATCCTTCTTGCATTATCGTTGAATATTGCGATTTTAGTAGCTTCCTCTAAATCGCTAACTAATAGTAAAAATCCTTTGTTTGGATCTCTATATTTAATATCATATATCCTGTTTATGAGATCGACATTGAAAGGATCACCACCAATTCCGTATACGGAATTCGTTGGAAAAGCAATTAATTTTCCTTGAAATATGTAATCCACGATTAAATCAATGTATGTTTCGAGTTCTTGCTCTTTATTTTTCGAAAATTTTATCAGGAGACCCATAGTCGTTATCTTTAAGATAATAATGGTTATTAAAATAAAAGAAAAGGTTAAAAATTAATCTTCTTCTTGGGATTTCAGCTTGTTAGCAATTGCCTTCCAATCGCGATCGATGTGTTCTTGCAACTCAATCATCGTTTTTTCAGACATGCCAGCAAATCTTTTCTGTTTGGAAAGATAATCAATTAATGGCAATCGTTTCTCGGGATTGAGCAAAGATTTACTTTTTTTATGCAGTGTCATGACCCCATTTTCGATCTCGTATAAAGGCCAAACTCCTGTCTTTACCGCCAACCTCGCAAGCTCAACGGTTTTCTCGCTGGGATAATTCCAACCGGGAGGACAAGGTGCTAAAATATGAATATACTTACAACCTTCTATCGATTTTGCCTTCTTGTATTTTTCATAAATATCAAGAGGTTCGCTTATTGAACATGTTGCCACATATGGGATTTCGTGAGCAGCCATGATTGCTGGGAGGTTTTTCTTATATCTTTCCTTTCCTAACACTGTTGTTGTAGTCTTAGCTCCGTGTGGTGTGCTCGATGACCTCTGAATTCCAGTGTTCATGTAAGCTTCATTATCGTAGCAAGTGTAAATGATGTTTGAATTTCTCTCTGCCGCACCGCTAAGTGCTTGAATTCCGATATCTGTTGTACCTCCATCACCAGCAAACACGAGTGTTGTCATTTTTTCCCAAACCTTGCCTGGAAACCTCTCTGCTTTTGCCTTGAAGGCCTCAGAGATGCCCGTTGCGGCAGCAGCTCCCGCAGCAAAAGCCATATTGGTGAACGGGAAATTTGGTGCTGTTTTAGGCCATAGCCCGATAACGACATTAAGGCAAGATGCGGGTGTAACAAGTGCTGTATTAGGTCCAAGCGCTTTCATTGCCCATCTTAACGCAATTTCTAAGCCGCATCCCGCACAACACGAATTTCCTGGGAGAAACCATTCTTGACATCCAATTTCGTCTTCTATTACTTCTTTGATTTTTGCCAATTTATTCCACCTCCAATTTCCCGTGCCAAAGAGTGCCGTGGAGCAAATCTTTTGGTAATTCTCCAGTTTCTTTTATGGAAACGAGGATTTTCAATTGCTCCTTTTGTTGTTCAAGAGTGACTTCCCTGCCCCCTAAACCTCCAATCATTGGAAGAATGATCGTGTTCACATCCGTACCGTGAAGTGTTGTTTTTACTTCGCTACTCACGGGACCTCCAGTAGGCGATCCAAATGCAGTAGCTCGATCCATTACTCCAAGTACGCTTACTTTCTTTGCAGATTCAATAATGTCTTCAGTTGGGAACGGTCTGAAATGCCTTAACTTTACCATACCGACCTTATATCCCTCTTCTCTAACTAAATCAACGGCCTCTTCCATTTGAAGGGCTAAATCACCGTAAATAAGCATTCCTACTTCGGCATCGTCCATTTTATATTCTTCGATCAAACCATTTCCGTAACTCCTACCAAAAACTTTTTCGAACTCATTTGCTGCGATCTTAATCTTTTCTTTCGCTTTTATCATCGTGTCATGGATTTTCATTCTAAACTCCGAATAGAAACCCGAAGGCATTATCAAATTTCCAAACATCATTGGTCTCTCAGGATCAACGAATATGTGAGGCCAACCTTTCTCGTCGGGGAGTGGTGGTAAGTAAGAATCGACTTTTGATTGCTCTTCAATAATTACTGGTTTTGAAGTATGAGATAAAATAAATCCCCCATATGCAACGAACTTTGGAAGTAAAACCTCGTAATCTTCACATAATTTGTACGACATGAGTATCTCGTCGTAAATTTCTTGATGACTCGCACAGAACGAGCTCATCCAGCCCGTATCTCTTTGAGAAATTACATCCGTGAAGTCTGCCCAGATATTCCACGGAGGCGCCGGACCTCTTGAAGCTATTGCTGTGACTATTGGAAGGCGCGTTCCCGCAGCCCAGTGAAGCATTTCATTCATGTAGAACAATCCCTGTCCAGATGTTGCTGTAAATGTCCTGGTACCTGCCATGCTAGCTCCAACAACAGACGCCATGACACTATGCTCGCTCTCGACCTTGATATATTGCGTACCAGGCATTAATCCGTGATCCACAAATTCGGATAATTTTTCGACGACAGTTGTTTGTGGTGTAATTGGATAAGCGCTAATTACTTGCACTCTTGCAGATTTTGCAGCGTAGGCGGCAGCTTCGTTTCCTTTTATAATCATCGTTTCCAATTCTTGTTCGATTTCTTTTTGCGTTTTAATCATGAGAAACATCACTCTCTCTTATCATTTCTATGTTTTTCGTTGGACATTCTTCTGCGCAAATACCACATCCCTTGCAATAAACGAGGTCTATTCGAAAGGAACCATCCTCATTTTTAATAATCGTTCCTTCCGGACAATACATCCAACAAATTCCGCACTTATTGCAGTTTTCTTGATCTATCACTGGTCTGAACGTTCTCCAATCTCCAGTTGTACCCATCGACCCTTTAATGGGTAGGGATATCGGAATGGGCGACAATTCTTCCCAGTTCTTATATTCTTGAACCTTGGGTCTTTTTTCCCTGGATTTATTTATGTCTTTCCATTTTTCAGTATCCGACATTCATTTAGACCTCCTTTACGGATTCGTATGCGTCTCTTGCCACATTCATATTCTTTTCGAGTTTTGAATTACCAAATTCTCTTTTCAACACAGTTTCTACGGTATTGAGGTCGTAATGTCCTGAAACCTTTCCAAAAGCACCCAACATTGGTATGTTTAGGATTGGTCCGCTCGAATGCATGAATCCCCTGTTAATACAGATTCCCGTGGCATCAACAATAAAAATCTTGATGTTTGAGGGTAGTCCTTCCATATTTATGGGTTTAGGACTATTTACGATAATGGTTACCCCTTCTTTAATCGTTTCTTTTACTTTAGGAATGTCCAACAAGGAAGTATCAAAAATTATCATGAAGTCTGGGTCCCGAACTCCATCGTATGTTTTAATTTGCTTATTTTTGGAGATCTTGGTGAAAGCCATTATTGGAGCGCCTCGTCTTTCGGCACCAATAATTGGTATGGCAATCGTGTCCTTAAATCCCTTTTCATAAGCCATCTCGGCTAAAAGAGAACTTGCCGTTATAGCGGTTTGTCCTCCTCGGCCGTGAAAAAAGATTTCAATTATCTTTTCGCTTTCCGTCAATTTTTCCAACTTTTTCCTTTTTGATTTTTCATATTATTACCAATGCAACCAATAAAAAAAGAGAGTAGATTTTATTGGTTGCTATTATAAAATTAATACTACTAATAATACCAAAAATAACACAGTAATGGTACTTAATACAAAGTTAAGTTGAATTTTTGAGTCGTTTTCTTTTCTGAGTAGCATGATTCTAACTTTGTATTGTTAATAAAGTAATAAATATATATTTAGTATGATAAAAGTCAGAAATCTTAAAAATTTTTCTGTTTTAAAAAATAGTCAATAATTTCAAGATTCAATAATTTATTCCTATAACAATGTCGCATCATGTCAAGGAGAGAGAGGAAGACGATTTTTCGTTCAATTGCCCCTCCTGTCGAAGTGGAGTTATTAAAATCCAAAAAACTATTTACGATTCGCACGATGGAGATCAAATTCTTATTCTAAAATATGAATGCAGTGATTGTGGTTATATTAGTAAAGATGTAGTACCCGTTTCTTCAAAGATGAAACCTGGAATAATTTCTATGAAAATTAATAAAGAAAACGATTTAAAATCAAAACTGTATCGCGCACCTACTGCTAAAATTGAAATTCCCGAGTTTGAGCTCGTAATGGAGCCTGGTCCCAATGCTGATTTCTATTTTACAAATGTAGAAGGGGTTTTAAGGCGGTTCGAAAGTGCGGTTAAAATATATAGAAATAATCTCCAGAAAGATGACCCTCAAATCCCTGAAATAGATTTTATTATCCTTAACTTACAAAAAGCTCTGGAAGGAAAATTTCCATTCACTCTCAAAATAACAGATCTTTCAGGAGGAAGCTACATCGTCCCTCAAGAGGATACCCCCTATGAATTTGAACCGAAAAACATCGAGGCTTCTAATAATGAAAAAGATTTTCACATCTCATAAAGATTTATCATAGTATTATAGATTTTATTTATTAGTTTGCTAATTAATAATATTTTTCTTATAGATATTTTTATAATAAGTCAATATTGAAACAAAAATAAACAAGGCGATGAAAAATAGCTGTTAAAAAAGTAGGGATCCTAACGGGTGGCGGAGTCTTGCTCGAGATTTTCCTCGGCTGCCGCACACTGCCCTGGTCTCAATTCCGTACTTTATGGGATCATGTTAAAAGCTTTTGATGCTGGAATTGAATGCGTGGGTATTTTAAGGGGATGGAAGGGATTCTTGGAAAATGAAACAATTCCCTTGAATATTGCAGAACACGACGATTTACATACCATTGGTGGAACTTTATTATACACTAGTAGGACCAATCCTTTTAAAGAAGTAAGTAAGGCAAAATCAAACGAGGAAAAAGAAAGGATTAAAGAAAAAGTCGCAAAGGAGATGGTAAATAAATTCGATGAAATCGGTATAGACGCCCTCATTGTTATAGGGGGCGACGATACTAACGGAGTTGCGGATGCAATGCATAAATATACCGGTGCCAAAGTTATAGGATGTCCAAAAACCATTGATAACGATTTGGCAGGAACCGAATTTACATTCGGGTTTTGGAGTGGAACACAATTAGCATCTGACTCCATGGATAACCTGACAACAACCGCCCGCTCACATCAACGAGTATTTGTCGTAGAGATTATGGGGAGGGACGCAGGTTTTCTAACCCTGTATAGTGGTCTATCTACCGGTGCAGATATTATATTGATTCCTGAAACCCCCTTTTCCTTGGAAAGAGATGTACTTGATGTGCTCAAGAAGCGAGCAAACGCAGGATACAAATATCATATCATTGCATGTTCGGAGGGTGCATATCCCGATCCAGAATCGCTTAAAAACGATTTTAAAACCATTTCTCAAGAAACAATTGATAAACTGCCAAAAGACGCTTTTGGAAATCCCGTCTTGCCCGCCCTGAATATGTCCCAGATTTTAATTGAAGAGTTGAATTTAAGGAAAGATCTTAAGGAAGAATTTTCTAAAAATAATGTCGAGTACGAGTGTCGTAGCGTCGTATTGGGACATACGATGAGGGCAGGACACCCAAACGCATTTGATAGAATTTTAGGGCTAAGATTTGGATTGGCAGCAATGAAATTAGTCATAGAAGAAGATTTCGGAAAGATGGTGTCACTCAAGTGTAATAAAATAATTTCTCTTCCATTAGCCGAGGGTGCAAATAAGAAATATATTGAGAGAAATAGCGATCTCATTGAGCTGCGCGACTTAATGACCAAAATAAGATATTTATCAAAAAAAAAATCTTAGTTTTTTAATTCTTTTTCTTTTTATAATAATATAATTAATACGAAAATCTTAATTATTTTTCATCTATGAAATAATGGTATTCGGTTTCAAATTAAAGAGATTTACCCATAGTTCTTTTCTTCTTCGGCATCAGCGTCTATTGCATCCTTTTCTATATCTCGTCCAACCCATTTTTCGCTCAAGATTTCGTCGTAATATTCTTTTTGTATGATAGCAGACATTATCTCGGATGTTCCTGTCCATATCATCGAAAGTCGTGCGTCTCTAAGAAGACGTTCTATGGGATATACTGTAGTATACCCAATTCCTCCCATTACCTGCATCGACTTGTTTACTATCTTCCAACAAGCTTCCGTCGCAAATTTTTTTGATTCTGAGACCATCCTTCTTTGTAATTGTGGTGGGGCTCCTGTGTCAATTAATCTTGCCGTGTTTAATACCAAAGATCTGGCAGCATCTAATAAAGTTATGCTATCAGCAATAGCAAAATTAACTGCTTGAAAGTTTTTTATGATTTGACCGAAAGCTTTTCGTTTTGAACTATATTTTGTAGCAATCCGCAAACACGCCCGAGCTGTACCAAGGATGCCCGCAGCGCTTGTCATTCGCTCCGGAACCATCATTTGGTAGAAGATCCTCCCTCCCGCACCCTCCTCAAGAATAACATTTTCAGAGGGGACTTCAACATTATTAAATTTCAACCTTCCAGCACCACCCCCTCGAGTTCCCATGAGTCCATAAAGATATTCAGTGCTAACATTTTCACTTTTTTCAACGATAAAAAGGCTAATTGACTCGTGTGGTCTTGCTTTTTCATCGGTTTTTGCGTAAACAAGAAAAAAATCGGCTCCTTCTGCCCCCACTACGAATCTTTTTTCCCCATTTAAGATATAGGAATCTCCCTTTCGTACAGCGGTTGTTGTTGCTCCAAAAAAATCAGATCCGCCTCGAGGTTCCGTAAGAGCCTCTGCTGCAAAAATCTTTCCGTTGCATAATGGTTTCAGATATTTTTCTTTTTGCTTTTCCGTTCCAAAATGATGTAAAGCTTCCCCACAAATGCTTGGAAGGCTAAAAAGACACCCTAATGCCATGCCTAAAACGCCAATTTCTTCGAGAGCAACCACTTCAGATTCCCAGTTAAGTCCTCTACCCCCGTATTTCCGTGGGAAGCGAAGACCAATCAAACCTCGTTTTGCTAAAGCTCGAATAAAATCTTGAGGATACTGGATCTCGTCTTTATCCATTTGTTTGAGCAAGCTGTGAGGAATGTCTTCCTTAACGAAAGTACGAACCTCGTCTCGTAATAACAGATTTTTTTCATCTAATAAGAAATCCAACAACAATTCTCAACTCGTATTATTTAACAAGATAAAATTTTATCATTGGATCACCTTATGTTTATCGTAAATTTTAATTTTTATAAAACAATTAGATGGTTATTGTGTCAAATCAATATTTTCATGTATTCACGCTCACGCCTTGGGACGGTCTCAAATCTGATCAGTTAACCCAAGTCACCTTATTGTCCTTAAAAAGCGTTTTTAACTCCTTTCCCGTTATTGAAAAAAACTTTTTTGACGATCTTGTTTCAAACGCTTACAAACAATCGCATTATACATGGAATTTAACGATTAAACGCATAATTGGACCGAACAACGAGGATTATGATATTTCCTCTTTTAGTTTTATTTGGGCTATTGATATTGAGGGAAGAAGCTTTCAATTCTTATTTCAAAAAACGGAATCAACTAAGAACATCTCTCAAGGAGTATTGGTTGCTCTTGCACCTCCAGAACTCGCCAAACTTTTTGCGGTTCATGAAAAAAAAGCAATTGTCAAAACTCTTTCCCTTTTAAATGCTCCTAATAGGATAAAATTTCTTATGATTCTAGGACCAAAAGGTAAATCATTGGTTGAAGAAAAGCAAGTATTTCAATTTGAGAAGAGCAAAAAAGATCTCTTAATGGACTCTCTTAAAAAAATGCCTAATATCAAGGGACAATGGTTCCCTACTGCTAATCTTCGTTGTTCTAAATGTAATTATGAGGTTAAGGCATTAAAAAATTATTCCATTGTAGGATTGGGAAACATTATCTGCCCTCGCTGTGGATCGAACAAGTTGCGAAATGTCTGAAAGAATCAAAATATGATGAAGGTTTGCTCTTATTTTGTCTTTTTTCTTGGATAATTCGCAAAAAGACGATTGTACATATCGTAAAATTTTTCCAGATTTTCTTTCTTGAATATATGCGGTTCCCCTATCTGGAGGGCGCCCCAATACATTTTTGCTAATTTCTCTACAAGTTCAGCAAACTTTATTGCGTCTATAACTGATTTTCCGCATGATAATACCCCATGATTTGAGAGGAGGGTTGCGTTCTTATCACCTAAGCTTTTAAGTGCTGTTAAACCAATATCTTCGGTATGGGCTTCCGCATAGGGAGCAAGATCAATCGATCCACCTAGATATACTATTTGTTCTTCCATTATAATAGGAATGTTTTTTCTCGCAATCGAAAGGGTCGTAGCAAAAGGAGAATGAGTGTGAACAACGCAACGAACCTTAGGACGAGCGTTATATATTGCTATATGAAGTTTAATTTCTGACGATGGTAATTTACCCTTGCTAATGAGGCTTCCTTCAAAATCAACATGTGAGATCTGATCCTTGGTAAGAGTATCGTATTGATTTGCAGTGGGCGTAATAAATAGTTCTTCTTTTCTACCGTTCCTAATGCTAATGTTTCCCTCGTTATTATCACATAAACCTTTTTCGTATAATTTTTTTGCTCCCTGTACTACTTCTGATCGAATCAAATCTTCTTTATCAACAACCATAATTACATTATTTCTTTTTGAAAGAAAAAATTTTTCATAATTCTTCATTCTCCTTGTATTTAAATACAAAACTAAACTCTGCTCAACTAGTGATTAAATTCTATTTAGAAGGATCTTGTAAGAATGATGAGGATTATATTTCATTGTGATTTAGATTGTTTTTTTGCGGCAGTAGAAAATTTATATAATCCTCAATTTAAGGGATTACCTGTAATAGTTGGTGCTAATCCTAAAAGAGGAAAAGGGCGAGGTGTTGTAAGCACGTGTTCCTACGAAGCAAGAGCGTTTGGTTTACGGTCTGGCATGCCCATCTCAAAAGCGTTCGAATTATGTCCTCATGGGATATTTTTAAGACCTAATTTTGAAAAATATTCATATGTTTCGAAGCGAGTAATGAAAATTTTAAAAGAATATTCAGATAAATTCGAAAAGGCTGGTTTGGATGAGGCATATCTTGATGTGACGGATTACTGCTCGGATATGAACGAATCAAGAACATTGGCAAAGAAAATTAAAGAAAGAATCTTTAAAGAAATAGGATTAACTATCTCAATTGGTTGTGCATCAACCAAATCATTAGCTAAAATCGCATCGGATCATAAAAAACCAAATGGAATAACAATAGTGCCACCTAAATATAGAATACAATTCCTCAAAAATATGGACATCACGAGGATTCCGGGAATTGGACGCAAATCAAGAATTTTTTACGCCAAAAAAGGGATATCAACGATAGGAGACTTACTTTCATTAAGTTTCGAAGAAATTGAGAGATTATTTGGAAAAAATGGTTTATGGGCGTGGAAGGTGTCAAAGGGACTTGATGAAAGAAAGGTTCAAGAGAAAGAAGGTTTCAATAAATCTTTAAGCAAGGAAAGAACTTTTTTTAGCGATACGAGCGATCTAAATGTGTTATATTCTAAATTAAAAGAATTAAACGATAAAATCCACGAAAAATTAGAGCGAAAAGATGTTTATTATCGCACCATCACTTTAAAAATAAGATTTGAGGGATATTTAACACAAACTCGCTCTCAAACCCTTAATTTTCCTTCACGCAATAAAAAAGAATCTTTCAACATTCTGCTGAAATTATTAAAAAAGAATAAAAATCCCTTAAAAAAAGTTAGACTGATTGGTCTTAAGTTTAGTAATTTTAGTCGAAAAGTAACCAAAATGCAACAATCGCTCACCCCATTTCTTACTCAAACACCTTAAAATTTATATATAAATTTTATCATTATAAATCAACTATAATAATAAAATAAGGATTTATTATGGAAACTAATATTATTGTTAACGGAATTTTTTCCCTTATTTTTATATCCATTTCTATATTGGTTGGAATCAGAGTTGGGTGGGGGTATCGGAAGAACAAGGAAAGAATGTATATTTATGTTGGATTGGTGTGGATTTTAATTACGGAATCTTGGTGGTCGAGCGCTATTTCGTTTGTAATTGCTTTAATAACTAATACAGACGGACTCATGTCCTATCCCGTTATATATTTACTTATTGGAAATCTATTGATGCCAATCAATCAATTAATATGGTTAAGCCTCATGATGAGCCTTTTTTATAAGGAAAAGCAGAAGATCATCGTTGGGATCTACGCAATTTTTACTATTGTTTTTGAGATCCTCCTGTTATATTTCGCATTTACTGACACATTGGTTATAGGAGAGGTCGTTTCCATAGTCGATGTCGAATATACGCCTCTATTTCTAGTTTGGATCGCCGTGAACTTAATGGTGTTTGTTGTTCCAGGGTTCATATTTGGACGGGTTACTTTAAAATCCTCCCAACCCGAGCATAAGTTAAAGGGGAAGATATTAATAGTCGCATTTACCCTTTTTACTATCGGTGCCTTACTAGATGCCGCATCATTTGTTCCGCCTGAATTTCTGCCAGTCACTAGGATTATATTAATTGCAGCCGCGTTTTGCTATTATGGAGGATTCATCTTACCAAATTGGATGAAAAAACTTTTTCTTAAAAAAAATACCCAATAATTGTACTTCTTTTTTTTATTATCGTAAAACAATAAACTAATAAATAAATAGACGAATTATCTATTAATATTTAAATAAGAAAAAAAACCTCTGAGGTTGGTTTTCATTGCCTCAACTAATTCAAGACATTTGGATATTAACCGAAAGTGGTGTAGCCGTATACCAAAAAGTCTTTGATAAAAAATTAGACGAACAATTGTTTGCAATGTTAATGAGTGCTCTAAACTCGTTCGCTGAAGAGATTTCCGAAGGCGGACTTTCTAATTTTGAAATCAAAGACAAGCGTTTTAGCATCATTAAAAAGAACTGTTTTTTATTTATTGCGACTTCGAGTCCTAAATTAAAGGACAAAAAAGTTATGGTTGAACTTGAAAATGTATCTAAAAAGTTTTTTGAACGATATCCTGAGGAAGTGTTATGCAATTGGAATAATGATATTGAATTTTTTTCTGATTTCGATGATTTCTTTACTCAATCCACGGAAAAAAGAGTCCAAAGCTTTTTTGATAACATGTAATTGTCCAAACCGATTTTATAAAATATAATCCATAATTTAATATCGTAATTACTACATAAAAAATTAAAAAATATGACGACAACATTATGAAAGCTATAGGAATTGTATTATTATACGATAGAAATATTGGTGCGCCCCAGGAAGTTTCAAGCGTATTTAGCGAGTTTTTCCCACAAGTTACCGAAAATTTGGTAAAAGAAGGGTTATTAACCCTACCAGAACTAAAGGAGATAATCGATTCAAAATCCATATATTGGGGAGGCATAAAAGAAAACTTTAAAGAATTCTTGCTTGATGAGGACTCCATTGGTAAACTGGGTTGGCAAGTTTTCAATAAACATTCTGGAAAAGATCCCTTAGATGAAGTAAAGAGCTTGATTTACGATGGCAATAAAGCTCCTTGGAATTATTCGCTAGTAGCCTGCGTTTTATACGAATAAAAATCCTAAAAACAGAACTCATATTTTTTTATAGTGACAATAGATTTTTCAAGTAAAGAAGGGAATGTTCGTTATTAGGCATTCTATTTAATTCTTCTAACTGCCATTTAACCGTGTATATCTCGATTTTTTTTAGAAAATCACGATTTAAGTTTAATTTACTTGTTTTATCGTATCCCTCATGAAATGCAGCTCTGAGTTCTTTGCAATTGGACAAAGAACGAGTAGTTAGATAGATATGGACAAAATCTTGGGCTTTTACGCCTATTCTCCAATTATCAAAATTTATAATTCCATTTAATTGGATTGAAGTAGGCTCTTCCTTAACGATGATATTTCTCTCACCAAAATCGTTATGAATAGCAATTGGTTCTTTTTCTTCTTCAATTAAAGAAAAGTTGTCTCTAATATAGGCTTTAATTATATCAATATATTCAAACTTGTTATTTTTTAATCCTTGAAGGATATTTTCGATTTCTCTATTGAATATTTCTGACCAATCCAATTCAGCAGATTTCTTGGAAATATCTGTAATCCGTTCATAAAAAGCGTTGAACTTTATTCCGTGAAGCGTTCCCAGGATTACTCCAAGATTTTTAAATAAATTAACAAGTTTTGGTGAATCTAAGGCAATCTTTTCCTCATCAACGCTTTTTAAGTAGAAATAAAATGGTTTTCCTTGAATATAGGAATGTAGGGAATAAATACAAGGCAATATCTCTTTACTTTCATCGTAATAAATCAAATCGCTTGCAGGTAAGATGGGAGGTTTTTGAGAAGAAAAAATATATCTTCCTCGAGTTTTAGATACAATTTTTTTAATCTCCGTCCTAAGTTCTAATGTATTTATGTCAAGAGTTCCATCTAGGAAAGGAAATAATAGCTTTTCCCCACAAATAGCACCCTCCTTGACGTTATTATCTTTACATTTTAAGACAATATCTTGGTCAAGTTTGAGACGAAAAATCGTGCTTTGTCTCCCAATTCTCTCATAGGGGCCTCTAAGTCTTTTTAAGTCGCCTAATCCCTTGAGAAAATCTGTATTTGAAAATATTGCCTTTATATCGCTAAAACTATAATAATTATTCTCAATCGGAAAGATTTTATTAATGTAGTTTAAATTCAAAAGATACCTTACAGTTGCTTCTATCCTGTCCATTGCTACTTCTTCTAAAGAAAAATTGAAATCTGGTGATACGGTCATCGCAGTGACAAATGGTGTTTTTGTTGATATTTTATATAAATGATAGAAAGCATATTTAAGACCTCTCTGTTGCTTTCCCGCAATGTCTTGATTACCAAATATTTTCTCGCGGAAGTCGTTAATGTCTGTTTGGAATTTTTCGATTTGTAGCGGATCGTCCTCTAAAGCTGCCTGATACAGTTTCAAGCATATATTCACCAAGTTTCCAATGCTTGGGACCAACCCAGCAAATCTTCTTGATTTATTAGGGATTAACTGCAGAAAATGAGAAAATTGTCTTTCCCTACCGCAACAAACCATGAAATCTTCTCCAAGGTGTTCAATATATCCTTTATAATTTCCAAATTTATCAGAAGAATCCTTAATTCCAAGTAAAGTTGGAAATTCTCTTAAGGAAGAGAGGAGAGATGGAGATATATTGTTGTTGAGGAAGAGATTTGGATTGTTGTAAAGTAATATTTTGTTCTCCAAACAAAAGTTTTCAAAAATCTCAGAATAATATCCTTTTAATCCTTCTTCTTCCATGGGTTCCATTGGTGGAGGGATCATGAACGAAAGATACTTGAATTTCTTTCCTAATGTTTCTATCTCGTTTAAAATTACATCTGAATTATTTCCAAAGATTCCTGTAATTATGGGGATCTCTTCTTTA
Organism: Promethearchaeota archaeon; assembly: GCA_016930515.1. GTDB lineage: Archaea > Asgardarchaeota > Lokiarchaeia > Sigyniarchaeales > SOKP01 > FT1-020. The sequence continues at coordinate 32,134 of JAFGGO010000074.1, read as the reverse complement.
GTAACCTCGTAAGCCAATCTAATTAATTTAATCTTATCTTCAATTCGATTTGAAAAATAAGGTCCTTCACCCGTAGTGCCAAACAATAAAAGACTATTTGCACCGTTTAAAAGAACATGTCGAAAAAGGAGAGAATTCAGCTCTTCGTTTATGTTATAATTTTCATCAAAAAATGTAATAGTTGGACAGATGATGCCCCTAATTTGCTCTATTTTTGACATGATATTGGTTTTCTGTTTTTTTATAAGAAGCTAATAAGTTTTGACTATTCCAAGAGAATGTAACTCACACATAAAAAGAACACTATCTATTACTCTCAACTCGCTTAAAATAATATTAGAATGGCAATCGTTATTAAAGTTTCTAATAATAATAGAATTTTCATTTAAATAAAATCTCTTTTTTTTTGAGAAGATTATTTTTATTTTCCCTTCATACTCAAGTTTGAGTAAAATGACATAAAATTCTTCTATTGATTCTTTCTGATTCATGTTTTTCAAATGAAGGGAATTTACAAATTATCTTGGAGAAAAATATAATTCTATAAAATCATAAAGCTTTAAATATAAAGTGAATATTTTATTAAATCTATAAAACTTGGTTTTTTAAAACGAGGTAAACAAATATGACAACTAGAGATAATGGATATGTGTTGGCTATTCTTGCGGGGATTTTGGCTTTAATTGCCCTTGTTGCACCTTTTGTTTTCGACGATGCTTCTGTAGATACATATCTATGGGTATGGACGCTCTATTATTGGAAAAGTAATTCAAATAGTGAATCTGGCTTCTTTGATAATAACGCTGACCTTACAACATGGAGCATGATAACAACTATAATAATCGTTGTTGCAATGCTAGTATTATTAGTAACTGGAGCAAAGGCTAAAGGAAAATCTAATAGTACCGCTATTTGGGTAATTTCTGGTGTATTGCTGATTGCTGCACCCATTATTTATTATATATCGATGATGAGTGTAAATCTCGTCGTAGCAGAATGGTGGATTTATACTGTTGAAGTTGAATTTTGGGAAGTTTTTGATCCTTATTTTGGATTTTGGATTTCCATTTTTGCTGGTGTTTTAGCACTCGTTTCTGGATTTGTGTAATAACAAAATCCTATTTTTTATTTTTTACTTTCGAAGACCAAGGAAAAATACTAAAGGCTAGGAAATGAATTTTCTCACGATCTTCCCTCTTGGTTCCGTTTCCTCGAATAATATCGCTTGAAAAGCGTAAATCTTAGTATCTTTATCTTTCCAGGCGTCGCTTGAGAGCATGGCTTTTTGACATGTGTGGTCTAAAAACTCCTTGACCGACCAATTTCGATCGTGATCTACGGGGACTTGAGGGAGAAGGAGACCTCTTCTTGCCCCCCTTTCGGCAATGAGTCCGTCCCTTCCAATAAGAATCTTTTTCAAGTAATCTTCAGGTTTATCAACTACGATTAATTCTGGTGGCGTGAGAATCGATATTTCTATTACGATCTCGTTCATTTCTTCCAAAATAACTGGCGTAAAGCGTGGGTCTTCGATCGCAGAACTTATTGAAACTCTATGAATCACATCGTACAATTCAAAGCGGGGCTCGATATAACCAATACACCCTCGAAGAGGGTTACCTAAAATTCTTACTCGATTCAAGGTAACGAAAGCACCATACTTATTACTAAATTTTTGTTTAATTTCGTTTGGTACGGGCATCTTATGCTTGTTTTTAAGGTAATATTCTATATTTTCTCGCGCAAACTTAACGAGCAAGGCACCCTCTTCAATACTAAATTCTTCTTCTTTGGATGACATGATTAGTAGGTTTTGAAGTAATTATTATTGATATGATCTATTCAACTAATTCTAATGAATCTTTCTACTAAAAATGTATTAAGAATCTATCAATGATATGCATATTCCTCCCTTTTTTCTTTCAAATAGTCAAAATTTTATCAATGTGTTATTGTCTGAAACAAAATTTGACCTTTAAAATTAGATACATCTTGCTTTATTTCCTTTCCTCTAAGAAATACTTTCCATATTTTTATTGAAGTTTCCCAACCATCGAAAGGTGAGAATTTTGCCAATGATTTAAAGTTTTTAGCGTCTATTGTGTACCTTGAAACCATTTCAAGAATCGTAATATCTGCGTTGAAACCTTTCTTGATGAATCCTTTGTGTTTTAACCCAAATGTTTTCGCAGGATTTTCCGAAGAAATTTTTACAAACATCTCTATCGGTACGCTCTCCAAAAGCAGAAAAGGGTATGTTTCAAATCCAGGAAATCCGGAAGGGGCATCGAGAAAAGATTTGGATTTTTCAAAGATTGTATGGGGCGCGTGGTCCGTACCAATCAATTCAATTTCTCCAGAATTGAGTTTATTAAGTAAAAATTCCTGATCTTCGCAGGCTCTCAATGGTGGCATTACCTTTCCATAAGTAGGAATATTTAATTGTTGTTCTCTTGATAAAAGCAAGTGATGTGGTGTAATTTCAAAAGAAATCTTTTGTTTATTCCCTAATTTAGAAATACTTTCCTTCAAAAGCTTGAAACTTGACCGGGTACTTACATGGCAAAAATGAACGATTGGTAAGTTGTTCTGATTAATTTCTAATTGGGAAACTATCTTATAATAATTTTCCAAGACAAATTCAATGAATTTAACCTCGTTTTCTTTTTTATGAACCATATCGTGGGCTATGAGAGGTGTTTTTCCCCCTGATAAATATTGGTTAAATTTTTCTTGTGTTATAATTTTATTTAAGGGGATATCAGGATGAAAAAAAATCGGTACTTGATACCTTGAGGAAAAACAAAGGATTTTCTTAATACTCAAGGGATCCATCCAATCAATTCCGGATAATGAATCATGTGGATAAACCTTGAACCCAATAACACCTAGTCTCAATATTTTTTCCATCTCTTCTTCGTTAATTTCTTTTGGAACTCCTGCAATAAAACCCACATCAATATGTATTTTATCTTTCGCCTTTTCCATCCATTTTTTTACTTGATTCGCAGTTGTAGCTGGTGGAATCGTATTAGGCATGTTAAATACTGTTGTTATACCCGAAAATGCTGCAGCTTCAGTTGCCGATTGAAATGTTTCCTTTTCAGATTGCTCCATATCTCTCAAATGAGAATGAATGTCTATGATACCGGGAATGCCAATCCTTCCTTGACAATCAATATAATTTTTCTCCTTATCCATGTTTACCATCGAATCAACCTCTGTTCTTAAAGGATTAGTTTTTATTTCCTTAATTACTCCTTCTTGTATAAAAATCGTAGCATTTCTAATCTTTCCATCAATATATGCTCTTAGATTATCTAAAATCATGTTTTTCACTCGTTCTATCAATTAAATAGTTAATATATAAAATTTTGTCGGGCAAGTTATTAATTCTATTTATCTTTACAAAAATAACCTTATCTAATATTGTGGATTGTATTTTAGCTAACATGTCTGTGAATGTAATTAACAACTCCCTTTTAATTGGTAAAATGACGATATATTCATTGAAATTACTTAATTCCTCTATTTCAGCTAATTTCTTTTTGTCTAAGTGTATAATTTCCTCGGGAAAAGTCCAGGAAGAATTATACATGCAAGCAATTTGGGGTTTTTTTAACGAAATTAAGACATCGATGAAATTACAATCTTCTCGATAAGTTTTAACAAATATTCCCGGTGTGGATTTAATCCAGAAGTCTACAGATTTTTGAGATTTATCCAAGGCTTTTTTTAAAAGCAAAGCCTGACTCCGTTCATCTGGTCCTAGATATCTTAAATTATTACCCTCAAACCTTATGATCGTATTATTCTCAAAGATGAAAATGTATAAATCGTTATGTTTATTTATGCCATATGAGGTACAGAAAGTGGTTCTTAGGGTGCAACAGATGTTATATATATCCTGAGGTGTTTTTCCCTCGTCGATATCCTTTTTACTGTATTTGGATAAAATATCTATAAAGATTAAGAAGGTTGTCAAATCGATCAACGAGAAATTTGAAAATTCGTTATTATCATCCACCAAATTTTTTAAATAGATCTCCTAAGCCTTTTCCTCCAAAACCTGGCGGAAGTCCCTTACCTGGAAATGGACCTTTTCCTCCCTTACCTTTCTTCGCCATTTTACCAAAAGATTTCATCATTTTTTTCATTTGTTTGTATTGATCTAGCATTCGATTGATTTCTGCGTATTCTACTCCTGCTCCCCTGTGTATTCTTCTTTTTCTTTCCTTTTTGATAATTAAGGGATTATCCTTTTCTTGTTGTGTGAGTGAATTTAAAATGACTTCCCATTTTTGAATATTTTTTTCCGCATCATCTTTAAGAGCATCGGGAATGTTGCCCGCACCCATCATTCCAAGAATATTTTTCATCTTCCCTAATTTTTTCATGTTCTTGAGTAGAGTGCAAAGGTCGTCAAGCGTAAACTTCCCGTGAAGCATTCTTTTTTGAAGCTCTGGATCTGCCATCGCTTCTGAATCCTGAACCTTTTTAACGAGCGCCTCCAGATTTGCAATACCTAATAAGCTTCCCACGAACCCTGTTGGGTCAAATTCCTCTAATTCCTCTATTTTCTCGCCCATTCCCGTAAATCTTATGAAAGTTTTCGTCGCAGCACAAGCAGAAAGGGCACCCCCCCCTTTAGCAGTACCATCGAGTTTGGTTACTATAATAGAACCGATATTGGTTGCATTAGCAAATTCTTGGGCTTGGTTAAACGCTTGTTGTCCCAATGTTCCGTCAATGACGAGTATTACTTCATTTGGTTTCAAGGCAGCTTCGATCTTTTTCATCTCTTCGATGAGTTCTTTCTCCTCTTTGTGCCTGCCAGCTGTATCTACAATGACAATATCGTTTCCATCGTTGATGGCCTTTTTTGTTTCTTTCACGGCGATTTTTAGTGCATTATTTTCATTAGGATTGCCATAAGTTTCTACACCAATTTGTTTCGTGAGTTGTACTAACTGGTCGTAAGCACCTGGTCGCCAAGTATCAGTGGTTAATGCTGCAACCTTGAATCCCTTGCTTTTAAAATGGTAGGCGAGTTTCCCAACTGTTGTTGTTTTTCCAGAACCTTGAATTCCAACTAATAATATAACATTCTTTTTACCAGGCTTGATCCTTATTGGTGCTTTCTTCCCCCCTAAAACGCGTATCAACTCATCGTGGACAAGCTTGATGACGAAGTCCTTGCGTTTTGCTTTTTGGAGTGTGGTATTCATTGCTGCTTTTTTGATGTTTTCTGTCATCTCGAAGACTAAATCCACCTTAACATCTGCTTCAAGCATTGCTCTTTGGAGATCTTGGATTATGGCCATTATTTCTTCTTTATTTATGGAAGGTAGTTTTCGAATCTTTCTCATCAGGTCTTCGAGCTTTCTACCGAATTCTTTCATGTTATATCATCAACGAGTCGTGGTTTCTTTTTAAAAATTTTTTAAAAAATCCTTAAAAATAGTAATGTGGTATTTAATTTAAAAAAAGCTATATTAAGGTGTATGATTTAAAAAAAATTCTTGATGAATTTATTTGAAAATATTACATTAATTAGCAAGAAATAAATTTTAGGGATAATATTAATTGTTATAAACAATATTAATGAACGAAAGGTGAGAAAGCTTTTTCAATTAAAAGAGTCGAAGTCCAAAAATTAAAAACGGGACAATACATTATGGTGGATAACGAACCATGTGTTATCAAATCAACAGAAAGGTCAAAAAGTGGCAAGCATGGTCATGCGAAAGTACGAGTTGTTTGTGTCGGATTGTTCGATGGAAACAAGAGATCTCTTACTATTCCTTCGGGACACTTGACTGAAGTTCCTGAAATTCTGAAAGGTACAGCTCAGATAAATTTTATCGAAGAGAATGCAATTAACATCATGAATTTAGAATCTTATGAATCCATCGATGTGGAATGGCCTACTGAAGAGGAATTGGTCAACAAGCTCAAGGAATTACAATCAGAACCAGCGAAATTGTCAACGGCTCAAGTAGAGATATGGGAAATTGCTGGTAAGACGTTGATAAATAGAGTCATCCTAAACTAATTACTTTTAATTTTTTTTAGATTAATCCAATAAATTGATAATTTAACAATATTTATATTAAAATTTTGATTTTTATGGAAGAAAAATCAATTGCCTTAGCTTGTAGAATGGACTCCGAAAAGGCATTTGCTTTATCTAAAAAGCTCTTTGAGTTTCTCGTGAAAAAAAGAGCTCAGGTCGTGTATTTGGAAACCAGAATTGCTCCAAAAATTCTTCCAACAAGTGCAAGAGATTTAAGCGAAATGAGTTCCAAAAATACAAAATTCGTACTTTCAATTGGAGGCGATGGAACTCTCTTAAGAGTTGCGGGGAGCGTTGATCAGGCAGATCCTCCGCCTATTTTAGGAATAAACATAGGATCCGTGGGATTCTTGGACGAATCAAACGGGAGGATGATTTTCGACGATGTTGATAAAATTTTAAATGGAAATTATACTGTTGAAACCTGCTCAAAAATATCAACTTCTCTCATAAACGAGAAGAAAGAAGAAATAAAACTAGGTAATTGCCTAAATGAAGTTTTGATCGTATCCTCAAAAAATTCCAAGGTATTGCAAATTGCCATAAAAATAAATGGAGTACACCTAAATAGGAGCTATTTAGATGGAGTTATCGTATCCACTTCGACGGGGTCCACCGCATACAATTTAAGTGCTGGAGGGGCGATTGTTCACCCTTCCTTAAATGTAATGCAAATAGTTCCGTTAAATCCCTTTGCTCGTTCGGGTTTAAAACCTCTCGTACTTCCAATGGAGACCGTAATTGATGTAAAATTATTAAGACCTCGCCTAAGTGGAAGAATATTACTCGATGGGCGTAAAGTCTTTAAAGATGTACAACCTCATTCTATAATTAGGATTCGTAAGTCAAATTCAATAGTAAAATTTATACGTTTCAATGAAAGCTATTATAGACGACTGAGGAAAAAAATAATAGGTTTAGTACCTATTCCTCGAGATGATAGTCCAGAAGAGTATTGATTATGGGACAAATAAGTAAAATCCTTATTTTTGATACAAATATTTTTTTATTAGGAATCGATTTCAATTTGATTAAAGGGACAATCTTTACCACTCCTGGAGTTATTAAGGAAATTAGTGTCGAAAAATATACTGAGAAAAACAGAACGATTTTGCAGAGAATTCAAGTGGCTATAGATAGAAAAAAATTGATCGTTAAAAAGCCACTTAAGAAATATTACGACGAAATTGAAAGAAAATCCTTATTAACTGGAGATTTTAATGCTTTATCAAAAACTGATAAACAGGTCATAACTCTAGCCTTGGAATTAAAAGAGGAAACCAAAGAAAACATCGTTGTTTATACGAACGATTATTCAATGGAAAATCTATGCCTGCAACTTAAACTCGAATTCTCGCCTGTTGGGAAAAAAGGCATCACGGGTGGAATAGTTTGGGAAATCTTTTGTCCTTTTTGTAAGAAATTATACGACCCTACCCAATTAGACCGATTATGTGACCGATGTGGTCAAAAGCTAATTAGAAGAAAAAAAAATTAGTGAAAATTTATAGGAATGATCTTATTTGTTTAATAAAGAAAAAAATGGTGATATGAATCGGCGTAAAAATTAACGAGCTCGTAAAGGAAACAAGAAGGACTATTAGTTTTGAAAATCTACACAATCAAGCCATAGCCATTGACGCTTTTAACACGATTTATCAATTCTTAGCGATTATTCGCCAACGAGACGGGACTCCTTTAAAGGATTACAGCGGAAATGTGACTTCTCATCTTTCGGGCATTTTTTATAGAACAATTAACTTTATCGAACACAATATTAAACCAATTTATGTTTTTGATGGTAAACCATCAGAACTAAAATTAGATACAATTCAAAAAAGAAAAGAAATAAAGGAAGAAGCAAAAAAAAAAATGGTCCTTGCTCAAGAGACAGAAGACTTTAGAGAAGCAAGAAAATATGCCCAACAAACATCAAAATTAACTTCAGAAATGTTAAACGAAAGCAAGAAATTAATCGAATATTTGGGCGTTCCAATTATTCAAGCATTATCAGAAGGAGAAGCTCAATCGGCATATTTGGTTGAAAATAACGATGCTTGGGCCATTGCCTCACAAGATTATGATACACTCTTGTTTGGTGGTGAGAGATTAGTCCGTAATTTTGCTGTAAGTAGAAGTAAGAAAGTAAAGGATACCAAGATTACTTTAGACATAGAATATATAACTCTAGCAAAAGTCCTTGAGAAGTTTAATATAACACGCGAACAGTTAGTCGAGATGGCAATTCTCATCGGTGTAGATTTTTTTCCTGGTATAAAAGGTATTGGACAGCACACGGCATTGGATTTGATAAAAAAACATGGATCTATAGAAAATTTGATTAAAAATAAAGTTTCGATCGGTAAAAGTGAGATAGATCTTGATATTCAACAAATAAACAAAGTAAAACAGATTTTTCTTCAACCTGAAGTCTCAAAAGATTATTTAAAACCTAAATGGGACAAAATTAATTACGAAAAGGTAGAGGAACTCCTTATAGAGACTCATAATTTTTCAAAACAGCGAGTAATGAACGCGCTAGAGCGTTTAAAAAAAATGGACTCCTCAAAAGTACAAGTTTCATTGGATAATTTCTTTAAAAAAAACAAATAAAATAGAACAATAACCAAATAGAAAAATTTTTACATGATAAATACTAAATAATAATCATATACAAAAAAGAGAATGTGAATAAAAATGTCATCTAATAATAACAATAATAATGACAATAGCGGAAATAAAGACAATAGTGAATCAAATAATAGCGGGCCATCGGTTTCACTAAGAGTACAAAAAGCAAAAGAACGAGATATTGGAAGAAATATCGTAAGGATTGACTCTAAGATAATGGAAGAATTAAATATCCAATTAGGTGATGTCATTTCCATAAAGGGCAAGAAAGAAAGCGCTGGGATTGCTTGGCCTAGTTATCCTCAAGATCAAGGTTTAGGCATTGTTCGTTTTGATTCTCGATTGAGAAAAAACACGGGAACCAGTATAGATGACACTATCGAAATAAGAAAAGTAAATGCATTATCAGCACAGAATATTGTATTATCTCCTGCCACGGTTAAAATAAAAACAAACCCACGATTTGAAACATTCGTTAGGAGGAAATTAATCAATTATCCCGTAACCATAGATGATATAATTCACATTTCAATTGGGATTAGTCGAGAAATATTATTTAAGGTCAAGAGTCTTAAACCAAGAGGTATTTGTGTTATAAAACAGGACACGGTCATACATATAAGCGAAAACATAACTCCTGAAGAAGAACCTAAAGGAGATTATGTGACTTACGAGGACGTGGGAGGTCTAGATCGAGAAATTCAGCGCGTTCGAGAAATGGTAGAACTCCCCCTTAGACACCCGTCTCTATTTAAGCGTCTTGGAATCGATCCTCCTAAAGGAGTTTTATTGAGAGGTCCTCCTGGTTGTGGAAAAACACTTTTAGCAAAAGCGGTGGCAAACGAAAGTGAGGCTCACTTCATTTCGATAAACGGTCCAGAAATAATGAGTAAGTTTTACGGCGAATCAGAAAAAAAATTACGTAAGATTTTCGTTGAAGCAGAAGAAAAAAGTCCCTCAATCATATTCATAGACGAAATAGACGCAATTGCACCTAAAAGAGAAACTGTTACGGGAGAGGTAGAAAGAAGGGTCGTGGCACAATTATTGGCTTTAATGGATGGCTTGCATAGTAGGGGCCGCGTGATAGTTATTGGTGCGACAAATCGACCTAATAGCTTGGACGAGGCATTGAGACGTCCGGGTAGGTTTGACAGAGAGATAGAAATAAAAGTTCCTAACGAAAAAGGAAGAAGAGAAGTGTTCCAGATTCATACAAGAAATATGCCTCTTGATAAAAAAATTTCCCTTAATGAATTCGCTCGGATCACACATGGGTTTGTTGGAGCGGACATTTCTGCCGTTTGTAGGGAAGCTGCAATGGCGGCGTTGAGGCGCTACTTGCCCCAAATAGATTTAGAATCCGAAGTTATTGAAGAGGAATTGCTTTTACAAATGGAAGTGCTCAAGGACGATTTTGAAGAAGCTTTGAAAGAAGTACTTCCTTCGGGAATAAGAGAAGTATTCGTTGAAATTCCAAATGTTCCATGGGAACGAATTGGTGGTTTGGATATTTTAAAACAGAAATTAATGGAAGCGGTTGATTGGCCTTTATCTCATCCCAAGATCTTCAAGAGAATGGGCATCTCTCCCCCTAAAGGCATCCTTTTATACGGTCCGCCTGGATGCGGAAAAACGCTTCTGGCGAGAGCTGTCGCTACCGAAACGAAGGCTAATTTCATTTCGATAAAAGGACCCGAATTGCTTTCAAAATGGGTAGGAGAAAGCGAAAAAGCCATAAGAGAAGTGTTTAGAAAAGCTAAAATGGCCTCTCCGTGTATAATATTTTTCGATGAGTTTGATTCCATTGCACCAAGCAGGGGACGGGTTACGAATGATTCGGGCGTGACGGAAAAGGTATTATCTCAGTTACTAACGGAATTGGACGGTTTAGAAAGTAAAAGGGACATTGTGGTTATTGCCGCAACGAATCGACCAGATATTTTAGATCCCGCCCTTATCAGGCCTGGAAGGATCGATAGGATCTTGCTTGTCTCAGCACCAGATGTTCGAAGCAGGATCGAAATTCTCAGGATTTTTACCCAAAATATGCCACTCGCATCAAACCTCACCGTAGAAACCTTAGCTGGAATGATTGGTGATGGTTTTTCAGGAGCAGATATTGAAACATGGTGTCGCGAAGCTGCGATGATTGCACTTCGAGAAAACATTCGCGCAAGAAAGATTTCTCCCGACCATTTCATTGAAGCAAGAGAGGAAATACATCCAACAATTACTCCCGATGTTATCAAATGGTACGAATCTTTTGCTGAAAAGTTAAAGAGGCGAAGAATCGAAGGTGAAGAAAAACAAGACGGATTATTTGTCTAAGAAACCACAAATTTATAACGATTAAAATACTTTAAATCACGATCTACTTCTTATTTTTATAATTATATATACATATTTTTAGGTGATTAATCATCGAATCGCAACGTTGGAATCAAAAACCAGTCGTGAATACAATTATTGACCTGCTCATTCGAAACAAGGGGGAAATTATGGATAAAAGATTAGAAGAACTGCTTAAAAAAGAATTTCCTTATGTAAATTCCTATCTGCTCGAAGAAATTTACTTAAAACTCGAAAGTAGGAATATTATTAATGTATTCCGAGTTAGCAAGAATAAAAACATGATTGTGCTTAATAAGAACAATATGGAAATTAGAGAAGAAATAATGCACGAGCTAGAATAATTCCTTTTCTTGCCAATTAAGACAAGCCTGTGATAGGTTTATGTCCTTATTTTTAGGGGGGTATGACCTTTGTCTTATGTTTATAAAAACAGGATAATTAATGGCATTACCCATCAGCAACATCTCTCCCACGCCTAAACTCGAAATCATATCTGCATAATCTTTTGTTATTGCTTCTGAACTTTCCATGAGATGTTTTAAGTCGTAAGGATTCTTGATATTTAATATCATCTTGGAATTTAATTGGGAAAGAGCTGTGGTGCTTAATTTTTTGGGTCTCTGACTTATCAAGCACAAACAAGCCATAAATTTCCTCCCTTCTCGCGCTATAGTTTCAATTATTGATTTCGAAATCGCTTTTGAATGAGCTGCTTCTGGGGAAAATTGGTGTGCTTCTTCTATAATTAATAAAAATGGAGGAATTTCGTTCATACGTCTCATGTAAAACATGCGAGAACAAATATAATCAACCATTATTTGTTTTTTCCTAATGTTTATCTCGCTTTGAAGGTTGAATATGATTAGTTTTTGGGGCTTTATGATATTCTTCAACAGTGGGTTTTCTGACGGACCAAATAATCGTAGGTAATGCAATTCTTCGAGCCATCCTATTAAAGCTTGCCTTGAGCTTTTATTGCCTTCTTGTTCCTCTTCGAGATATTGTATGATGTCTGGAATGGAATAATTTTTTTTAGTTTTTTTTAATTTTTTTATGTGTTTTGATAATTCTCTTAACTGAACTGTAGATATTTCGTTTTGAACCTTTCTAAAAGATTGAGCATTCATGATTGGAACTGCGATTTGGAAAAAACTTGCATCTTGTACTATTATTTTATCTTTTAATTCAGGGATTTCTTTTAAATAAGTATATTCTCCGTGTACATCAATTAAAAAGATCGCTGGAGATCCTCCACTATTAGATGATAGCAATTCCTCAACAAGAACGGACGTTAAATAACTCTTTCCCGCACCTGAGATTGCTAAAATTCCTAAATGCTTTCCTAATAAACGATCTAGGTTTAATTTTACTTCAGTATTCGATACCTTCAACGATCCAATTCTTAAACCATTTTGTAAATCAAATCCTAAAAAAGAGCTTAATATTTCATCACTAACTAAATATACTTCCGCTCCTGGCCTAGCTGGATATGTCATTCTATTTATTTTTTCAATTTTAGAATCATCAATATCTCCGAGCAAGATTATTCCAAGGTTCTTAACTATGGCTATGGAAAATTCAAAATCTTCGCTTGGAAAAAGACCTTTTAAAATGTTAGGATTATTATTGTCGTTATATGCCTTTATGGTAAGGGCGTCTGAAAAATATTCGTTTAAAATTAGGATCTTTTCAACCATTCCCATTAAAAAACCTTCCTCAGATTCAGTACAAACAAATTGCCCTTTTCTTACAAGTCCTCGCTTTTTTTTAAGGCTAATTATGAAGGGAAACCTCGAAACATCCGGTAATTGATTATAATTGAATACGGTTCCTATTTTATCTTTCATGAAAAACTAATCCATTTTAAAACAATTTTAAGGAAAACATTAAGTTCTCGCCTTAATAAGTCAGGAAAGAGAGCGAATTTTCTAATTGACAAAAAAAGAAAAATAAAAGGAAAAATGATTTTTAATCCTTTTCTAATCCTCCAATTAGTCTAAGAATTAGGTAATAACCGTTTTTTACAAAAAATATAACAAAGATACAAAGTCCGTCAAAGATCAAAACTAGGATCCCTATAATCAATAGTAATGGTCCCACGGTGAGGTTTGAAACTAGAGAAGTAGTAGATCCTCCAACATAACTTAATACTTCGCTAACTACAGCGAATAATAAGCCAAATATAACCACAACCAAGAAAAATAAAAGTATATATACGACTAACTTGATTTCTATTCTACTTTTCGCCAGGGGATCGGGGATTACTTTAGGTTTGAATGCTTTTATTATTATCCAATTCCTACCTCTTTTAAACAAGCCATAAAACAATACTAAAAGAAAAAATAATCCTGCAAATAACGCTCCAAAAATTACTATCAACCAACCTTTTTGTAAGCTTAATAACAACGCTAATTTCCCCGTAGGTCCTAATATTAATTCTGAGATTAGAAAAACTCCTCCTGCGATGGTGGTTATGCAAGCAATAACCAAGACCACATAAAATAATGTTGCCGCCTGAATCTGCAGTTTTGAATATTTAATTCCATCAATTTCTTCCATGAATCTCTCGCACCATTTTTTTTTGATAAGTAAATATATTATTAGAAAACAACTATTAAAATTTTAAGTATGGTTTCCTTAAATCATTTTTTAAATTCAATTATGTGGAGTTTGCTGGCTATATCAGATTTAAAAATTTCTTGTATGTGTTATTTTGCATCAAGGATTCGAATAGTTCCGTCGAAAAATCACATAACTTAGAATATTTATTAAAGGATTTCTCGTCTGGGTACCATTTTTTATCGACCTTACACAATTCTCCTGCTGCTTTTTTTATATCAGAAAATATTCCTGCTCCGTAAGCCGCCAGTATTGCAGCGCCTAATGATGTTGACTCCTCAATTGAATTTCTAACACATGTAACATTGATCACATCTGAGAAAATTTGATTCCATAAATCCGACCGAGCACCCCCACCTGTTAATTTCAATTCTGATGGAATTATTCCTAATTCTTTAAAAACTTCTATATTCCTCCTGACATCATAAGCCACGCCTTCCAATACGGCTCTATAGAGATCTCTTCTTCTATGGCCTAAGGACAAACCAAACAAAACCCCTCTTGCGTGGGGGTTCCAATAAGGGGCTCCAGCGCCTACTAAATGTGGGAGTATTAGTAATCCATTTGCTCCTAAAGGAGATTTTGACGCTTCTTTATCAATTATTTTGTAGGGATCTTCGTTATTTCCAGCTCTCTCGCATTCAACATGTCCGATTTCGTCGCGAAACCACTTCAAGGCTGCTCCCGTGGTAAAAATGCTTGCTTCTTGAACCCAGGCGTTTTTTATTGCATGGCAACTGCAGAGTACTCTTCTTTTTGGATCAAAAGACGGTTTTTTTAAATATGCTAAAATGAAGCTTCCTGTCCCCGTCGTGCATTTAATATCGCCTGGAGAGGTTGCTCCAACACCCAAAGCAGCAGATTGCTGATCTCCCGATCCAGATATGACTAAAGTATTTTTATTCAAGCCTGATTCTGGTGAATTAATATTATCGACCAGCGTTCCACTTTCTATAGCTTCGGGCATCTTATCTAGATCAATTTCCATTGCCGCTGCTATCTCTTCTGAATATTTTTGGGTTCTAATATCGAATAACATCGTCCTGCTTGCATTGCTGTGATCGCTTACGCACTTACCCGTTAATTTATAAATGATAAAATCGCTAACCAACATGAATTTCCAGGTTTTATTGTAAATTTCAGGCTTCTTTTCCTTAAACCAAAGTATTTTTGTCAAGGAGAAATACGGATCAATAGTAAGGCCTGTAGTTTTGTATATTTTTTCCACTCCTACCTGTTTTTCGATGAGTTTTACTTGATTAATAGTTCTTCTATCTTGCCAAACCAATGCGTTATGTAAGGGTTTTCCATCTTTGGAAATAGGTACTATTGTTTCTCTCTGATTTGTAACCGAACAACTGGCAATTTCGGAAGGTAAAATTTTAGCCTTTTTAATGGCGTTTTTAATAGTTTCTTTTAAAGATGTCCACCACATACCAGCGAGTTGTTCAACATGAGAAGGTGCGGGGAAATAGCTATTCCATTCTTTGTAACTGCTTGCCTTAACGGTACCATTTATATCGTAGATGAATGTCCTACATCCCGTCGTTCCTAAATCGAATGCTGCGATATACATAATTTTTGCCTTGACAGTGTTATATGATTATATATCCATAGTAAAGGAAACTATGCTAAATAATTTCTTCTATCTTTTTCAATGTAAAAAAATCGACAATCAAGTATTTAATTAGTAAGAAAAAAATATATCAATTCATTAAATGTGGAATACTTTATCTATACATTAAAATAACTATTAATCTTAATCTCAAAAAACATTTCAAGTGATAATATAAATGCCGATCATATCTTTACAAGTAACGGACGAATTATTAGAAAGATTCGAGATTGTTAGGAGAAAAAGTGGCTTTCAATCAAAAAGTGAGGCATTAAGGAGTGCGATCGTGAATTTTATTGAAAATCACGAAAATTTCGAAAATATGGACGGTTATAAAATAATGACCATTAACCTCGTTTATCCATTGAAAGAGGTAACAACTGATGAAATTACCGAACTATTTTCTCAATTTTCTTCTGTTATTAAAACAGTTTCTGATTGGAGGATTGCAGAAAAAAAAATCGAAACCATTCTAACCGTAGGAGAATTTGGAATCATTAAGGATTTGCACCAAAAATTATCAAATATCCGAGATGTTACTTGTTCAATCCACGAGATAATAATTGATTGAATCTTAAATCTGAAAGATCTTATTAATTAAATCTAAGCGATAAATCAACTCTTAAGAACGGATTCTGAGTTAGTTCGCTCGTGCTTATGATATCCGGTTCTGCATCTAAGTATGCCCTAAAATTATTGAAATTAATGCCCCCAGACACTTCAATAAGAATTTTATTCCTTAAACCTTGATTTTCTAATAAGTTAATAGCCTCCTTAACCTCTTTAGGCGTCATGTTATCGAGCATGACGATATCCGCTCCATTTTTTGCAGCAGTCACTATATCGTTTATCTTTTCTATTTCAACCTCGATCTTTTTTGAAAAGCTTGCTTTTTTTTTTACATCCTCAAGCAATCCAGCTAAATCTCCGTTTCGATATTTTAGATGCGTGTCTTTTAAAAGAATCATGTCGTCTAATGAAAACCGATGAGTTTCTCCTCCTCCAATCTCAACGGCTTTCTTTTCAAAAATGCGAAGTCCGGGAAGAGTTTTTCGCGTGCAGGCAATTCTTGTATTTTTATTCGCTTCCTTAACTATATTAGTAAATTTCTTGGTTGTCGAAGTGATTGCGCTCATGTGAGTGCATAAGTTAAGACCAATTCTTTCTCCAAGAAGGATGTTCCTTGTAAGACCGTTTAATTCTGCGATTAAATCACCGTTAGAAACGCTATCTCCATCTTTTTTTTTTAACAATATGTTCACTTTAAGCAGTCCAAATAGAATCTCAAGCTCCTCAAGACCCGAGATGTATCCTTCGCTTTTACTAATTATTCTTGCCGAAGATGTGTCGGTTTCAGGAATGAAATCAGAGCTACAATCCTTAAATTGACAATCTTCTTCGATAAACTCCTTAAGTTTGCGTTTTATAACGATTTTATTGTAATGCATCGATCAAGATTTAATAGTTTCAAAGCCTAAATAAAACTATGGAAAAAGTATTCATTCAAAACGATAAAATAACACTGGAAGCACGATACTTTGAATCCCGGACAAATAAAGAACCTGCCGTATTAATTTGTCATCCGCATCCTCTCTATGGTGGTAATTTTAATAATAATGTTGTATTAGCCGTCTTTGACGCGTTAATTAATAACAACATATCCTGTCTGAAATTTAACTTTCGAGGTGTAGGATTATCTACTGGAATACACACGGCTGGTTTAGGCGAGCTTAAAGACGTTACTGCATGCTTGAATTTCTTGATACACAATAAAAATCAAGATAAATTAATCGTCTGTGGGTATTCTTATGGTGCCGCAATAGGATGTTCTGTAGTTGCTAGATGCGCTAATGTTTTGGGATATATAGCAATATCATTTCCCTGGGATTTTATGGGAGGAGAATATAAAAAACTTTCACAGACCACCAAACCTAAACTTTTCATACAAGGTGATAAAGACCAGATTGCGTTCTATTCAAACTTTCAACATCATTTCGACTTTTATCAAGAACCTAAAATTAAACACATTATAAAGGGTGCCGATCATCTTTATATGGGCTACGAAAGTGAAGTTGCTGAAAAGGTTCTTGAATTTTGTGGATCATTAAATAAAAAGTAAGAAAAAAGCTTCTAAATACTTGAGAGCTTTTGTAAATCCGCTTGACTGTTTTCTATCGCCCAATCTAAGAGGGAATCGAAGTATTTTTCTACATCGTCCGAGTCGGGCAATTTAGACAAGACTGCTAGTACGAAATTTGTATCGGCAGACGGCATGGATATGTTCCGGCAAATGATTAAATCGTCGCTATATTTTATCTTAATACTGGTCATTTCAGATAATTTTAAGTCTTCAGAAGCAGCATAGGCAGCGTCGCTCAGTAAGGTTGCCATGGCGGCTACGATCTTCTCGTCAATATCATCAGCTTTTTGAGAAGACAATACCAAGCCCGTATCTGTTGAAAAAAGCGATGCTCGAAAGTTACCGTTCTCGTTTAGTTCCTTTAATATCATTTCAAGTTTGGATACCATAAAATTCACATGCTCGCTAAATAATTACGATATAAATAATAAAATTTCTTTAGTATTTAATTTTAACTCATCAAGAGTTTTTTTCTTCTAAATTTATTAAAAATATTGAAAGCATGTAATTCTTGTCATTAATCTCAATTATCATCACGCTCGGTCTTGCTATTGGTTTATTAAATCCTTTTTTTTGTGGGGGTGCTTTTGGATGAGTTGGAGAACCTGGATTCAAAATAAGAACATTACTTGAAGTGCTTTCGATTAGTGGCACGCAAGTTTTGCCGTGAATGAGAATTCTAAGTTGATTTTTACGTATAAATTCGTTTAAATCGTTTGGAGGTTGGTGAATCATTCCAATCTTGTAAGGTCCTACAGAGAACGAAATGAAATCGACCAAGTGTTTTATATCGTCTAATTCTCCGCGAACGCATCTTACAGGGGCCATTTGATTAAGACCATCTAAAAATCCCGAGGCATAGACATTCCCTAAATGCAAGACATAATCCACTCCCTTGAAAATTTTTGCAATTTGTATCAATAGGTCTCTAGTTTTAACCTCATCAGAATCTGAAATAAAAGTATCAGATAATACTCCAAATTTTACCATTAAGATTAACTCCATTCTAAATAATAAGGATACCAACTAGGAAGATCAAGCACGCAAAAACAAAATCTAGCATGATGGTGATTAAAACATCCAATGATTTAGGTTTCCTTTCGTCTTTAGAAATATTTCCTAACATGCTAAATCCAGTTTTGATGCTTTCTTTTATGCGTTTAAAATTAATTACTAATAATATAATACTAATAACTAATAAAGGAACATACATGAAGATTGTAAGATAGAAAAACTCGAAACCTTGCAAGCAATACCATATGCTAAATGCTGATATAATGTTATTGAGAGCATGCGCAAAAATAACTGGAAAAATCCACTTTTTTTTAATAATAAATAAAGCCAAGATTACTCCAATGCCAAAGGTTTCCACGAACCAAATAAATGGGAACCATATTGGATAATTAGAACTTAAAGGATTTAATAAATATGTAAAGTGACCTAATCCAAAATAAATAGAGGAGATCAAAACGGCAGAGATTATCGGTAAGTTTTCAGCCCCTCTTTTTGCGATTAATCCTCTTGCAATAGATTCTTCAATAATTGCCACGGAAATATGAATGATTATGGCTGATATTATAAATATTTGAAAGTCTTCTAAGAAATAATTTCCTTTTGGATCTGATGTTAACATTACCGCCTGATAATCCAATACTTCAGGAATCAATAGTGAAGTAATAAAATCAACAGGTATGAAAATTAGAAAAAGTAAGAGCAAACCAAACAATAGCTGAAATTTTACGTTGCTTTTTGAAATTTTGAATAATTTCAAGTGTCCAATCCATAGATTAACTTTTGATTGAAAACGCGGGCTTTCGGTACTAAATTTTCCCAATTTTTGTACTATTAGCAACGAAACTGGGATTCCAAATAAAATTCCTAATGCTTTAGTCGAAAAAAATAGTGGGGCAAAAAATATTGAGTTGTTATCAATAAAAAATTCAACGAGGAATGATGGTATGAGAAAAAAAATGGTTACGATGAAAACAATTAAAATTTCAATAAAAAAATAGGTTCTATCTTCAACTAATTTACTATAACTTTTTTTCTCTTGCTCTATCATAGCTCTCAAGTTGGAATATATTAGTTTTTATAATGGTAATTTTTCCTTCACATTAAAAGTTTTTTTATTTCCTTCTCTCCAGGGAGCCCATTTCTCGCACCCAAGCTCTGAATACAACAAGTAGCTACAATACAACCGATCTTTATGTTTCTTTCCAGCTTTTTGATTTCAAATCCAGGGTTTTGGTTAAATCCATAAATAAATCCCGCTGAAAACGCGTCACCCGCCCCTGTTGTGTCAACAACCTTATCAACTTTACGAGGAGGAATGATCTTCGAATAACTACACGTGAGAAGAAATGCACCTTCACTACCTAAAGTAATGATAAGCGCTAATATTCCTAAATCTTGAAAAACTTTAGGAATTTCCTTCAATACAGTAGCGTCTAAATCTAGATCCTCTAAGCCCATTAAGCAACAATATTCTCTTTTAGAAATGATTAAAATATCTATATACTTGAGTAATCGAGATATTTTATCAAAACCCTGTTCAATAATCAACATGCCAGGATTTAAAATCGAGCAAATATTATGTTCTCTGGCAGTTTTTGCTGCTTTTAAAAATGGCTCTATATTACGCAAACTACTGAGAAATATTACTTTTGAGAGAGTTAATTCTTTCTCGTTAATATCTTCTTTTGAAAGCTCGTTAGCTGCTCCGCTATAGGCATAAATCCGTCTATCACCTGTTTTATTTAAGGCAACATACGCAGAACCGGTACCTACTTTAGTACTATGTTTAATCAAAGATATATTTACAGAGACTGATTTAAAATCATAGATGATCTTTTGACCAAAGGCATCGTCTTCTCCTATCTTGCCGATAAAAGCGGTATTGAGCCCGAGTTTCGCGCAGGCATAAGCCGTATTAGCCGCAGCCCCTCCTGATATTACTTTTAAGTCAGAAACATACACTTCGTCGTCTTCAAGCGGATATCTCTCGACACTCGCAATCATATCTACTAAAGCAGCCCCAATTGATATAACATCAAAAGTCTTCATTGAAATTCTCTCTTTTTAGGAGTATTCAAATTTACCATATTCAGATTCTATTGCTAATAAATTCTTCCTAGAGTTCGAAGATTCACAATATCCAACGATTTTAGAATTGACACTATATTTGTTTGCTATCTCGATAATTTCTTTAGCAATTGATTCGTCACAGAACAATTCCATCCTATGCCCCATATTAAATACGGAATACATTTCTTTCCAAGAAGTACCTGACGATTCTTTTATTAAATTAAAAACGCTAGGAATTTTAAATAAATCATTTTTAACATATTTTATTCCTGTTCCAAAATTAAGCGATTTTAATTGACCACCTCCCGTGTTGTGTATTATACCGTGAATCTCACTCCTAATTTCTTTTAATACTTCTGATATTATAGGAGCATAAGTTCTTGTAGGTGATAACAAAGCTTGTCCTACAGTTAAATTGATATCTTTAATGGGGTCTTGCAGGAAATGAGTTCCAAAAAATGCATATTTTTCTTCTAATTTTGGATCAAAAGCTTCTGGATATTTCTTGTAATAATCATGGGAAAGAGTACCGTGTCTGGCGAGTGTCAAGCCATTACATCCTATACCGCTATTATACTCTTTTTCGTAGGTTGATTTTCCATCGCTTGCTAGCCCAACTATAACGTCCGTGGATTTAATCTTACTTGCGTCAATAATATCCTTTTTAGGGATAGTTGCAAAAACGGATGCGTCTATAATAAGCGTTCTGACGAGATCTCCAACATCAGCAGTTTCTCCTCCACATAATAAGAGGTTCATTCCCATTTCAGTTAACTCCTTACAATAGCGCTCGTATTCCTTTATAATAATTGATATTATTTGTCCAGATATATATCGACTATTTCGTCCTAAATTATTCGATATAAATACATTATCTGTTACACCAACACATAGCACATCATCAATATTCATGACAATTGCGTCTTTAACAACTCCTTCGAAAACAGAAGGATCTCCCGTTTCCTTGTAATACATGTAAGCAAGGCTTGATTTAGTACCCGCTCCGTCAGAATGAAAAATTGAACAGTATTCCCCTCTATTGCTTATGTCGCTTACGATTTTGCAGAAGGCTCCAGGATACAATCCTTTATCAATTGTTTTAATCGCATCGTGAACGGCCTCCTTTTTCGAGGAAGCGCCTAATTTGGCATATAAGTCGTCGTCAACCATTTTCATTTAAAGTGGTATTTATTTACAAAATAATCTAAAAGATTGTTAACTTGTTCAATCGATTTACCTATATAACCTTTAGGATCTAATAAATCATCCAAATCTTCTTGCGTAAATCTTTCTTTTATGCTTCTATTAGTCATGAGAATGTCCTTAATAAATACATCTTCTTTTCTCGCCTGAATTGCTGCTTGCCTTAGGATCTCGTGCCCTTCTTGCCTGCCAATACCCCTTTTCACGAGTTCAACCATTATACGTTCGGCCAAACAAGCCCCTCTTGTTAAATTAAGATTTCGATTGATTTGAGATTCATTAAATTCTAATCCTGCAAGAATCGAAGTGAGTTCGATTATCATAAAATCTAAAAACACGAAATTTTCGGCAAAAATTACCCTTTCAGAAGCGGAATTCGTCAAATCTCTCTCGTCTTCTAACACAATATTGTCTAAGGCAATAATCACATTCGACTTTACAACTCGTGCTATGCTACATATTCTTTCGGATTTATGGGGGTTTCTCTTATGAGGCATAGTCGAACTTCCAACTTGGTTTTTCTTAAATGGTTCAAAAATTTCTCCAATTTCGTTCCTTTGAAGAATTCTAATCTCTCTAGCGATCTTTGAAAGCGTTTGACCTATCAAAGCCGTCAACAAAATAACTTCTGCGTGCCTGTCCCTTTGAATTACTTGGTTTGCAATTAAAACGGGAGATAAATCGAGCTCTTCCATGACTAACTTTTGTATTTCGATTCCTTTTTCCCCAAAACTTGCCATGGTGCCTACAGCTCCTGACATCTTTCCGCAAGCTGCTCTTCTTAATGTTTCAGATATTCTATCGATGTGTCTATCAATTTCGCTTGCCCAGACACCAAATCTCATTCCGTAGGTAGTTGGTATTGCGTGTTGTCCATGCGTTCTTCCAATACATATTAAATTCTTTTTTTCAGCAATAAGCAACCATAACTTTTTTAATAGACCCAGGAGAGATATTTTTAAATATTCTAAAGCTTCTTTAAGCTGCAACGCAAGTGCCGTGTCTTCAATATCGTAGCTAGTGGCCCCTAAATGAATGTATTTTCCTGCTTCTCCATCACATTGTTCTGTTAAAGCCTTGACCATTGCCATGAGGTCGTGGTGAATTTCCCTATCGAGTTCTTTAAATCTTTCGATCTTAACATGTTCTAAAGTTGCTTTTTTTTCGATTTCTTTTGCAGCCTCTATTGGGATGTTCCCTAACTTTGCGTGAATCCTTGCTAAAATGGCTTCTACCCTTAACCAATTTGCCAATTTCTTTTCTTCAGTAAAAATGTCTGCAATCTTAGTGCGATATCGCGTTTCTATTGGATGTATAAACTTATGTGTCATAATCTTATAGAATAAAAATTCAACATTTAAGTGAAATAAATGCCAATCCTATATTATTTTTTTCAATGTTAATTATTAACAGATTAAAAGAATATTCATTGATCGAATTTTAAGCACTATAGTATGTTTGAAAGGGAACTAGAAAATAAGAAGGATTTTTCAGAAAAAGATAAATCTATTTGAGTATTTCCTAACAAAAATTAAGTGAGTTGAATTAAATGCACTATAACCTAGAAGAGGACTTACAAGAAATATTAAATCGAATTGAAAAAGATAATATATCTTTTAAGGATAAGACAATTTTGGTTACTGGAGGGGCAGGATTTCTTGGATCTTGGGTATGCGATATTTTAGTCAAGCAAGGAGCAAATTGCATTTGTATAGATAATTTATCTTCAGGTAGATTTGAAAATATTTCTCATTTAAAGGATAAGCCTAATTTCAGGTTTATAAATCACGATATTTCCGTACCTATTTATTTTGGGATTACTCATCATCCAAATGGTATTTGTATTGGTGATATCAAAAAAATAGATATTGTAATGCATATGGCTAGTAGGGCATCTCCGTTTGAATTCCAGCAATACCCTATTCCTATACTTAAAAGTAATACTCTAGGTACCATGAACGCTTTAGGTATTGCGAAAGCTCACAACGCAATCTTTTTTTATACGAGTACTTCTGAAGTATATGGCAATCCTCCTCCAGAACGGGTTCCAACTCCTGAAACATATTACGGACATGTTAATCCGGTTGGGCCAAGGAGCTGTTACGACGAGTCAAAAAGAGCGGGAGAGGCATTTGTAAAGGCTTACGAGCTCCAACACGGAATAAACACCAAGATCGTTCGCATTTTTAATACATCTGGTCCAAGAATACGTTCTGGACCTGAATTTGGAAGGGTTATTCCTAATTTCATTCATCAAGCGATTAATAACGAGGATATCACTGTTTTTGGTAATGGTTCTCAGACGAGGTCGTTTACATATGTTGTTGATGAAATCGAAGGATTCTTGAAGATAATCCACTCTGAAAAAGCAAGAGGGGAAGTTATCAACTTAGGTAACGATAAACAATTTACAATATTAGAATTGGCAAATATTATAATAGAATTAACGAATTCGAGTTCAAAAATAATATTTCACAAATTACCAATAGATGATCCATTAAGAAGATCTCCCGTTCTCACAAAAGCCAAGGAAATTATAGATTGGACCCCTACGACGCCTTTACGAGAAGGTTTAAAAAAGACGATTGCGTGGTTTAAAGATTATGAAGAAACTATCAATTATAAAAAATAAATTTTCTTCAAGCAACAACTCCAAGAGTTTCGGAAAAGTATTAACGGTGTGCCTATTAATTGGTATTATTACCGTTTTTGGTTTCATTATCTATTATTTAACAACACCCGAAGAAGGATTCATTGTTTTTGCCGTTTTAAACGAAGAAGAGGAATTAGGAAATTATCCAACAAAAGCACTAGTCGATGAAAATCTCACATTCTATCTTTATATGGAAAACCATCTTGGATATGATTTAAAATTTAGAATAAAATATGGAGCATGCAATAACGATACTTGGATCGATCCTACTACATTAGGTTGTTCAAATACAACTCTTGCTCATACAACAGGTAATTATACAATACATTCAAGCCATAAATGGGGGCCCATGCCCGTTAATGTTTCTTTTTCCGAAGCAGGAAACGATCAGATGGTCTTATTCGAAATCTGGAAAATATTTTCTGATGAACACGAAGAATTCTTATTTGTTGAAAATGGTTTTTTTTTAAGAATCAATCTAAACATCACCACCACCTAAGATATTCACATCATCAATTCTAACATACGGAGCTTGAAAAGAACCATATACGCTATATTCTTTAGAAATGGCATCAATTTTTCTAAATAAATCTATGAGATTAATTGCAAGCATGGTTTCATTTAGAGGATGAATGATCTCTCCGTTCTTAACAAAAGATCCCTGCAAAATAAGCCCACTAAAATCACCCGTTGCAATATTAGGAGAATCTCCCGTATAATCGAGTATTATTCCATGTTTCATGTCCTCAATTATTTCTTCACTTGAATGTTCACCCGAATTTAACAAGAAATTCGTACAATTGATTGAAGGAACAGAACTATAAGAAGATCTAGAAGCATTTCCCGTACTTATAGTACCTTCTTTATTGGCAGTATAACTATTATGTAATAACCCCGATTCCAAAAAAGTTCCATTATTAATGATTATTTTATCCCTACAAGGAACTCCTTCACCATCAAACACTGCCGATCCCGAACCATTATCGATAAGAGCTTTATCTTCCACATTCAAGTAGATAGATCCAACTTGAGCTCCCCGCTTTCCAACAAGAAAACTTCTATTATATTGGAAGGTTTCTGCGTTAATTGCGGATATTAATGGTTCTAAAATAAGGCTAATGGCTCCATTAGGTGTCAAAACGAGTGGACATTTCATATTATTAATCTTTTTTCGGTTTAAGTTATTCTTTGCATTCTTTAAGGCTTTTTGGGCAATTAATATAGCATCTATTTCTTTTAAATTTCGCACGGATTGCCATTCCACTCCAAATGATGTATCATTGCTAAACTTGTCTCTTGCAATCATCCTTGAGGAAACGATGCAATTAGTTTTTTTTCCCCTAACTTCTAAGCCGTTAGAATTGAGAATTAATACTTTTGAGTAATTTGATGTGAAATTAGCGGCTTGAGAAATGGCTTGTTCGTCTTCTTTACATGTATTAATCAATTCCCTTACATATTGCATGGAATCTTCGACTTGAAGTTCTTTTATAGTCTTATCAAATAAGCCCGTAACGGTTGGATAATTAGTTTGTGCAAGGGGCAAATCCTCAAAGTCGGGGTCATCTGTTCCGGCTTTCATCATCTTGATGGCCGTTCTTATCATAGATTCAATGGAAAATTTATTTGTCTTATTCGTAAAGGCAAAGCCCAAGGAACCACGCTTATCAAATGCTCTAATAGATATTCCCAAATCGCTTCCCGACTCGCTATTCTTTACAGAATTTTCTTCGATTTCAATATTAATATACTTTGTTTTTTTTATGTAAATTTCCGTGCATTTCACATTAGGATCTATCTTTTTACTTAATTCTAAACATTTATCTGCCGTGTTAAAAATATCTAAATTTTCCAAGCTAACTCAAACCTCCAACGATCATGTCTTCTATTCGAACAAACGGACCACCATCACACACCCTTACACTTTGCCCGCCTTTTCCACACATCCCATCAGAAATATTCATTTCGGATTTGCTACCTATAGCAGTAATTTTATTTAAAACTTCCAAGGTCATACCTGAAAGCGAAGCGTCTCTCATCATGGTTTTCTTTTCCCCGTTCTCAATCGTGTAGGAGATCCTACATTTGAATTGAAAATTTCCAGTTGTTGGATCGGTATAACCATATTGAAAATCCTCGCATAGAATTCCGTTTTTGGTATCTTCGATCATTTCGTCAAGCTTCCACTCCTTGGGTTCCAGAAGTGTTATACCCATTCTTACTTGAGGTCGGGAGGAATCGGATGCTGCCCTTCCATGGCCGTTAGGTTTAATATTCATTCTTGATGATGTTTCCAAACTATGAATATAATTTTTTAATATACCAGCTTCTATTATCGTAGTCTTTTGAGATGGAATACCTTCAGAATCCACGAAATAGCTACCGAATAGTTCGTATGGTAAATTAAGCTTTTTTGCTCTACCCATTCGTGGATCGTCAATGATGGTTACGTCTTCTATTGCAACTTTTTCTCCAATCCTTCCTTCTAATATACTCTCCTTATTTAATACTAGATCGGCCTCAACGGCGTGTCCAAATGCCTCGTGAACGAATGTTCCTGTTAGCTTTGGGTCCATTATTACCGTGAATTTTCCTCCTAAGGGAGATTTAGCCTCAAGCAAGGCAATCGCTTCGCTTGCTGTTTTTTGGCTTAAACTTCTTGCTTGCTCTGTTTTAACGATCTCAAAACCACCCACACCTCCTACTGAGTTGACAGCTCTTTGTATTAATCCATTTTTCTGAGCAAACGCTAAATTAAATAACCTTAATACCGAATAATTTTGAGTTATGAAACTACCAAAAGAATTTGCAAAAATACTCTGAATGCCATTATCCATATAGACCGTTCTGGTATTTTTTATTTGACTTGAAAGAGACGACATTGTTTTTTCGTGTTCTTTAACTAATTCGATCTTTTCTTCAATTCCAATTTCTTTTAATGAGCTAAATTCCTCAATCTTGAAGTGTTCTATGAGAGGATCCCGTTCATTAATTTTAAACTTGTTTCTACTCAAGGATTCCGTTAATTTTGACAATTTAATAGCCTTTTGAAAACCATTTTCGATTGACTTTCTATCGAGATCTTTTAGAACAACAAAACCCCACCCTCCATTAATAAAAGACCGAATTCCACACTCTATGGTGCTTGATGAAGATATTTCCTTACTTTTTTGGTCTGTAAAATCAAGAGAAGTTCCCTCGTAAGCGCTACATCTCAAATCCCAATATTCAGAATTATCTTTAGCTAGATCATTTAATCTTTTTATCAATTCATCGTCAATATTTTTTAAGTTTTCATTTATTTCCTTCAATGTACTTCCTTCTTTTCTTTTTAGGGTAATAAAAAATAACTCTATAACTATTTAAATAAAAAAAATTACACTATTCTGATAAATCTTTATCCATTAGAGGAATTGAGGTAGAATATAATAAATATCTTTCTTTTTTAAATTAAGTACTATTTTTTTCATAAATGGATTTATTGAAGGATTTAAAATCTCGATTTTTAACTTTTAATTCCTTCATAATTGCTATTGCCTCTACCCCTGAGCACATTTTGGAAAACTTTAAAGAATTTTTAACTTGAAAAGACCTATTACATCTCCAACATTTTTTAGTTTTTATCTTATTTTTTGAATAAAACCATTCACCACAATGATAACATTTGAAAAAGACATAGTTATCCTTGATATACATATTCAAGATTTTATTGAATTAAAATATAATTAGCGTTACTGCGTGGATTTACTAAATAAAAATCTATAAAATAATAGAGAAGTATCTTAAATATCCATTCCTTTCTATTGGGTCTTACTTCCACAGTATTGGCAGAATTTTAATTCCTTTGGATAAAGATTATCGCAATTTGGGCACCTTTTTAAGGAATTCTTGAGAATTTCTCGTCCTAACATTTCAAAAGCGTGCTCGATATTTTCTCCTGTTTTAGCAGAAGTTTTTATGATTTCCCCTTGGAATTTGTGTTGGTCGAATAATTTTTGTGCGTCTTCAGTAGTTATTTCTCTTTGTTCTTCCAAATCCACTTTGGCTTCGAGTAGTAACTTGGTATGTGGGCTGTTTGGAACTGATGATATGACTTTTATCCAATCGTAGAGATCTGAAAGCGATTCCTTATTCGTAATGTCGTAGAGCATGAGTGCACCTGATGCTCCTGATACATAGGAAGGTAGCAATAACCTAAATTTCTTTTCACCAGCAAAATCCCATATGTTTAGGAGAATTTCTGTATCGTCGACTACAATTTTTTTAGTCTCAAAATCTACTCCTATCGTTGAAAGGGTGGACTTATCGAATTTTCCCGTTGCGTAGCGCCTAATCAGGCTCGTTTTTCCAACATTTTTTGCTCCTGCTACTACTACTTTAAATTTAATCATTTTTTTTCCTGCCAAAAAATAATGTTATGTTATTATAATAGTTTTTGCACTTAATTAATTATACTAATACTAATATTATAACTGTTAAGATTAAAAATGTTTTTTGTATCACTTGATTCCATTTTAGTTTTGCGAGTCGTCAAGATATTTAAACCTGCTTAATTTATAAATCTCTTGGGCGATTTTCCTGCCAATATTTTCGACTTTAGTTAAATCTGGAATATCTGAATTGAAAATGTTTTGTAAGGTACACATTTTCTTTAGTAAGCTTGTAGCTCTTTGAGAATTCACTCCCGGAATTCCTGCAATTATATATTCTAATAATCTTGAAGTACTCAATGGTGCTTTTTCAAATCGGAGCTTTAAGGATCCTTTCGATTCTCCTTGTTCTTTTTTTGCCATATGATACAAAAATAAAGCCGTTTCCTTTGGATCTTCAGTTTTATATAATACTATTCCCAGATTAAGAATAATGGAAGAAATTGCACCATACAAGGCATTAATATTCACACTTGAATTAGTAAATGGATCTCCTTCCAAAATTAATATAGCACGCTCGAAATTTTTCTTTAAATTCGATAATTCCTCAAATAATCTACCATCCTTTATAGAATCGCTAAAATCCTTTGAAGATTTCCGTTCAATTCCCGTTCTATTTGATATAATATAATCCGCAACATTAAGCTGCTCCAACTTGACATTAACACCCATAAGAGACAAAATCCTGACGACAGAAGATGATGTTTCCCTATAGTCACAAGTAATTTCTATCTTTTTTGCATCTTCAATAGGAGAAATTGATTCATAATAATTACCATCTATTTTATTAGAAGAATCAATTTTTTTTGATTCGTTCGAAATGAAATTTAAAAGGTTAGATTGACCAGTACTTTTTTCGTTTTCGTATTTTTTCATCTTATTTAGGCTTTCTTTCATATTTTTTTCTTTTGTTCTTTCCGCCCAATAATATCCCTCGTCTCGGGTATTTTCTGCCATCAGAACGCACACTTTACCATCTCTTTTGCGCCCCGTACGCCCCCGTCTTTGTATCGAACGAATAGCGCTCGGAACTACATCGTAAAACACGACCAAATCACATTCAGCTATGTCTAAACCTTCTTCTGCAACGCTCGTGCCGATTAAAACGTTATATTCTCCTTTTTTGAATTCATCGAGAAGTTGAACTTGCTGTTTTTGTGTCAATCCCTTATCTGAACTTTTATTCGCTTGACCAACGAATTTATGAACTCGAATTGAATTGCTTTTCTTTAAAACCCGAACGATATTATTAACAGAATCCCTGAAATGGCAAAAAACTAATATTCTTGAATTTTGATCCTTCTGTATTTGTTCTTCTAATATTTCAATCAATTTCGTAATTTTTGGATGGATTAAACCCTTTGATTGGGACAAATATGTTAATTCTCTCACGCATTTGAAGTCTTTATCTCTAAATAATTCTTTTAAAGATTTATTAGCAGTATTTTTCTCGATCTTTTCTTCGTTTTTATCGATGTACTCCTTTAAGGCGTTGATACCTTGCGTTTCGATTAATTCTGCCATGTGTGAAATTCTAATGGCATTAGCTGATATTTTTTTAGCATGAAACATTTGAAATCTTTCAGAATCGTCTTTTGTTGAGGAAATTCGCTTACTTATTACCTTATCCAATTTCAAAATGTCTTTTCTTGTTACCTTGTTGATATCGTGAGAGGAAAGCAAATCGTTTTCTTTTAAAAATTTATAGCAAGATTTTAGTTTTTCGTCTAAAATATTTTTAATTTCTAAGAATTCATAGGGTAATTTAATTCGTATCCATAATTGTTCCACATCGTGCACATAAGGATTCACATCGTTATCTTTTTCAGTGCGGATCTCTAAATGTTCGATAAACAAGTTTCTCTTAATTTCACTTATTTTTTCTTCAGTTGATCCTGGACTGGCTGTTAAGCCCAGTATTTGGGGGGATCGAGAGCTTTCTATGTATTTTTTAGCAATAAAACAATAAGCATAATCCCCAACGGCACGATGGGCCTCGTCAAATATAATTAACGATACATCCCTCGTGGAATAAAGAGCTGAAACTATGTCGTTTTGAAACACTTGAGGCGTCATAAAGGCAATAATCACCTTTTCCCATAGTTGTTTTCTCTTGTCGGGAGATATTGAGCCCGTGATTGCCTTCAAAGAATCGGGAGCTATTTCCGTAAGATCCAAGAAAGATTTATAGTGTTGTTCGACAAGCGGTTTTGTTGGGGCTAAAAATACTACCTTCGAACCCGGTTTTTCAGTTAGACGCTGAACTGCGAGCATTAATGCTATAATAGTTTTTCCCAATCCCGTGGGAATTACCACGAGAGCATCTTTGTTAAGACAATTCACGAAAATATTTTCTTGATATTCCCGACGAACTACTATATTCTGCTTTACTAACGGATGGTTTAAATAATCCTCTTTGTTAACCTTTGCGCACATGAAAAAACGATATTTATATTTCTTGGTTACGAAAAAGTACAATCAATTTAAATAATGAGAGTCAATCGATTCTCTTAAATTACTCTAATGATTGATTAATAATCGAGATTAATTAACAATTTTAACTCTAACATCATTTAAATTCATTAATCAAGAAACATCCAAATATAAATAGCTTTGTTGATTTATTATCACATAATTGAACGAAAATGCTCCATTGATTTTCTATCAATCACTCAACATCTAAAAAGAAAAAAATATTATTAAGCGCGAGTAGTTTAGCCAGGCTATAACGACACGCTCACACCGTGTAGGGCGAGGGTTCAAAAATACGCTCGCTTTCCGATCGTATGGAATCTCCCTCCTTGCGCACTATTTATAATTTTTTTTTCTTTAAAATCGAGTGTTTAGAACTATTCCTGTTTTACTTTTATCTTTAAAAATCAAAAAAATTATAACTCATGCCTTATTTAAATAATTAATCACTTATTTTTTTGGTAAGGTTAACCGTGTCAAGTTTCTTAGAATCAAGAGAATTAAGAAAAAAATATCGCGAAGTCAAGCAATATCTACGAGAAATTCCAAAGTACATAAAAACAATCGATGGCGAACAAGAAGAAGTCGAATTAAAGAAAGAGATTGGCTCTATATTTCTTACCCGGTATGAAAAAGCCCGAATCGTCGGTGCGAGAGCCCTTCAAATAAGCTTCGGGGCACCCATCTTGGTTGAAAAACCGAAAAACATGATTGATCCCATAAAAATCGCCCAAGTAGAGCTTAAGTCGAGGATATTGCCTTTAACGCTGAGAAGAGAATATCCTTCAGGCGAATTTGCAGATATACCGATTAATAAGTTATTACTCAAAAAGGACTAATTCCTTTTCTTTTTATT
>JAFGGO010000073.1 GCA_016930515.1 Promethearchaeota archaeon | reverse complement strand
TTCTCGTCCCATTCAAAGTCTGATTCTGATTTTTTAAAATATATTAATCCTCCTTTATTAGGCTCTAAATTTCTGAAACAGATACAACAGATTGGGGGTTTCATTATTTTTATCTATAATCTTTTTCCATAATAAATACTGCAATGAGAATATAAAAAAACTTTAGTATACATCGTTAATATATATAATTATCTTTCTAAATTTTACACAATACTTCATTGAAAATGAACGGTTTATCTGGGGACTCATCTTCGAATTACAAGAGCTTATTCGACGAATATTGCTACGTGTATGTCATGTGTTTTGACGAGGAAAAAGGACATCTTCCTTTAATCATTTTTCCTCACGAAAAATATCAAGACAACAAGAAATTCATGAGACCGATCAAGTATCATCCGATCTGGTTCTTTCAGATTAGCGAACAAGATGCTTTAGATCATGTAGATGTCGAATACAAGGGTTATACATTCATCGGAAAAAAATTTAATACAACTTCCAAAAGAGCGAAAAAAAGAGCGGGGTTAAAAGAAGAAACACCAGAAACGATAATAGTCATTGTTTCCTTACCTAATGACCTTGTTATTTTTGGAGACGACCTCATTCGTATTATGACTGATGGCATTCAAGAAAAATTTGGAAATAAATTATTTGAAATCATTGAATATCTTGACGCAAAAGAGCAGATAATTAAAACTCCCGAAACGAAAAAGACCTTAGAAAAAGGTAGCAAACTCAAGAACGATTTGAGAACTCATATTGAAGACATTTTAAGCGATTTTTTTAGCAAGGCAATTAAAAGAACGGATAATTTATCTGTTAAAAAACAAAAAGCGCTTTCTTTTCTAGCCTTGAAAGGAATACAGGTTTCAAACATCAATAATTTACTAGGAGAGGGATCTTTTTCGACTTTACCGATATTCAAACCTGACGATAAACAAAGGGAAGATTTGAAGGGACGACCTTGCTTAAAGATTTTAAGCATTAATCTCATTGAAGACAGTAATGAATTAGAAATCACTATTATGAACGATTCAGAAAACGAGATTAATAACATGTCGATTTTAATCAATCACTTGGAAGAGTTTTTTGAAAAAGAAATACTAAATCAAACAGTTGAAATCTGGTTCCCTTACGAAGAAATCTTGTTTAACGCGCCAGTCTTACCACATATAAAAGAATATTTATTGTTTGTCATTGATGGCAACACAAACGAAAAATTAATTTCGAAAAAGATTGATGTAGACAACATCAACAAGATAAAAAGTTAACTATAAAAATAATGAAATCACAACAAAATGTATGAACATGTCAGAAGAAGTTAGCAGCGGCGTAATAGTTAGGAATTACAGGACATCCGATTACGAGGCCACTCTCGAAATCTTGAAACACCTCCAAACTAAATACGATATAGGATTGAGCGAAGAAATCTGGAGAAAGTCTTCCGGATTAAGACAATTCAAGCCAAATCTAAAACGTATTACGCTCATTGCCGAAGAAAAAAGCACGGGAGAAGTTGTTGGCATGGGCATTATCGAAGCAAAAAAAGATTCTATAGGTCGATATATTGGATATTTAGAAAATTGGGCAGTAAAGCCAGATTACATTGGAAAACACGTGGGAAAAGTGCTTGCTGAAAAAGCAATTCAAATACTTCAGTCATGGGGATGCTATTCCATAAGAATTAACTTGGGATACGATACTACAGCTGCTCAAAAATTAGTTAAAATTATGGACTCTAATCTTGGATTTAAGCCTTTATTTATTGTATTAGAAAAGAAATTTGAAAAAGGCGCTTAATTCTCGATCCTAATAATATTTTATAAATCTTTAATTATTATTTATCAATAAGATGAAATCCTGCGATAATTGTGGAGAAAATATAGACGATGTTCTATACGAATGTGCTGGATGTTATAATGTCATATGTGAGTTCTGTGCAAATACATGTAAATACTGTAAGGGTTTTTTTTGCGATGCTTGTTATGTAGAACATAAGAAAAATTGCGCAAAAAAATCAAAAAAAAAGAAGGCTACAATTAAAAAACGACGATAGCACTCATTTACTCAATGAGAATGGTGCCTCGTATGACCTCCTGAAATTATAAAATAAGATTTTTCATCGTTAAGATTTGAAAGTAAAATTTTTTTTCCATTAGGTATGAAAAAAACTTCACCTTCGTTTAAAATAATTTCTTTACCATCCGAAACGATAATAATTTTTCCATTCAACAAAAATAATATTTCTTCGTGTCCTTTCCCAGGTCCGGCTTTTCTATTCGTTTCGTTCGGTTCTAAATAGCACAGTCCGAGATATGCGTCTTTAATTTTTTTATTTACCTTTGCTCCATAAAAAAATTCTTTATCTTTGGAACATTCGCACTTTTCTTTCAAATTATAGCCCATATTTGATCTCATCTTTTATTTAATGCTTTTTCTTTTAGGATCAATTATTTGAATACATGCAAATCTTATCCTAAGAAATATTTTTATGATACTTTAATATTTCTTTTCTTCAAACTCATTAAACTTTTAATTTTTCTTTAATTAGAATCAATTATGTACAAAGATAGTTTTAATAAATTCACGGGTAACATCATCACCGACAAGGTTCGCTACATTGCCGATCCGCAATTACGCAACATCGTAAATGTTTCCATTGCGTTAGGCCGCCCATTATTGGTCAAAGGCGAGCCTGGCACAGGTAAGACGCTACTCGCTCACGCAATTTCTGAATCTTTAGGGAAAAGACTCTTGATATGGAATGTGAAGAGTACGACCGAAGCGATTGATGGGTGTTACATGTACGACACGGTGCAGAGATTAAACGATAGTAGGTTTGGCTCTTCTGAAAGAAATGTGAATAATATCCACGATTACATCACATATGGGCCATTAGGAGAGTCATTTCTTTCCGAAGAGCAAGTAGTGCTCCTCATCGACGAAATCGACAAGGCAGATATCGAATTTCCCAATGATCTCCTACAAGAACTCGATGTCATGGAATTTTATGTGAAGGAGACCAAGGAATTTATTAAAGCTAAAACTAGACCAATCGTTATTATAACATCTAACAACGAAAAAGAACTTCCAGACGCATTCTTACGCAGGTGCGTGTTTCATTACATTGAATTTCCCGATCAAGAATTCATGGAAGAGATCTGCAAGCTCCATTATCCCGATTTGAAAACAAACCTTTTGGACCAATGTTTAAAGCATTTTTACGCCTTGAGAACGCTTACCAAGCTCCGCAAGATGCCTTCTACGTCCGAACTATTGGATTGGATTGGCGTTTTATTAAAAAGCGGAATAAGTTTGGACGAACTTAAAAAAGGCATTCCATTTTTAGGCACATTGATTAAAAAAGAGAAAGATTTGGAATTTGCCCTCGAACGGGTTAGTTTTAGAAGTTAATTTACAAAGATCTTTTCATATTTTTCATTTAAAACTTAGAATTATTTTGCAATCTTCTATTGATAAAAAACCATATATAATTATATTAAAAACAATTCATATGTTTTATCTCTAAATTAAAGATTTAGATTGGAAATGAACAAGAAAAAGAATACTATATTAATCGTTCTTTTAGGGCTTTCTATTGGTATTACTCAATTATCATTTTTACTGGCTACTGGGAGTCACCCAATATGGGAAGCTGATATAAATGAAAATGAATTATTTGGTTCAAGGACTATATCATTAGAGCCGTATGTTTTTACGCTCAATAGATACGATCTTTATGTATTTTTATATGATCTTGATATAAGTAACCAGATTATAATTTATATCCATACCATAGGCACTGGAGATTTTTTAGAATTGAATTTAGATATATTAGCCTCTGGAAGTCAAAAAATTAAATATAAATCAAACATTGACATCCCACCAGGTGATTATGAAATTATTTGTTCAATACCTTATCTAAATTATAAAATACTTCTTACAACTCACGGACTTTGGAATCTTAATCCCGATGGTAAGGTACCAAGCGACTTCGAATTAATCATTTATATTATATCAAGTATACTTACCGGATTAATCG
This sequence comes from Promethearchaeota archaeon, assembly GCA_016930515.1. Taxonomy (GTDB): domain Archaea; phylum Asgardarchaeota; class Lokiarchaeia; order Sigyniarchaeales; family SOKP01; genus FT1-020. The sequence continues at coordinate 5,003 of JAFGGO010000073.1, read as the reverse complement.
TAGTAGGAATTTTATTCCAATTAAGGGCTTATAATCGCCATGTAAAATCGATAAAAAAATATTATCTACAATCCCCAAATAATTCTACCAATATGGATTATAATTTAATCTCTCAACAAGCAGAAAGAAATTCTAACACAGTAGATACAAGAAAAAACAAAATGAGTGGAAATACTGGACAAGATACCATTCATTTTTCACTAAATCAAGAAGAACTGGCACAAATTGAATCAGAAATAAATATCGAAGAAAACGAATATATCTGTATCGTCCATAAGGGACCTATCATCGGTCCAAACTATTTATGTCCTCATTGCAAAACATTCTATTGCTTGGAATGCGCTAATGCATTGAAGGAAAAAGGAGAAACTTGTTGGTCTTGTCATAACGAATTTAAATAAATCATCCTCTGAAAAAATCTTTTTTATATATAAACAAGCTCCATATTTCTTAATTTTAAGAATATCGTAAAAATCATCAACTATAAAATTTTAAGCGAATTTCAATATTTGTACAAGAAAATTAATTTACACGTTATTTAACGCTCTAATTTTAAATCATGTTTGTAGACTATTTCTACTATTTGAAAACCAGGTTGCCAGTAAGCATAACGGAATATATGACGCTCATAGAAGCTTTAAACAAAGGACTCATTCGCAATATCGTGGAATTTTATTATGTGTCGAGATCAATCTTGTGCAAGAACGAGCACCATTTTGATGTTTACGACATTGCTTTTGTCAATTTCTTTAAAGACGCTTCTTTAGAATTTCCCGAGGACATAAAGCAAGAAATCTGGGATTGGCTAGATAAAGAATTCGATCCTGACGAATTAGGACAATTGCCCACTCAATTTGAAGATCTTCTTTCAAAATTCGACTTGGAGGACCTACAAAAAAAATTCGAGGACCTCATGAGAGAACAAGACGAAGAACACAATGGTGGAGACCATTGGATTGGAACGAAGGGAACTTCTCGATTTGGTCACGGAGGTCGCAATCCGATGGGCATAAAAGTGGGCGGAGAAGGTCGTGGAATGAGAACTGCAATGCAAATCGCCCAAAAGCGCGTTTTTAAGGATTATAGAAAGGATGTCGTTTTGGACACCCGTCAAATCAAGGTTGCATTAAAAAGATTAAGAAAATTAGAGGAAATTGGCAAGCGCGACGAACTTGATATGGATAAGACGATCGATCAAACGGCGAAAAACGGTGGAGACATAGAATTAGTCTTCGAAAAACGGAGGAAGAATAACGTGAAAATGCTATTGATCATGGATGTGGGAGGAAGCATGACGCCTTACGCTCACTTGGTTAATCTTTTATTTTCTGCAGCTAATCAAATGTCCCATTGGAAGGATTTCAAATATTATTACTTTCACAATTGTCCTTACGAAAAAATTTATTTCAACGCTAAACGAAAACCTGACGAGGCCTTCGATTTCGAAGATTTTGTAAAAAAATACGATAAATCTTACAAATGCGTCATGGTAGGAGACGCTGCTATGGCTTCTTGGGAATTAACCGAACGGTACGGCTCTATATATTATTACCACCGAAACGAGATGCCGGGGATTTATTACATTCGGGAACTTGCTAATCATTTTAAAAACAACATCGTTTGGCTCAATCCAGAAGTCGTAGACGAGAGATGGATGGCATGGACTAGAAAAATTATAGCTGGCATCATTCCCATGTATAATTTAACCGTAGATGGTATTGAAGAAGCAATGGATTATTTACGTAATTCTGGAAAAGATCAATTTACTTCCGTTAATAGACTAAAAGGAGAGCATTTCACAAGACCACGATTTAATTAAGGTTGAGACGGTAGATTTAACTGATATTTATCATTAATTCAAAATATTATTTTTCTTGATTTTACCCTTTATTTTAATCATAAATTTCATTAAAAATTTTAAAAAATAGAAATTAGATTTCTATTTTATTTTATTAAAGCCGTTTACCACATTTAGTACAAAACATGGAATCTGAAGGAATGAAATTCCTACAATAGGGGCAAGATTTTTCCATTTGGTCCTTTGAAATCGAATATTTTTGGATTTCTCCTATTTGATTAAAATCTGATGACAATTCTTTCTGATTGCTTATTATTGAGCTTGCTTCTTGAATAAATTTAGACGAATTCGTGATTTCTGTTTGATTATCAGTGAAAGCTATACCACATCCCGTACAAAATCTCTGTTCAGGCTTCTGGAGCCTCCCACAATTTGGACAGACAAAAGAGGCAAGTTCTGGCATTGGATCTTCATGGATATAATCAATAACATCAACGAGTTGCAAGATTTTATTTTGTTCGAGATTGATATCGCACATTTTTTGTGCGTAATCTTTGTTTAAAAACTTAAACTCGAGTATGTCTTCGGGACCGTCTTTTTCTGATGACATAGATCGTAGCTGGACAAATTTCTCTAAAACAATCCTCTCCCTCATTCTTGCTTTATAATGAAGGAAAGATACTAAGAATGAAACACCAACAAGACCTAAACCCATTAGAATAGAATATGTGAGAAAAGCAATTATCCCGAGTAAAATTAATGCTATAATCGTAGGAATTAAAAATTTTGCAATTTCAATCGATTTACCTATCTTGCTGTTTTTCGAACAAGTTCCACATATTGGCAAGTTTATATAATAATCTCTACGTTCCTTTTTTGAAAAAGCTATCTTTCCAAATATTGTTTTTCTTATTGTATTTTCCGTTTTTTTTCCACAGGCAACACATGCTTTTGGGAGGTATATCTCGTTTACTTTATAAAATTGTAATGTCCCCTTTTTCGAGGTGAATTGTGACTTGTTCAATTACATCAACCCTCCACAGTTTGTACAAAAAATATTTTTCAAATCATTTTCTCCTCCACAATTCTTACAGATCTTTTTGCTTTGGATGGTATCTGAATTTATTGTTATTTGAGGTTTTATATAGGTTGGAACGCTATAAGGCGAAACTAGAGATCGAAATTGTGGTTGCGTTTTAATATCAACATAAACACCTTTAAAACCCTCATATTGTTCTTTTACCTTAAAAGAACCATTGATTTTCGCATCTGATTTTGCTTTTTTCTTTTTATAAATGATAAATCCTCTAATTGCATAAGGTATCAGAGCGACTAAAAGTATTGTTCCAATTATATTAAAAACAATTGTGAATAGAGAAGATTTTGGATCTAAAGGATTTAAACCAAGAGAAAATTCAAGTCCATCAAGAGTTCCATCGTCATCCGAATCGGGATCAATAGGATTTGTTCCATATTGGATTTCCTGTCCGTCAAGCAATCCATCGTCATCCGAATCGGGATCAAAAGGATCTGATAAACCATAATATTCCATTCCATCTATCAATCCATCGTTATCAGAATCTGGATCATCTGGATCGAGTCCTATATAAATTTCTATATTATCTCCAAGAAGATCATGATCGAAATCGACTCCAGTATTAATATCAATTGTTATCATATGATATCCATAAATTTGAGCCTGAATTCTGTACGAGGTGATTCTAGAAGCGCTTGTTAATTCGTAACTTCCACTATATCTTTCAAAACCTGTAGCCGTAGTTGCGTTATCATATAGATTTACGGTAGAACCAGTAATATTAGAACCAGAACTCGATACTCCCGAAAATGTTAGGTTTAACGATCTCAACTCACCCGTTCCGTACATGTTAAAATAATAGGTAATCTGGTTATCTTCACCCATGTGATACAAATAACTTGCAGCCGTTTTCAAGACCGATTCACCTAAAATACCATCGGATTCTTGTGGATGGAAAGTAAATCCTAATTCTTTCGATCTATCAATAGTGCTTGGATAAATATAATCGTAGTATTCTTCGAAAGAGAGAACGCCATCTCTATTAATATCAAAAGAGAGATTAGGGGCTTCGAGAAAATAATGCGAAAATAATCCGTGCGAGTTATCCTCGTCTTCTAAACTAAATTCGTTGTATTGAGACGCAGACATCATGTAAACACCAGAACCTTCAATTTCGGGAATCATTCCACCACTGTTGCACGAATCCAATATTACATATTTCTCATTGCAAGGTATAGAATCAAGTTTGGAATTTAAAATAGAATCTAAGTAAAGGTAAGAGTCGTAAAGAAGAGAATCCCGAGGACAAATATATTGCGTACCGTTAAAAGTTGAGGCGGTAAAGTAATCGATTTCAAATCCCCACTCAGAAACAGATCCGTCGCTGAAAAAGTTAATCCAGATTCTATCGTCAGCAAGGACAGGTATGGGCCCTGTATTAAAATCACCGTTGTAATCTCCTGCCAAAAGAAAAAAAGCAGTATCACCACTTCCTATGATCACACCATCACAACATTCTTCGGTTTCAAATCTTGTAAAATGTAAGTCAATAGCATCAGCACCATCATACTTAACATAATAATATCTATCTTGATTATTGCTATAATAATGAGGTGTTGCAATAGTTGAATAAACTGTATCTAATTCTTCATAACATGCCCCCCCATGACCAGAATAAAAAAAGAAAAACACATCATTCGCATCTGCTTGAGATGCGATCGACGCAAATGCCGCATCAATGTCCATCTTATCTGCAGAATCATCCGTTAAGAGTTTTATATTGTTAGGATTAAAATTATATTCTTCTATGAGCATGTCTCGGACGTCTTCAGCATCGTCATCGCTATATTCCAAGTCGTTATAGTCACCATAATAGTCTGAAATACCAATGACTATCGCATATGCCGTTTTGCTGTCTGTCGGTGTTGCCGATGTTTTGATTGCATCATCGAAAGGCTCTATAAAATAATTTGTTGTTTCTTGGCTCCGTGAAAAAATGATTCGTCTCTGAGGAATAATCGAGGATATCAGGGACATGGTAATTATGATAAAAATAAAACCTAAAATCTTAAGCTTATTTTTTTTAAAAATTATACACCTATCATGTAATTTAATTTGGTTAGTTATTTTACTAAATATTTATGGTATTATTTAGACCTATTAACTTTA
>JAFGGO010000072.1 GCA_016930515.1 Promethearchaeota archaeon | reverse complement strand
CTTATAGAAATTGTGTTTAGATATAATTCTTTTTCGAGTGAGAATCATTATAACTATAATAAAATAATAGGCCCCATCTAAAATTTTCGAGAGAAGGAATGGCGATGATATTTATATAGTTATTTTAACCTATGCTAGCACATACAAAAGACAGTAAGCCTAAAAAGGCTCCTATTTTTAGAAATAAACTAATGCGACTGAATTCTTTCTTTTCTAACTTGGAAAGCAAAGATAGTACAAGAGCAATACATACTACCACCAAACCAAAGCTCATAGTCAGCAAGAAAAGCATCGGATTGATGATAAGGGTAAAAATTGGTAAAATAAAGAACACTATTGCCAGTATCTGACAAATTACTGAAATCACCAGAGCGTATTTTAATCCTTTAGTTAATGCCAATGTTTTCACACCTTCTATCTTATCTCCTTCGATATCCTCGCATCCTTTAACGATTTCGCGTGCGATAAGTAGGAAAAACGATGTTAGGAAAAAGTATAAGATATATAAAGGAATGTTGTAACCATTTAATATGGCACCATAAACCAGCCCTATCGAAAAAGATATGCCCACTAGAATGTTTCCAGGAAAGCCACTTTTTTTCCCCCATTTTGCGTATAACCAACCAATAAATCCAAAAAATGCCGCAACGATCACATTTATAGGTATCAAGCCAATAATCAAGCTATTTAAGAAGGAAAAAGTTATTCCAATAACGAGCATTACAACAAATAATATTTTTGCTTGCTTTAGAGAAATTCGTCCAGAAGGAATCGGGCGCTCTGGTCTGTTGATTTGATCGATTTGATGGTCGTATATATCGTTTATTATCATTGACGCTCCAGATATAAATATATAAGTCAACACACCCATAATCAAGTTTATCCATACGATCGTATCTGGAATGCCCATTCTCGTATTTAAAACGCCAATGATGACGGTTAGTGAACCCATAACATCGTTGATAGGGCGCATGATTTCAACAATGTCTTTTACTTTCATTTCGGCGTACACTATTTACTTTAATTTGAAATCTTTAGAGTGATTCTTGCCCGCATCTTTAATTTCGTCGATTATTTCTTTTAAAGATGCACCGTTGTCCTTTAATACAGTTTTCTCGATGTAACTGCCCATAACAATGATGTCGGCACCTGCTTTGACGAATTTCCGTGCGTCTTCCTTGGTTTGAACACCGCCACCAGCAATTAGTGGAATAGATAACAATGAAGAACAAAGCTTGATGGTTTCAGGTGGTATGCTTTCTCCACCAGAACCAGCTTCTAAATAAACCATCTTGAATCCAAACATTTCAGCGGCAAGGGCATAAGCAGCTGTTAATTTAGGTCTTGCTCGAGGAAATAATTTAGCGTCTCCAATCCAGCCTGCAGCTGCACCCGGTTCGATTATTAGATATGCCATTGAGATGTATTCTAACTGCGCTAATTTTATCGTATAAGATGCTAACGCTTGTTGACCAATAATAAAATGTGGATTCGAAGAATTCAATAGAGACATAAAAAAAATCGCGTCGGCTTTGGATGATACATTGCCAACACCACCAGGAAAGATGATTACAGGAATTTCTACTTCTTGTTTTATGGCTTCGATGGTTTTATCAACAAAGGTCTGGTCAAAAACCGTGCTCCCGCCAATTAAAAAAGCATCCGTTCCCGCCTTTTCGCATAATTTTGCCATCTTCGCAGCCTTTGATGGTCTTTGTCTAACTGGATCAGGATCCATAAGGGAAAAATGGAGCGTTCCTTCGAGATTAATTTTTTCAATCAAGTGCTTATAAGTTCCGTTATTTTCGGATTGATCCATCAAAATGTTTACCACTTTTATCACTTGTATTCTATCATCTTGAATGATTTCTAGGATGAATGACCATCTTATTAAGGTTATTGTAAACTTGAACTACTTTATTTTTCCAATCTGCGAATTTATTGATATCCGAAGGAAATTTCCTGTAGATCTTGGCAATTTCATTCATCCGAATTCGCAGGTAATTTAAATCTAATAGCAATTTCGTGTTTGAGAAGCCCTTGATGGCCTTGGTTACCATATTCATTATTGAAAGGTTTATATGACCGGTTTCAGCAATATTGAGAATTTCATCTTCAGTTAACAGGTCCTTGCTAAGCCCAAAGTTCAGCTCCTCGTTTGTGAGTACCTGTAAGACCATCCTTAACAAATCAAGGGATGCGAATTGAGCTCCGAAGGTAGTCATTATATCCGTATTAAATGCCCATAACTTATTCAACGAGTAATCGCCCACCTCAATTGCGTCAATCGCAGCGTTTGCGGCATACAATCCCGCCCTCATTGAGGGATCAATTCCTCCTCCGTGTAATGGATTAACCTGATATCCAGAATCCCCCACTAGCATAAGGCCGTTTTCTGCGCACGACCATAAAGGTCTTCGCACGGAAACAACACCTCCACCCGAAGATTCTATTTCGTAATTAGGAGATTTTATGTATTCGTTAAAAACATATTTTTGATAATAATCTTTAACCTTTCCCTTGTAATCCATAAACACTCCAAGACCTATATTAACAGAATATTCGTTTTTTGGAAAATACCAAACATATCCCCCTGGAGCGCGTTTTTGATCCAAAACTATCGTTATATATTCGGGATCTTTAACTAATTGATCCTTTTTAGGGAAATTAACGATTTCTCTAAAGCACAGGATAGAATCAGCCTTAGATAAATCTTTTTCGACCATTGGATGCTTTACTTGATTTCTTAATGGCGAGTAATAACCGCTTGCGTCAACTACTATTTTCGATCGAAGTTCTGAAACACCCTCATGCTTAGATTTTACTTTTAAACCTGTAACCATATCTCCCTTATATAACAATTTTAAAGCCATCGTGTTGTCAAAAAAATCTTTTACTCCCGCATCTAATGCCTCGTTAACTAATCTTTGTCCAAATTCAATCCGATTCACAACATATCCCGCTTGCTTTGGATCAATCATCGTAAGGCACTTTTGTAAGTTGGGAGAATACATTTTAACACCTGTAATATTACAAGCAAGTTCTTCTCCTTTTGGATGATTGATTTTAAGAAAATCAAAGATTTCAGAGCCAACCCCGTCACCGCAAATCTTATTACCAATTTGGGATCTTTCCTTGCTATCGATCAAGCAAACTTTCAAGCCTTTTTCGGCAGCAAATCGAGCAGCAATAGCACCACCAGTACCAGCGCCAACAACAACTACATCATATTCTTCGCTTGTTCCAGACATCTCAATTCAAATTATTTTCTTCAAATAATAAATTAAAAAAACATGATATTAAATAAAAAATAATGCAATCCACATTACTAGCGTGGAAATGATCGGAACGGTTAAATCATCCCACGTGCTTGGAGAGACTAACTCTATTACAGTGCTTACGATGGCAGTTACAATCGAATATAAGAAGACAACTTCTATTGAAAGCGCCCTATATAAGAAACCAAAAACATAAAAGGAAAAATAGGCCAATAAAAAGGCCGTGGCCATAAACACTAACGATCCTTCTAGAGATCTCGTGGTACCCGTCCACGAAAGATTTATTTTAATTTTTCCATATTTTTTTCCAACCACACTAGCAAGCGTGTCGCTAATAATCATAATTAGGATTCCAGCGATGGGAAGATATATTTGATCCTCCCAAAAACCTAAGATAACAAATAAAGTAATTAAAAAAGTAATAGAAACGCAATAATGAAATGGACCTTGAAGATAGGAACGATTTAATTTATCTTCTGCCTCTTCACCAATTGCTTGGTATAATTCGCCAAGTATTTTAATTTTTGAATTTTTTTCGGTGTTATACACAATTATTGTTAACGAAAAAGCAACTAATACAGCCCAGAATCGCCCGTAAGGTCTAGAGAGGAAGGGAGCAAAAAGCACAACTAGCCCAGTTAATAAATGTACGGTTTTTCTTGCCGCAAATTTAGAAATCTTCCCTTTTTTTTTCAAGTAAAAGGGAGCAATTATAGTTGCTAAAATATACAAATATAAAAATAATGTTAAAAACAGGTCACCAACAAAAATATTAAGTGTATAAATACCGTCCATAATATTTCTACCAATTAAAAGTACGATTCAACTCCAAACGGTAAAAAAATACCTATAATGTGAGTTTTTATTTCAAGAGTATGGCTTATTAAATTATTATTCCCTTAAATCGTTTTCTTAAAGGCCTTTTATTATACATTCCATCAAGAAATTATTTTTGTCTTTTAAAATGATGAACTAAAAATATAAAAAATAGCACAGAAGTTTACAATAGACTCTGAATATATTCGCTTATTTTATAGTTAGGGAGAACGAGTTTTGCGACACCTTGTTCTTTTGCGAATTTGGGCATCCCATAAAGAACCGATGTTTCTTCCGATTCTGCTATTGTAATTCCACCATTGTTTTTGATCACTCCCAATCCATCTACGCCGTCTTTTCCCATTCCCGTTAAAAGTATCCCTATTGTATTTCTCTTAAAGAATTTCGCAGCAGAAAAGAATAAAACATCTACAGAAGGAATGCAAAAATTAACTGGTTCTCCTTCAAATATTTTGATTATTGGTTCGTTTCCTTTCATAGTAATTTCCATGTGCTTACCTCCTGGCGAGATATATGCTATACCAGGAAGAATTTGTTCCCCGTTCTGGGCTACCTTTACTTTAATCTTACATGCAGCGTCAAGAGACATGGCAAAAGATTCTAAAAAAAATTCGCTTAAATGTTGAACGACTAAAATTGGGACCGGGAGACTGCGAGGCATATCTTTAAGAATGGTCCTTACTGTTTTTGGACCACCAACGCTTGCTCCTATAACAATAATTGGATTTGTAAGCCTTGATATTTGTAAATTTTCAACACTGGACGAAATTGACGGAATTTTTTGCATTCTTGCTTCCTTTTTTAAAGGAGGAGAAATCTCCTCTGTTAATTTCGGTTCTAACTTATCTTTTTCTTTTTCCTTCTTCCAGAGTTTTAACTTTGATTTTTCAGAAGCATCTTCAATTATCTTTCTTTCTTCTTCTTCGATCGGCTTGAGATCCCGTAGATACACTCCAAACTCAAAAGTGTCGTCAATTAATTGCTGTCGCAAGGTAGTTTTTCTGGTTCGCTCTTTTTTTCTTGCGTAAATTCTTGTTATTTGCGATTGGGATGCCAACAACACTTTGGATCGTAGTTCTTCTCTAAATCTCGGTAAATCTTTCGCACCAATTCCTCCTGGTTTAATAACATAATCAAAAGCCCCCATTAGTAAGGCCTGAACGGAAGTATCCATATTTTGTGGATTAACAGCAGAAAGTATTATGGTTGGTACGGGATAATCTTTCATAATATGTTTGAAAGCCTCTAACCCGTCCATTTCGGGCATTAAAAGATCTAATATGAGAACATCCGGGTGATGCTTATTAACCTTTTCGATCGCTTCTCTTCCATTGATGGCCATATCGACAATTTCTATCGATTTTTCCTCTGATAAAATCGACGCAATTGACTTTCTCAAGAACGCAGAATCATCGGCGATTAATACTTTTATCAAGCTCAAGTCGAATCATTATAAAATTTTTTACGAATTACTAATAATAGAATCATAAGATAAATATTTTCAAAAAAAAATGGATATTTAATATTCAAAGAATTAGAACAATAATGAACCTTAAAAAGGAATTAGGTGTTATTTTAACTCCTCAAAAAACAGCAGACTATATCGTATCTAAATTAATAAACATGAAAAAGATAGAAAAAATATGCGATCCTTGCGTTGGACCAGGCGTATTCGTGAAATCCTTACTTAAAGCAGGAGTGGATAACGAAAAAATCTTTACTTTTGATTTGGATAATCGCCACGAAAGCGATATTCTTCAATTAGGGGTCTCTTTTCAATCTCAGGACACGCTCCTGTCTTTTCACGAAGATTTAAAAAACGAATTTGATATTATCGTTGGAAATCCTCCATATCTTAATAAGTCGAGTTCTTATATCCGAGAAAATAAAAAATTGTTAAAAAAGATTTACGGGAAGATCAACGCCCATGAGACCTACTCCATGTTTCTTGTTAATGGAATTTGGCGCTTAAAGGAAGGGGGGAGGCTTGGATTCATAACCAGCGATTCTTTTCTCACATTAAAAACTCACGCCAAGTTAAGGAGATTTATCCTTGATAATTGTAAAATTAACGAAATATTACTCGCACCTAAAGGTTTGTTTTCAAGTCAAAACGTGAGCACCAGTCCTGCGATAATAATATTAACGAAATGTTCAGGGAAAGAAAACATACTCAATAGAAAAGAAAACATAATGCAAGTCGTTCCAAGAGTCGAGAACGAAAATCAATACGACGATCCTAGCGTTATCCATACTTATAAGCAAGAAATGTACGAATTATTACCATTTAACCTGTTTTTTTCGGATATGGAACTGGAAATCATAAAATTGTTCCAAAGTGCTCCTAAATTGAAGCATTACTTAAAGGGGTATATTGGGATGCACACGCACGATAATAGGAAATATATTGCTGCAATTGAAGGAACACCATTGGCGGAACTATTCCAAAAACGAAACGAAACCATTTCTGAAAAAAATCAGCGTTATAAAATTCTACCGAGGAGCGCTCTTGATTCGGAGCAATGGAAACCGTACTTGAAGCGCGGTGGAGCGGATCAATATTATAGGCCCATTTGGGAGGCTTTAGATTGGGATTCAGAGTCTCAAAAAATCTATGACATTCCAAAAAGCGTTCCTTTTGAAGAAGAGGGCATCGTGATTAGTGGCGTGAGTTCTAAATTAGCCGCAAGACACATGCCAAAAGGATGTTATTGGGATTCAAACAAGGCCATTGGATTTGTGTTAATAAATCCTTCCTTATCTATAGAATATTTTTTAGGATTACTTAATAGTTCTTTGTATAATTATCTAGCAAAGGGAATTCTAAATAATACTAGCAGCATTCAGATTACAACCATTCACGCATTGCCTTTTGTTCATCCAGATATCGACACGCAATCTGAGGTCGAGAAATTAGTCAAGCAGATCATCTCAGAAAAAAAAAAAAATTTTCAATACGACCTTTCGGTAAAACAAGAACAAATTGATAATTTGATTTACGATTTTCACGCTCAAAAATTCAATTTTAAAGAAGATTTGGGACATAAATTAAAAGCTTTCGGTAAAAATTAAGTATTTAATTGATTAAGTATATTTAAACTATTGAAGTCCCTATTTCAATGGCACGATTTATAGCGTCTTTCTTTTTCAACACATCTCCTTTTTTGTATACCCCAGGTACGAGTAGTTGTTCAATAAGATTCAAGTTCAAATATTTAAAACTTTTCTCAAATAGATCAACTAGAGGTTTGGCAGTTTCGAGCGTATTTTCTTCAAACGGAACGACAAGCACTGCAGATTTTCCTGCAATTTGCTTATTGTTTTCTTCACAATTGAAAAAGACGCACCTATCTAAAAACAACTTCATTAACCCGGTAGGACCATACCAATATACGGGAGTTCCAAATACGAGCACATCACTATCTGCAATTTTTTTGTAGATATCGTTCATATCGTCGTTCTTGCTACATTCGTTTCCTTTCCAGCAAGAGTGGCAACCATCGCATTCCTTTATGTTCAAGTCTCCTAAAAATAACATTTCTCCTTGAGAGCCTACTTTTTTTCCTGCTTCAAGTAGTTTTAAAAGTAGGATGTGGGTGTTTCCGTTTTTCCGAGGGCTTCCCATAATTGCCAGGATTCTTTTCATAAACCTTCTTTATTATGGTAATATTATTATTTTACATGTAAGAAAGCTTAAGAATATTTAGAGAAGAATTAGATACTTTCACAACACAAACTTGATATAAAATATTGAATATATCAATACCACTATTAATATAATCCTGGATTCTACTCAAAATGGAGCTTAAAATCCTATTAATAAATCCAAACCAAATGAAAGTTCCGCCAGTCCCCCCTATTGGCTTGGAATATTTAAAAACAGCCATAGAGAAACACGAACATCGAGTAAAAATCTTGGATTTATGTTTTTCCAGCACTCCAGAGATCGAAATTAAAACTGAACTACAAAATGGAAATTACGACATTATTGGATTCACGATTCGCAATGTTGATTTTGGAATTTATTTCAATTGCGATTTCTACTTGCCCAAAATTAGAAAATTAGTCCAATTTGCGAAACAATTTGATTTGCCTGTCGTATTAGGTGGTGCTGGCTTCTCATCAATGCCAAGAGAAATATTAGAGTACTTGGGCGCAGATTACGGTATCGTGGGACCAGGAGAAATAGCATTTCCTCGCTTTTTACATTCGTGGCAAGAAAACGCTCTCACAGAAGATTTAATTGACGGATGGAAACAAGGTATAGATCCTAATTTAATTCATCGTAGAGGAAAGGACATAGAATTATCTCGTTATTTAAAGGAAGATGGTGTTTTTGGGTTTCAAACGCATTTTGGTTGTACAAATCAATGTCCCTATTGCGTTGAGGCGAATAAAAAAATATGGTTTAGAAACATTAAGAATGTTGTTGATGAATTACGAATTTTAGTAAAGAGAGGATGCAATCACTTTCATTTGTGCGATAGCGAATTCAACAACGACTTGTCTTTTTCAATGCGCTTTTGCGAGACATTAAAAGAGAGCGGAATTAGTTTAAAATGGGCGCTTTACATGAAACCAAAGCCTTACAGCGAAAAGCTATATTACTTGTTAAGCGAAACAAACGCCTACATGATTACTCTGTCCGTTGATACTGACGAACGCATCCAATCTCTCAACAGCTACTCCTATCAAGATTTAGAAAATGTCATTAATCTCTGCTCAAAATACAAGATCCAAGTATCCATTGACCTAATGACGGGATATCCCGGAGAATCGCTCGATTCCACAAAAAAGGGGTTAGAGTTTTTCAAAAAACATCGTCCAAATCAAGTAGGAATTGGATTTTATTATCGTTTGGCCAAGAATACCCCGTTTACAAACACAGTTCTTAAAGACTCTCAGTTTCATAAGAACTTAACTCGAATGTTGAATGAAGGAGAGAATTTGCTCGAACCAATTTTTTATCACCACCTTGAGAAAAACATGATAGAAGATTTCATCGAAGGAGACGAATTGTTCTCAATTTCCGGATTAAAAAAGGGCGTTAATTACCAAAGAAGGGTGTAAAGATAAGAATTTTATATTTCATAGATATAAATATAGAATAAGTTTTACTTAAAGCCCATTGATGAATATATAGAAGCAGCAGATTGGGACGATGACGTCATGGATTCTGGAAATAACATCATATGGACGCAAAACGCAGGTGGGCACGATGTCAGCATGGTTATCGTGTATAACGAGGAGGGTTTTCTCATGGCAACGCGTTTATTATATAACAATCGCATGTTATTCTCGCTGGATTATTTGGGACCACACCTTCAAAATTCATCTGATAATCTAATTCCAGGGCTTTTTATTGGACCAATTACGATGATATTCTTTATAGGATTTAGAATGTTTCTCTATTATTATAAAAATAAAAAGCGATCAAGCGTTTGATCGTATTATTTTTTTATTTTTTTTAGAATAATTAATATCCAAATTTTATTATCGTTTTTGAAGTCATTCTACATTTTACTTATCGTGTCAAAAACGATCTATGAGATTCTTTGATATTTCATGACATTAAACCTTAAATGATAAGAATATTTTTTCCACTTGTAAGATAAATATAACTGAAAAAGAAGAGTGATTATTGTTGAAAATCGTGTCATTTAGTGGAAAAGGAGGTGTGGGAAAGTCTACCCTGCTCATCATGCTTTTAAAACACGTGCTTAATACAAAGAAATACAAGAACATCCTAGTTATTGACGCAGATCCAGACGCCAATGTTGCGGATATCATTGGAGAAGAAATCCGATTTAAAGAAACGGTTGGTGGAAAGATGACCGAACTAAAGGAAAAGATCGCTAAACGACAAATCCCCTTGGATGTTCCAAAAAATCAAATTATTGAATCCGAAGTCTTTGACGCCATCATCGAAAAGGACGAGTTTGATATCATCGAAATGGGCCGTAGCGAGGGAGAAGGGTGTTATTGTAGCGTGAATAATACTTTAAAACAAGTAATTGATGTGATCGCTAAAAATTACGATCTTGTTCTTATCGATGCTCCTGCAGGTCTTGAATACTTCGCAAGAAAAACAGGAAGGAACGTGACAGACCTCGTCATTGTTACTGACGCAAGCAAGATGGGACTTCACACCATGGAACGCATTATCGAAGTTAGCAAGGAAGTAAATCTCAAGTTCGAAAAGATTTGGATCCTTGGAAACAAGTTTCCAAGCGATACAGAAAGCGTTTTAAAAGATCGCGTGGAAAAAATAGGGGATAATCGAGTGGAATTCCTTGGTGTGGTTCCTTATGACGATGAAATAAGCAAGTTTAACCTTGTTGGCAAAAATCTCCTAAAGATATCGAACAATGCACAATTATACAAAAGTATTAGCGAATTGTACGAAAAAGTCTTATAAAAAATTATATTTTTCTAAAATAAAAGCTATTTTTTTCAAATATTAACTCCATTTTTAAATACAATGGTTAATATAAACCAAAACAGAAATGAGTATATTTTAAAATTAGAGGTAGTAAATAAAATTAATAAGAGTGGCTTCTTTGTTGTTGTGATTGATCTCCTCGATACATCGGAACAATATTGGAGGTAAAATCTTCGAGAGTATATGGGAACTCGTCTTCGCTCGAAATCTTTCCAAGCTCTAACATTATTGCCCTCGCAAGAATCCAAAATGCCAAACCTAAAGCCTTTTTCCCGCGATTATTTGCGGGAATGGCCAAATCTATCCCTGCGAGAGTATCGTCCGTGTCGAATAGGCTAACCACCGGGATCCGGGCGAGATGTGCTTCTTTCAAGATGCCTTTATCTGCGTGAGGATCCACGATAACGATGACGGCTGCTTCTTTTATGTAAGTTTCGATTTGAGGATTCGATATACTTCCAGGGATCCATCGTGTGGTAATCGCACGGCACCCTAAGGCTTCGCAGAACTTTCTTACGGGTTCTTTACCGTATCTCCTGACCGAACACACGATTACTCTATCGCTTCCTTCTTCTACATACTTGCTCAGGAATTTTGCAGCAACCGCTAATCGTTCAGCCGTTTGCGTTAAATCAATTACATACAAACCGTAATTCGTTTGTCGGTATATGAATCTTCTTGCGTCGCCCGTCAAGAGCTTGGTTCCTATGTGAATACCGCAGGATAAATAGAGTTGTTTTATCTGCTCATCTTGATCCACGATCTTATCTTCCTCTTGAACGGTTTCCGAATCTATAAGTTCGAGTTCTTTTTCAAGATCTAGATCCAAATCGTCTTCAAAATCTTCTTCGAAATCTTCGATATCCATCGCATCCTGACTTTTCTTCTTTTTGGACGGTTTTTCTCCAGTCTCTTTGTCAGAATCGGCAGTTTCAGCGTCTACTTCTTCTTCTTTAGTTTTTTTTTTCTTTCTAGCCAAGCAAAAATCGCCTAAATGCTGTACTATTATGTGCTATTATGGTTGAGTAATTTTGGATCAATAATTAATTTTTGGTTTTTTCATTATCGATATATTAAAATTAATAATCTCACTTATATTGATCATCAATAACAAATTTTAAGTATATCATGGCGTCTAAATTAGATTATCGCTTGGTTTTTGCGCTCTTGATTCCGATCATACTATCGTTTTTTACATTATACATCTTCAATATTGGAACGATTATCGTGCAAATCCAGCATGCGTCTGGAGGAAATTTGATATTTATATTATCGTTAATGCTTCAAGCGAACTTTAGATTCGACGCCATTTCCATGTTTACAGGTCAACCGACGCCTTTAGGTTTTTTGGCACCTCAATTCGTGATTTGGCTCCTGCTTGGTTATTTATGTGGCACGATTGCAAAGGGAGGAAAGAGGGGCGTTACCACGAGCTTGATCTTGGTTGTAATAGATCTTTTGTTATGGATCTTGCTTAGTGTACTCGCTGCCGTCGATCTAATGTCACTATTCACGACGAATCTTATTTACACATTGGGAGGGATTTTTATTGCTCTAATTGCTGGTGTATTTGGAGGATTGATCGGTGGTTTAATATCTGGACCTTACGAGGATTTATAGATAGATAATTAAGATTTTTTCTTCATAATACATACAATGTTAATATTTTTAGATAATTGATACACGCTTCTTTGAAAACTATGGATGAAATTAACATAATCCCAAATCGGAATATTGCTTTAGATCTCATAAGGACTTTAAAACTTCCCTTTTCCATCCGTTATCACTCTCACGCAGTAGCTAAAAAAGCCTTGGAAATCGCAAAGCAAATATCCAAAATTGAATTAAATATCGAATTAATCGAAATCGGAGCATTATTACACGATATAGGACGAACTAGAACTCATGGTTTTGATCACGGTATCGAAGGTGGGAAAATTTTGAAAAAACGTGGATTTCCCGAAAGCGTAGCAAGGATTTGCGAACGACATATTCTCGGAGGCTTGGATAAAGATGACGCTCGAGAAGTCGGGCTTCCTATAAAGAATTACTTGCCTGAAACAATGGAAGAAAAAATAGTTTGCCTCGCTGACAAGTACATGACGGGAAAAAAAGAAGTTACCGTCGAGGAAAGGTTTAAAAAATGGATTTTAAAATACGGTAGGACAGAAATCTTACTCAAGGCTCGTCGCAGAGTCAAGAAAATCCAATCTGAGATTAAGGAAGTAATGAATTCTTAACCATTTATTGATAATAATGTCAGATTTGATCTTTTAACATTTATATAGAATGTATACTAATTATTGTGTATCATTTCAATAAGAAGAAATGGTATTAATCAAAGAAAAAATCGTGAATAAAAAAATGGGTAAATCAGTAGCTGGAGCTGTTATTGGGTTAATTGGCGCAATCATGCTGACTATCGCAGGAGTTATAGGCATGTTAGGTATTGGTGCGATTGAATTCTTACTAAGCTCCTCTGGAGAATCCTGGGCAACCCTAGGAGCAGATCCCACCTTCTTTTACTTGAACCTGATCATGACTCTGGTGTTAGGAATTCTAGCCTTAGTTGGGGCCATTGTCGCATTTAAAAAAGGTTTGCCAGGAGGAATTATCCTCTTGATTGCAGGTGGCGTGGCGTTAGTCGGAGCTTTCATACCAGTTGGTGTCCTTGATTTAACTGCAGCTGGAGGAAGCACAATGGCTTTAACCTTTAATAGCACCTTGTTCTTTGTAGATCCAATTTTATGCATTCTTGGCGGTATCTTAGCCATAGCTCTTAAAGGAGATTAAATGTAATCAATAACTCCTTTTTTTTTTATTTTTTGTTTATTCTTATTATGAAGTATATAAAATCCAAGTCACCTTTAAAATCAATATTCATGATTTTATAATATTACGGGAGTACTACTGTGTATTAGTATCGTAAACCTTAAAAAAATACTGACGTTTAACTTTATAAGTGAACAATGTAAATCATTACTTCTAATTAAATTTAACAGTGTTAACATGAATCAAAAACTTGCTAACAAGGAAGAAATTCATCCCTTATATTTCGAAGGCTTGGAAATAGGTACCGTTTCTGTCAAATGGGTAAGAAAAACGAGAGACGGAAAGATCTTTAGCGAAGTCCTAAGACACGAGGGGCATCCAAAAGAAAAGATAGAAAAAATATTTGAAAAATATAAAGTTAACGAAAATTCAAAATTAGTTATAACTGGACACGCAACAAGAAGCTTTTTCAATCTTCCATATTTTTCAGAAGCAGAATGCTTGGAAAAAGCGCTTGTATATTACGATCTCAAGCCGGACATGTTACTCTCACTTGGTGGAGAAACATTCAGCGTTTTTCCCATAAAAAATGGTGTTATAAAAAACATCATATCCACTACGAAATGTGCCGCAGGAACAGGAGAGTTCATTGTTCAACAACTCCAGAGAATGGGATTAACGCTTGATCAAGGAATAGAAGAAAGCAAGAAAGGAACATTCACGAAACTCGCAACGCGTTGTTCGGTTCATTGTAAATCAGACGCAACTCATAAACTTAACAAGGGAGAATGCTTACCCCAAGATATAGCAAAAACCTTAATTCACGATTTAGCGAGAAAAGTCAGCGAAATGGTTCTCACGGCAGATTGGCCAACTAAATCAATCGTGATTGCTGGGGCAGTGGGATTGAATCAGGTGTTTATTGAGGATTTGAGATCTTTTCTTCCCAATTCTGATATTAAACTTCTTCCAGAAAGTGCGTTTTTAGAGGCGTTTGGTGCAGCATTAATCGCTTCAGATACAGATGGAGAAGTCTTGCCCATAAATAATTGGTTTCTTCCAAAAAAAATAGAATTTGAAACGCACGATCCTCTTAAGAATCTCGAATCGCTAATTGATTATCGAGTAAATTCAGAACAGGATATTGCATTAGAAGAAGGAGGAAAGTATATACTGGGAATTGACGCAGGATCAACCACGACTAAAGCAGTATTACTAAATATAATAGATCAATCTATTGGGGCGAGAATATACTTGCGCACGCTCGGAAACCCCATTTCGGCAACGAAAAAGTGCCTCCAAAGCTTGATGGAACAAATAGGAGATCGTTCCATAGAGATTGTTCAATGTAGCGCAACTGGTTCGGCCCGAGAAATGGTATCCGTCTACTTGGAAAATTGTTTAATTTTTAACGAAATTCTTGCTCACGCACGAGCCGCCACAGAAGAAGTACCGGATGTGGATACCGTATTTGAAATTGGTGGACAGGACTCGAAATTCATATCTTTTCTTAAAGGTGTTCCTATTGATTACGCCATGAACGAAGGATGCTCTGCTGGTACGGGAAGTTTTCTCGAGGAATCTGCTTCTGTCGATATGGGAATTGCCGTTGAAAACATCAGTAGCATCGCACTTCATAGCAATAAACCCATTGCGTTTGGAGAACGATGTGCAGCTTTTATAAACACGGATTTACGAAACGCTCTTCAACAAGGTGCCAAACAAGAAGACGTTGTTGCGGGTTTAGTATATTCCATCGCAGATAATTACATTTCTCGAATTATAGGACCCCGCCATATTGGTGAAAATCTCCTCTTCCTTGGAGGAGTTGCCCTAAATAAAGCAGTTGGTTTGGCAATGGCATCGTGTTCTCAAAGAAAAGTAATCGTACCCCCACATCCAGAACTCATGGGAGCCGTTGGAACTGCTTTAATGACCTTGGATCTCTTACGCGATGGTGATACCTCAGAACGTGATTTTAAGTTAAACGAACTCCTTGAGGGAGTGATAAGCGTTAAAAACACTTTCCGATGCAACGCTTGTGATAATCTCTGTGAGATCCAAAACATGACAATAAGGGGTAAAAATTATCCTTTCGGGGGATATTGTTCAAAATATAGATTATTGCGTAAAAATAAGAAGATAAATGAAGGTAATAATCTTATTGAATGGCGCAACAAATTAATATACGAAAAGTATGGTCCTCAAAACAAAAATGAGCCATTACCTACAATAGGAATTCCAATGGCCCTTACATCTCATAGTTTATTTCCCTTTTATACTCGCTTCATTAACGAGCTTGGTTTTAATGTGGTACTATCGGATTCTATAAAAGGTGCATCTATAAAATCAATGGGATCAATATGTTACCCTTGCGAACTTCTATACAGTGCTGTCATTGATCTAATACAAAAAAATGTGAATTATATCTTTTTACCTTATGTGATAGAATTCGATATTCCATCAGGTTATCTTCACGGGTATACTTGTCCATCTACGGCAGGCATCCCAGATATCGTGCGAGCCGCCCTTGATGATCACTCAACAAAGATATTATCGCCTCATATTAGTCTCTCAGAAGAAAGCTCCGAAACTACGATGGACGAGCTCATTAAAATCGCAGAAAACGTGGGTATTGATCCCAGAAAGGGTGAACACGCTGCTAAAACGGCATTAGAACATTATCGGCAATTTATTGAGGAATATTACACCTTAGGAGCCATAAAAATCAAGGAAATCGAAGGGGAACCTTCCGTAGTTATCGGCGGGAGACCTTATGTCATTTATCCTACGGAGGTAAATCTCGCACTTCCTCGCAAGATTGTAAGCCGTGGTTATCACGCAATTCCCGTTGACTTGCTTCCACAAAAAGTAGCTAAAAATGTTCACGAAAGAAATGTGTGGACTTTTACACAAAAAATTGAAAACGCCATTTATCATGTGCAAGACGATCCAAACTTATACATTTGCCTGATTTCGTGCTTTTCCTGTGGTCCTGATAGCATCATGTACCACCATTTTCGCCAAGAGCTCGAAGGATCGACGTTTTGCTACCTTGAAATCGATTCTCATACAGCCCATGCGGGATTCGAAACTCGCGTGGAGGCTTTTCTTGACATTATTGAGGGACAACATAAAAAATTAGCACAAAATATTAGCGTGATGTAAAAAATGATGGAAAAAGTAATAGAAAAACAAAAATTAACGAACCAACAGTGCCATTTTTCAGAGGATTACGAATATATCATGGATAGCGATGGAAATCAAGTATTTTTAGACGATCCAAGAATCGCTCATGTCCTTCCCGAGGCTCGGGATACTTATGGAAGCCGACTCGTTCTAGACCTATACAAAAATCACAATATAAACTTACGTATTGCTCCAAGAACAGATGCTTCCATCATTCAATACGGGAGGAAAGCCTGTTCGGGAAGAGAATGCCTTGCAACAGTTGCCCTAGTTGGTGCGGTCGTTAAAGATATCTCTGAAGATCGATCCGAGGACGAAATCACCATTTATCGAGCCCCAATTGACCAACACGGTCCGTGCCAGAATGGTGGTTGGCCTGTATTATGGGATTCCATTTCAAGACGCTTAAACGCCAAAAACACAATAAATTACATCGCACCAAATTACAAAAATAAATTTTTAGGCCTTCCACGCGAAATAATCGCACAAGAGAGCATTTTCTTCTTGATTGGAAATTACCTTCAAGAAGCAAGAAACTCGCTCTATTGCATCGCAGAAGATAAGGATTCCGCCATGGAGAGCTTCGAAAATATTACTGACGAGTTCATTGAAGCAATGAAAGAAGGAAAGTATCTACCAAGAGTGGGATTGATAAAATGGGCAAGAGAAATCAGCAAGATACCACGAAAAACCACCATTCAACAAGCACCAAAAATCATCGTTATCGGTGGTCTAAACTTGATGTTCGATTACTATCCAATTGAACAGTTTTTTCTGAGCAAGGAAGTCGTGCCTAAAATCGTTGATTTTATGGAGACAATTTCTTTGATCTTATCAGAGCCTTCGCTTAGATTTGGATTTAAAAAGGGATTAATTCACCCAGAACAGCAGTTAAATGTTGATTTAATCAACGAAATGGAACTATCTGATGATGAAATCAAGGAAGCAGAAAAAGCAAAGCGGAGTCTTGCTAAAATTAGCATCATAGAAACTCAAATCAAGTCGTTTCGAAAAGCCATGAAAAAAGCGGGTTTATTGTTTGATTCAGGCACGGAGTTTAAAGATATTTTGGTTAAAGGTCATGAATTCATGACCTTAAATAGTTGCACGGAAACAACTGTAATAATCGGTAGATACTTAGATTCCATTCAAAATACCGAATACGATGGAGTTGTCAACCTTGGCTCGTTTAATTGTCAACCCGCAATGAATTCCCAAGCCATTATACGTCCCCTTGCAAATAGATCAGAAATCCCATATGCAGCTGTGGATTGCGAAGGTCCTTGGCTTACATCCAACCAGCAAAGATTACTTGAAACAATCGCCATACAAGCAATTCGCTTGCGAAACGAGAAAAACAAAGCTTCACTTTAACAGCCTTATTCTCCAATTAATATATGATTATTATATAGTTTTTCATGGTAATTGGGTTTATATGGGTTGTAAGACTAAAGCAATAAATCTATTCAAAAAAAAACCGATATAATATGTTAGACGAAACCATTATAACTAGAGCTATCATCGAGTCTTATACTAAAGATTTTGTGGATCATCTTAAGGTTGATGTTATTATCGCAGGCGCAGGACCCGCAGGGTTAGTAGCGGCTAAATATCTGGCACAAAGCGGGCTTAAAACGGTACTCTTTGAAAGAAAACTTTCTTTTGGAGGGGGGATGCTGGGTGGTGGTATCATGTTCAATAAAATCGTTGTACAGGACGACGGAAGACCAATCTTGGACGAATACAAAATAAAACTCGAACAATTCGAACCAAATTACTACGTGGCTGACGCTATAGAAACCGTAGCAAAATTAACGGCAGGCGCAATTGACGCTGGAGCAAAAATCTTTAACCTGATATCAGTTGAAGACGTCAAGATTAACGAGAAAATGGAAGTTAAAGGGGTCGTGGTTAACTGGACGGCTGTAGAAATGGCTAAATTGCATGTGGATCCAGTCACTTTTAAAAGCAATTGCGTGATAGACGCAACGGGTCACGATGTGGAAGTTGTAAAAACCGTTTTGAGAAAAATACCAAATTCCAAATTAAACACCTCAACAGGAAACATCATGGGCGAACTGCCAATGAACGCAGAGATCGGAGAAAAAATTCTTTTAGAAACCACAAAAGAAATTTATCCGGGATTATATGTTGCAGGCATGGCCGCAAACGCGTGTTCGGGAGGACAACGAATGGGTCCCATTTTTGGTGGAATGTTGCTTTCTGGAAAGAAAGTATCGACATTGATCAAGGAAAAGTTACTCGGTTAGTTGATAAAATCCATTTTTAAAGCTCGTTTTTGAGCATATTTTTTAAAATTTCTTTATCTTCAAATTCTTCTTTTTCGTTATCATCAAAGAAGAGATCAAAACCCCTTTTCTGGTTTGTTAAAGTAAGTAATAGAATGATTTGATTTGAGATGAGCTTGAAATGTTCGCGTGAATTTTTATGATTATATAAATCGTTAATAAGATTATTTATAATATTAAATTTCTTTTTTTGGAGCTCTCGTTTTTCCTTTTTGATAAGTTCTTTTAATTCT